>NZ_CAWUDG010000001.1:0-556890 GCF_963920885.1 Anabaena sp. CCY 0017 | reverse complement strand
TATCTACTCTCTCTGGTTTCGTCAAGGGGTAAACCAAAGTTTTTTTAAAAGGGGCGATACTAAGAGTCGTTTGCTTTGCCCACAGCCGAGTTTGCAGGATTTGGAGTGTTCCATATATATCTATATATGATGTATGGGAATCAAGAATAGGTGTAAAGAATGAAGAACTATGACTGGATTGTGGTTGGGGCGGGAATTACGGGTGCGGCGATCGCCTACGAACTGGCAAAAACTGGCTTTGCTGTCCTTTTGTTAGAACAACACGGCACACCGGAGAATGCAACTCGCTATAGTTATGGGGGGCTGGCTTATTGGTCTGGGAGTACGCCACTGACGCGCCAACTATGCAAAGAGGCGATCGCTCTTTACCGGAACTTAAGTTTAGAGTTGGATGCTGAGACTGAGTTTCGGGAACTAGATTTATTACTCACTATTGCGGCTGATAGCGACCCACAAGCAGCTGCTGCATCCTATAATCATCTTGCTATTCGACCTCAGCTACTCAATACAAAAGAAGCTTGTGAGTTGGAACCACTGCTGAATCCAGAGGCGATCGCCGGGGCTTTGACTGTTAAACATGGTCATATAAACGCAACAAAAACAATACAAGGTTATATTCAAGCTTTTCTGCGTGCTGGGGGTGAAATGCAAATTGCCCAAGTTCTCGATTTACAGACTACTTCATCTTCTAATGCAGGAATGAAGTTGAAGGGTGTACAAACAAATATTGACACTTACCACGGTAACAATGTGGTAGTTTGTGCGGGTGGATTTAGCAGACAGCTACTAAAATCGGCTGGTATTTCCATGAAGCTGTATTTTACCCATGCTGAGGTCATCGAAACACCACCAGTTGATTTGAAGTTACGCACTTTAATCATGCCAGCAAATCTGCAACGGTTTCAGTTAGAAGCGGAATCTACTAAGGTTGATGAATTATGGCAAATCCCTAATGAACCAGTTCCGCCAATTTTAGATGTGGGTGCGATTCAATTTCTAGATGGTAGTTTGCGTTTGGGTCAGGTTAGCCGTGTTCTCACAGATCCTTTTGCCAAGATCAATGCTGAGGACAGTGAAAAGTGGCTAAGAACAAATATTCAGCAAGTATTACCGAAGTTGGCGGATTTACCAGGAACTTGGCATCATTGTTTGGTGGCTTTTAGTAGCGATCGCCTACCTTTGATTGGCGCTATTCCAGGATTTGAGGGTGTTCACATTTTCTCTAGTTTTAGCAATCCTCTTGTGATTGTACCACCTTTGGCTAGGCGCTTTGCTAATTTTCTGGCTGGTCAGGAGGATGAGATTATTACTCAGTTATCGCCTGGGCGTTAGGGTGGGTGGGTTTGTGTCACGCAGAGGCACAGAGAGGTATAATTGAGAGTTGCTATAGCTCTATTTTTTCGGTAGCAATTATGTCTACTGCTTCTTGTAAAAGTTCTTGTTGTTCTTGTTGAATTTTTTCTAATCGGGTAGAGATTTCTGCTAATCGTTGGTGTTTGTTTTTATCAAGGGTTGGAGGGTTTGTAGGTAGAAGTGCTAGTTTGTGAGTTGTTTGAGGATCTGTCGCTGGTTGAATAGCAAAACCTCTAAATTTAGTTAAGGAAACAAAGCTAAGTTTAAGAAAAGCCCAGATTAATTTGAGTGGAATTTGCAATATTGACCAACTAGCTGTTTCTATCAGGCGGATAATTGCTTTGATAATACTCCAAATCAGAGCAATTCCTAAAAGCAGAATGATTAAACTGATCATTGGGTGATTAACTGCCCAATCAAGAATATGAAATAATCGCAAAAATGCGGGGTGTTGAGTCAGCCAATCATTTACAGAAGAAGTGACAGCAGTTTGTAGTGCTACTGATGTTGTATTTTTTATGTTTTCAGCAGTTTGCCAAGTTTGTTCTATGGAATCTTGAGCTTTTTCTAGGGTAGTTGTAACTGTATTCAGTGCTTGATCCGTTTTTGTATTTGCTGTTTCTTTTAAAGACTCGCTAAACTGCTGTGCTGAGTTAGTTATTGAGTTAACGCTTTGGTTTACAGCACTTTTCGCTGTTTGCCAGCGTTGTAAAACTTCTTCGGACAAATTTATGTCTATTTGAGAAGCCATAGTACATCTCACAACTGACCGAAGTTAACCATGAACCCATTTTGGGTATGATTGGTAAGGATTATTACCGGATATCAACTCTGATTAGGTAATACTTTTTAATATAGCTGGAAAGAAGATGGTCAGCAACTATTTTCATTTCTCTTGTAACAATTCCAAACCTGTTATAGAGACGTTGTATACAACGTCTCTGTTTGGTGGAAATAACTAATGGCTAACCATTAAATAAGTCTAAATCTGTGACTGCTCCAACACTGCTAGAAGATACTAATTTGGCATATTTAGCAAGTACGCCTTTGGTGTAACGGGGTGGTAAGGGTTGCCAATTGGCACGTCTGCGGGTTAATTCTTCATCTGAGACGTTCAATTGCAAGAGGCGATTAGAGGCATCAATGGTAATGCTATCACCTTCTTCTACAAGGGCGATCGCACCACCAACGGCTGCTTCTGGGGCTACGTGACCAACTACCATGCCGTAAGTACCGCCGGAAAAGCGTCCATCAGTAATTAAGCCTACGGAATCGCCTAACCCAGCCCCAATAATGGCTGAAGTGGGAGCAAGCATTTCTCGCATACCAGGGCCACCCTTGGGGCCTTCGTAACGAATAATGAGAACATCACCTGCTTTAATTTTACCTGCTAGGATGGCATCTAAACAGGATTCTTCAGACTCGAATACCCGTGCAGGGCCAGTAATAATTGGCTTTTTAACTCCGGTGATTTTGGCTACAGCCCCTTCTGTAGCTAGGTTGCCTTTGAGGATGGCTAAGTGTCCTTGTGCATACATGGGGTTATTCCAAGGACGAATTACATCTTGGTCGGTGCGTGGTTCTGCGGGGATATCTGCTAAGACTTCTGCTACTGTTTGACCACTAATAGTTAAGCAGTCACCGTGGAGTAAATCATGCACAAGCAGCATTTTCATGACTTGGGGAATTCCGCCGGCTTTGTGCAGGTCTGTGGCGACATATCTACCACTGGGTTTTAAATCACAGATAACTGGGACACGTCCACGAATGGTTTCAAAGTCGTCTAGTGTGAGTTCTACTCCAGCTGCACGAGCGATCGCTAAAAAGTGCAATACTGCATTTGTGGAACCACCCACAGCCATAATTACCGAAATGGCATTTTCTATAGATTTACGGGTGATAATCTGCCGAGGTAAGATTTGCTTGCGAATGGCTTCGACTAAAGCAACGGCTGATTTTTCCGTACTGTCGGCTTTTTCAGCATCTTCGGCTGCCATTGTGGAAGAATAAGGTAAGCTCATACCCATTGCTTCAAAAGCGGAAGACATGGTATTTGCTGTAAACATTCCACCGCAGGAACCAGCACCAGGACAGGCTTGACGTTCCACGGCTAAGAGTTCATCACCATCAATTTTGCCGGCGCTGTATTGACCAACTGCTTCAAAGGAACTGACAACGGTTAAATCTTTACCATCGTAGTGACCGGGTTTAATTGTGCCACCATAAACAAAAATAGCAGGAATATTCATGCGAGCCATCGCTAGCATTGCCCCTGGCATATTTTTATCACAACCACCAATGGCTAACACACCATCCATACTTTGTCCAGTACAGGCGGTTTCAATGGAATCAGCGATAACTTCTCGTGATACTAAGGAATATTTCATTCCCTCGGTTCCCATTGAAATCCCATCGCTAATGGTGATAGTACCAAACATCTGCGGCATTGCCCCAGCTTCTCTGACACCAATTTCCGCTCTTAGTGCTAGTTTATTAATTCCCATGTTGCAGGGAGTGATTGTACTGTAGCCATTAGCAATACCGACAATGGCTTTATTAAAATCTTCGTCCTGAAAACCCACTGCACGCAGCATAGCTCGATTAGGCGATCGCTGCACTCCTTGGGTGACAACTTGGCTTCTTAAATTTTCCGACATCTTTTTTCCTTCCGTGCCATCATCGCTGGAATTGCGATTGTATTAACTAATTTTCCCATGTATACATGGAATAATTCAGCCAGGTTCAAGAGTTATTTTGTCCAAACAGCTTGAAAAAAGTCTAGTTCACAAGACATGGCATAACGGTAAGTTGAGTACACAGAGGGACTAGCAGTAGCGTAATGTTCCACCAAACTTTCTAATTGTTGTGTCAGGGGTTGAAAATCTGCACTACTGTAAGTCCGAATCCAATCGGCATACTGATGTTCAGGGATACCATGATGGGCTAACTGTTGTCCTAAAAAAGCGTAAAGACGCATACAGGGAGACATGGCCGCAGCAGTGACACCTACATCATTAGTCCAGGCGGTCGCTAGTAAAAAATCAGTATAGCGACGGGTAGCAGTTCCAGGTTCCACAATACGCAAATCAACGCCCCACTGAGTAGCATAGTTTTCATGCAGCTTGAGTTCTGCTAAAACTCCATCTGCTAAGGCGTGAAATGTGGTAAAACCTTGCCAATCTGGGGCTTTCGCTGCGGCTATACTATATGCACGGGCAAAGGCTTGTAAGAAAAAAGCATCTTGCCCGATATAGTTGGCAAATTTAGCTGCTTCTAGAGTTCCATCGGCGATGCCTTGAACGAAAGGATGCTTTAGACAAGCTTGCGCTAAATCTTGATTTGCTGCCCATAATTCAGTAGATAGAGTCATTGGTCATTAGTCATTAGGAAGTTACAATTCTTCCCCCCTACTCCCCACTCCCCACTCCCTACTCCCCCATTTAAAAAGGTAAAAACTGGAGTAAAACTGAGCCAAGACTGCCTACAAAGTCAAAAAAGCTGGGTTTACCAGTGCTGACTTTCTCAGAGTAGGGTGTTTGTAGTTCTTTCATAAAAGCTTCTGCGGTTTGAATTCCTACCTCGTTTTCTTGAGCTTTAAACATTTTTTCGGCAGTTTGAGCATCTTGGAATGCGCCTTCTCGGTCAAATACTTGGTAACGAGCAACACCACGGGCTAAGTAAGCACCTGCGTATTCTGGCTGAGATGCGATCGCTTGATCGAAATAATAAATTGCTTGCTTTTGATTACCTTTTTGTGCTTCTGCTACCCCTAAAGCATAGAATTCTTCTGGTGTGGCAATCTGCATGGGTATACCAACTGCACCTTGAAAGTTAACACCATCAAGGGAAGCACCATTAAATTCTGTATTGGCTAAAAAGGTGTTTCTCAAGTCAGCACCCACTAGATTTGCGCCACTGAGTTTAGCTTGGCTGAGGTTAACGCCAAATAAACCAGCACCGCTTAAGTTTGCACCTCTTAAATCAGCGCCGCTTAAATTAGCACGGCTGAGGTTAGCATTTGTCAGATTAGCACCGCTTAAATCCGCTCCAGATAAGTCAGCCATGACTAAACCGGCATTAGTTAGATCACAGTTTTGACATTGTTTGGTAGCTAATAACTGTCTGACGTGTTCAAAGTTGGCTGCTTGGGCAGTTGTGGTCAGACTAATGGTAGTTAAAAATACGGCTGTGGCTAAAATTGGGCTTTTCATTACACAAGCTTAAGCTATAGATTTATACTTAAACTTATGATATGAGTAACCGGAGAAATGTGCCATCTGTAGTTTTCTAGATTACACCCAGACATAGAAGCGATCGCCTTTTACACGACAAATTTATATAAGACTTTATCGATAACCTCCATTACGTAAGCATCTAGGCAATGTTAGCTGGCGGTGTACGCCCATATCTCAAACTTTGCTTCAGATTTATATGTTGATATTTTATCAGTACTTACGCAATAACTCTCTGGAATCCTCGTTATACAGATTCTATTTTGCACTAATTTGTAATTCAACTCGTTGTCCGAGTACCGCTAGAGTCCGTTCCATTGTAGATAATTTTGTGGCGTGGTGGGGACTTAGAATACGTCTAACTTCCTTTTCATGGATATTAAGAATAGATGCAAGCTCAACTTTGCTCATAATTGGGATCACGATTTTCTACCAAAATTACAGGTATGGGGCTAGTTTCTAAAACTGCTTGCGATACTGAGCCAATGAGGACTTTTGCCCAAGGCTGATGACCCCGTTTCCCCATGATAATTGCCGTAGCATGATGCTTTTGGGCAATGTGAATAATTTCTTCTGGAACCGTACCTGTGATAGTGACAAATTTATATCTGATATCTGCTAATAATTGTTGAGTTTGTGATTCTAGTTGTTGAATTTCTGGTTGATTGGGCAGATTAACTATATGCAAAACTATAACTTCACCATTACTGCGTCGAGCTAAATCTGCGACTTTGGTTAAAATTGCTGTAGCTAAACCTGATGTATCAACGGCTGCTAGTAAGAGGGTACGAGTGGCAACTGTAACTTTTGTGGGATCAACTTCTCCCCTTTCTAATAATTTAGGTGCAAAGGTCATAGTTGCCCAAGCTCCTAAAGGTGCTGTGACTAAAATTGATAAAGCTGCGATCGCTAAAATTATCTCACCTCCAGTAACACCTTGGGCGAGGGGAATCGCTCCAATGGCTGCTTGTACTGTCGCTTTGGCTGAGTTTCCCGGTAATAAAAACAGTCTTTCCCGCCAATTCCAATTACTGCTCAGTGTGGAAAGATACCAGCCCAGCATCCGACCGATAAGTAAACCAATTGCTAGAATTGCCAAACCAGGTAAAAGAATATTGCCTAACACTTGTAGTTGAATAGTTGCACCCAATAATACAAACAGAAAAATCTCCGAGACTATCCATAAACTGTCAAACCCGCCGCGCAATCTTCTAGCTAGGGGTGCATCTAATTCGATTAGGAAAAAACCCATACTCATTGCTGCTAAATAACCAGAAAAGTAAGGCAACTCATGAGCCGAAATTACTAAAAATAAGGCGATACTGGCAGCAATTACTGTATCTTGAACGGCATTTTGAGTCCAATTTTGTTTTACTAATAGCACAACCAACAAACGGGCTGCTAAATATCCGAATATCACTCCTAGTAAAATCTGCATGATCATTTGCAGTGGTAGCAGTTGTAGAGGAGTCAGTACTAACCCGCCAGTCAGGATAATCTGCTCAACGCCTCCATCACCCAAAAAACTCAGCAACAAGCTAAAGACTAATAACAGCAGGACATCAGATAAAGCACTACCAGTTAAAATTGCATCGGGTATGCCTTTAGCAACGCCCCAGCCTAAACTTTTGAGTCTCAGCATTCCGGGGACAATGACGGCTGGAGACTCCGCGCCAATGACACAGCCTAAAAGTAAGCCGGTGAGAAAGTCAAAGTTAAAGATTACCATAGCTGTGAGGGCGATCGCGATCGCCTCCATTGTTGCAGGTAAAAATCCCAAACGCAGCGCCACAGTTCCCTGTTGAGCTAACTTTTCTCTATCTAAACCCAGTCCGGCTTTCATCAGAATAATCATCACTGCCAAAGTTCTTAAATCATCGGCAACATTAAGCATTTCTGGACTAATAAGATTAAATACTTGGGGGCTAAGAATCATCCCCACTAAAATCATGCCAATTAAAGAGGGAGCGCCTAAACGTTGGGCAAATTGTCCCACAAAAAAGCCCATGATTAAAATCCACAATATACTGGCTAACATTCCCATAACCCCTGAAAGTGTAATTTGTAGACAAATAATTATCAGCTAATCACATATTGCTATTTACGATACTAATAACAATATCGGCTTTGCTTAAATGAAAAAAGTGAATTTGCATTCCATAAATAGATAGGAATTTATATGTTATGCTTCGTATAGGAATCAGAAAAGTAAAAGCAGTAGAAAAATTCACATAATTGAGACAAGCTCAATAAAGTTTTTTTGCTCTGGTAAATTCACTTCGATTCGTTACCGCTTTTTGTAACGAATAGGTAAACTCAGGCTAGGTAGGATAGTAACTTTCGTAACAATTTGAAGTCAATCAAAACTGCCTTGGTATAGGCTCTTAAAATTTGGCTAACCTAGTTGGGATTACCCTCCAGATGCAATTAAACTTAGAGTCTAGGAAGAAAGACTTTTAGTAAAACTTAACAATTCAATAGAAATTAGAACGGTTATTGATTTAGCACAAGCGGCGAAAAATATTCTTAACCGCAAACTAAGTTATAGCATTCTTATCTGTTGGAACATAAAGTTCAAGCCGAGCTGATACTGTTCCACATATCCAGGAATTTAACCATATTGTCAAACATCACCAAGAAATTGCCGACGCAAGAGTGCCACTTTTAGGCGAGGATTTATCTCCTTGTATTACTCATGATCTGGCTAATTCAATGAATTAGAAGTTCTTGGCGTTCATAACATCAGCAAAATCAGGAAAATTGTAGTCACCATTGAGAGTAAATTGCAATGTTGGTTGGTTATGTATTTCAGGGATGCACTCTACATAAACTTAAATTCCTGCTGCAACTACTCTTAAGGTCTGAGCAACCGATGGGGATACTACAACAACTAATAATGCTTGATTTAAGCTTTTGAAAGCTGCGTCATCAGTGCATCTGGTAACACTTGCAATATCTCATGAGCAATTTCCTAAAAAAATTACTCTGCATCAACGCAACTTTTTGGCAGAGGTGATATATGGATGAGAACTGACCTCCAGGTGTTAGCTTCTTAACTGGAAAAACGTGGCAGAATTCGCTGCAAATATCAGACTCGTGGTGGTTTAACTATACCTAACCAAGCCTGAAAGACTGATAGAAACGTTCAGACCAATCAACAAAATAATTGTAGGAAATCATTATCATGACTGACGAAAAAATTAGACAAATAGCTTTCTACGGTAAAGGTGGTATTGGTAAATCTACTACTTCTCAAAATACCTTGGCTGCTATGGCGGAAATGGGTCAGCGCATTCTTATCGTCGGTTGTGACCCTAAAGCTGACTCCACTCGTTTGATGCTACACAGTAAAGCTCAAACTAGTGTTCTACAATTGGCTGCTGAAAGAGGCGCTGTAGAAGACATCGAATTACATGAAGTCATGCTGACCGGCTTCCGTGATGTCCGTTGTGTAGAATCAGGTGGTCCAGAACCTGGTGTAGGTTGTGCTGGTCGGGGTATTATTACCGCCATCAACTTCTTAGAAGAAAATGGTGCATACACAGATGTTGACTTCGTATCTTACGACGTATTAGGTGACGTTGTATGCGGTGGTTTTGCGATGCCTATAAGAGAAGGTAAAGCGCAAGAAATCTACATTGTCACATCAGGTGAAATGATGGCGATGTACGCTGCTAATAACATCGCTCGTGGTGTTCTTAAATATGCTCACACTGGTGGTGTGCGCTTGGGTGGTTTGATTTGTAACAGCCGTAACGTTGACCGGGAAGTTGATTTAATCGAAACCCTGGCGAAACGCTTGAACACCCAAATGATTCACTTCGTACCTCGCGACAACATTGTACAACACGCTGAGTTGCGTCGGATGACTGTCAATGAGTACGCTCCTGATAGTAATCAAAGTAACGAATATCGGACTTTGGCTACCAAGATTATCAACAACAAAAATCTGACAATTCCTACACCCATCGAAATGGAAGAACTAGAAGAATTGTTGATTGAATTCGGTATTCTTGAAAGTGAAGAAAATGCGGCAATGTTGGTTGGTAAAACAGCTACTGAAGCACCAGTAAGTAAGTAATCATTGAGGGTGGGTACTACTCACCCCCTAGATTCTTAATTTAAAAAAAATATCTTTGGCTAGAGCAATAATTTCACAATTATTCTCTGGCTTTTTCTTTTAAGGAAACATAAAAAAATACATTACCATTGTCAGTCCAGTAGTGGACTGACAAGCCTAAAATAGTGCATTAGACTTAGGTTGGGTTAAGCGCAGCGCAACCCAACGTTGCCAATGATGTTGGGTTTCCTTACGTCAACCCAACCTACAATTTTTTGCAACATTTTAAGCTTGTCACGCCAGTAGGGTGCGTTAGGATGAAATCCGTAACGCACCATGATTAAGACTTTGGTGCGTTAAGCTGCGCTTGATCGTCAGCCATATACACCCTACGTGTTTGTAAGCGCAAAGCGCAGGCTACGCCAGCAATAATCAGATAATAGTCCTATATATTTATGGAATTACAAGTAAATTTATTTACTGTCAAGAAACGATTTCCCTTGACTATTAGTCGCGGTACAACAGCCCAAACCACAAATATATGGGTGAAAATTTTACAAGATGGTATTGAAGGCTGGGGTGAAGCATCGCCTTTTGGCGTAGGGACTCATTCCCAATCAACAGAGATTATCAAAGATTATTTGGAGCAACTCGCACCAGTATTACAAGAATTCAACCCGTTACAGCGCCAGCAAATTGAGGAAATTTTCAGACAACGGCAGATTCCTTCATCAGCTAAGGCTGCACTGGATATGGCGATGTATGACTGGCTGGGTAAACGTGTGGGATTACCTCTGTGGCAAATTTGGGGACTTGACCGTGATGTTACAGTACCAACTTCGGTAACAATTGGGATTAATTCACCAGCAGGAGCTAGAGCTAGGGCGCGGGACTGGTTACAATTTATGGATGTTCGCCTGTTTAAGGTGAAATTAGGCAGTCCCGATGGTATAGATGCAGACCAGCAAATGCTATTAGCGATACAACAAGAAGCACCGAATTTAGAATTATTTGTAGATGCAAATGGGGGTTGGAGCTTAGAAGATGCTATTTATATGTGTAACTGGCTAGCTGATTTAGGCATAAAGTATATAGAACAACCATTACCACGGGGTCAAGAAACAAGTTTAGTGGAACTAAAGGAGAAATCCCCTCTACCAATATTTGTTGATGAAAGTTGCTTTACTAGCTCCGATATTCCCGATTTAGCAAACTATGTAGATGGGATTAATATCAAACTGATGAAATCAGGGGGATTGACTGAGGCTATGCGGATGGTACACACGGCGCGAGCATACAAGTTACAAGTTATGTTTGGTTGCTATTCTGACAGTACACTAGCTAATACAGCCGCAGCACAGTTAGCACCATTAGCTGATTATTTAGATTTAGACAGTCATCTGAATTTAATTGATGACCCCTTTACCGGTGCATTAGTGCAAGAGGGGAGAATTTTACCAAACGATCTACCTGGCTTGGGGGTACAATATAGTGCGATCGCCACTTAATCAAAGAATAGCAATTCTGCTACATGAAGGAATTACTGGGACTCAGGGTAAAACTGGGCTATCACTTTTACGCTATAGTGAATCGCCCATTGTGGCCTTGATTGATCGTGAGTCTGCTGGCAAATCTCTGTTAGAGTTAACTGGGATTAAGCGTGATGTGCCAATCGTGGCATCATTAACAGCAGCACTGGAGTATCAACCAGAAGTCTTGGTCATTGGTATTGCTCCCAAAGGCGGGGCTTTACCGGATGATTACTGGTTAGAAATTAAAAATGCTTTACAAGCTGGGATGTCTTTGGTGAATGGTTTACACACACCATTAGCAGATATACCGGAGTTAAATACACTGCTCAAACCCGGACAATTAATTTGGGATGTGCGAAAAGAACCAGCTAATTTGGGTGTTGCTAGCGGGTTAGCTCAAACTCTTCCCTGTCGCCGGGTGTTGACTGTGGGAACTGATATGGCAATTGGTAAAATGTCTACTAGCTTAGAATTGCATTGGGAGTCAAGGCGAAGGGGATGGCGGTCTAAATTTTTGGCTACCGGTCAAACTGGGGTAATGTTAGCAGGGGATGGTGTTCCTTTAGATGCTGTGCGCGTCGATTTTGCAGCTGGTGCTGTGGAGCAAATGGTCATGCGTTATGGACAAAACTACGATATTCTTCACATTGAAGGACAAGGTTCACTGCTCCATCCTGGTTCTACTGCTACCTTACCTTTAATCCGTGGTTCGCAACCAACGCAATTAATTTTGGCACATCGGGCGGGACAAGTTCACGTGCGTAATCATTCCCATGTTCTAATTCCGTCTCTACTCAAGGTAATTCGCTTGTATGAGACTGTCGCCAGTGCAGAAGGGGCTTTTGGTAATGTGCCTGTAGTTGGTATAGCTTTAAATACGGCTCACTTAGATGAGTTTACAGCTCAGGAGGCGATCGCACAAACTACAGCCGAAACTGGTTTACCTTGCAATGATGTTGTGCGTTTTGGGGCTGGCCTCCTGTTAGATGCCATCATGAGTAATTAGGGGACTGAGAATTTAAATATTGAAAAGAAGCCTTGGGGATAAAATCAAGACTTCTGGGGTATTTATGCAATTTACAGTTTAAAAACAACAATTTAAGCCAAATGGTTGAAGTAAACTGCCCAAAGAGTTCCTGTGACACCGATAGCGATTAAAGAGTTAGTAAAGAAACGTCCTAACTCGCTTCCTCTTCCTAGCTTACTATCGTCTTCTCCAGCACTGAAAAATAATGACCAAGCTTGGTTGACGTTGATGATTTCAAAGTTATTGAAATTTTGTCTAAATACAACCGGACCAAATAAATCTTTTTGGGAAAAATCAAAATCGGTTCTCATATTTTTTCTCGTTTATTGTTTTACTGTGATTAGTTGAGTAACTGTCGGGAATATTCAATTTACAGATTAGTTAACCAGCCAATTAAACCGTGTCCTGTAATCAGTTCTACGGCTATGAGTGAGACAAAGCCAATCATCGCCAGACGACCATTGAGTTTCTCTGCATACTGGGTAAAACCTGCTCTTGGGGTTTGGTCTACATAGACTTTTGGCTCAATGGCGACTTTATTCCGTTCGCCGAGTTCGTTTATCTTAAATCCTTTGCTGGTCATGGTTTTTTCTTTTTTGCTTTCTTATGTAACTGAATATAACATTATGTAAATATTTTTTGCAAGAGATTGACAAATGCCAAAGGTGTGGTTAACCGTAATAAACAGTGAAGAGCTACCTGAGAATGTGCGATATCGCCTCAAAACCTCGCCTTGAGAAACAGGTATCTATTTAGATAGAAGGCAAGTGCTATGATTTCCACTGAATATGTTATGTAATTTAAAAAGCTGTAGAGGCGTAAATTATTGCGTCTTTACATAGAACACTGAAAGCTATTTATGCCTACTACCACCTGGAATCGTCATCACGTTCTTTCTCTTGCTGACTTCACAACAGCCGAATACGATATTGTTTTACAAACTGCTGCTAGTTTTCAGGAGGTGCTGTCACGGCGGACAAAGAAAGTACCCAGCCTACAAGGACAGGTGGTGGCGAATTTATTTTTTGAACCTTCCACACGCACCCGCAGCAGTTTTGAACTGGCCGCCAAACGTCTGAGTGCAGATACCCTCAACTTTGCCGCAGCCAGTTCTTCCATGACCAAGGGAGAAACAATTCTTGATACAGCGAAGACCTATTTGGCGATGGGAACTGATATTATGGTGATTCGCCATCGAGAAGCTGGAGTTCCGAATGCGATCGCTCAAGAAATGGATCGTCTAGGTGCGCGAGTGAGTGTCCTCAATGCTGGTGACGGTCAACATGAGCATCCTTCCCAAGCATTGCTAGATTTGTTTACTATCTGTACTTTAATTGATCGCAGTCATCCCCGGTTAGAACTGTTAAAAGACAAAAAAATTGCGATCGTCGGAGACATCTTACATTCTCGTGTAGCGCGATCAAATATCTGGAGTTTAACAGCCAGTGGCGCACAAGTGCATCTAGCCGCACCACCAACCCTGCTACCTCAGTTATTTAAAGACTTTGTTTTAGAAGAAGATAAAACACCCTCATCCCCCACACTCAACCGTCAACTATTTCTACATTGGGAATTAGAACCAGCTTTACAGGATGCAGATATAGTCATGACTTTGCGCCTGCAAAAAGAACGCATGACAGCTCATTTACTCCCCAGTCTGCGAGAATATCATCAAACCTTTGGCATTACACGCAAAAAGCTGCAACTGTGTCAACCTAACGTTAAAGTTTTACATCCAGGGCCAGTTAACCGGGGTGTAGAAATTAGCTCAGATTTGATGGATGATCCAGAGTTTAGCTTGATTCAGTCGCAAGTTACCAGTGGTATTGCCATTCGCATGGCACTATTGTACCTGTTAGGTAGTGGCAAAGATTCAGCAACTCTCATCAAATAGGTTCGTAGTGAGGACTAAAGTCCTCACTATCCAAGTATGCAGTCAATACAGATATAGTGGCACTAAAACAGCAAAACATAGCCATAAAAAGCGACCAATATTAACAGTGGGCAATGTTGAAATGAGTTGGGATATTTGCGCCCAATCAAATTACCTGGAACTTCTAATTACTATCCTACATGGGTTTGAGCTTTTAAAATATGTTCTTGATTTACGTTTACGAAATGCTTAAGTTGAACTTAACTTGCTAAAGTTGGCTGGCGTAAGTACGTAAAAATATGCAAACTGTAATATGTAACAACGACATAGTGGTTTACAGACAAATATATATGAGCAATATATTTTCTGTTACCAAGACTGAAGTTGCTTACTTATTGAATGTAGCAATTTTTTTATTCACAAAATAGCTCAATTTGCAATAGACAAAATCAGCAACCTACATACAATATTTAGTAATTTATGCGCCTAAATTTTAGCATTAGTAAACAATCCCTCATCTTTCTAATCCTTTACTTAAGCAGCTATATTGCTTTTGTACTTTTAGGTTTATATTTTAGACCTGTCCCTCTAGCTAACTTCCTTGGTTGCTTGGCATTACTATTTTACACGGCAACTTTAGTACCAAGTATATTAAGAGTCGTTTTTCCAAATACGCGTGGCAACAAGATATTAATTTGGCTGCTCAAGAAAAGACGGCACATTGGTATTATCTCCTATATATTAGCATCAAATCATGGTTTACTGCTAATGCTTCAAAGAAATATTAATTTTCTACATCTAGAGACATATATTCACTATTTCCAAGGTATTTTCATGTTTTTTATCATGACTCTACTGGCAATCACTTCAAATGATTGGAGCATGAAAGCTTTAAAAAAGAATTGGGTAAGACTTCATCAACTAACTTACCTAATTATATTTGTGCTTCCTTGGCATATATTAGATAAAATGTCATGGCATTGGAGCTATTTAACTCCCTTAGTATTACTCGTGAATTTTATATGTATTTATTTCTTTATGAAAAGAAAGATATTAGAACATCAAATATGATCACCTTAAAGCTTTAGGAGACAAATCACCATATACACTGCTGTTTCAAAATGCGATCGCACTTCTGGTGATGGGATGGATGTGGGCGATGCAGAAGCCGCCACTACGTGATCGCTCTCCCGGTCTCCAAAAGGCTTAAGTTGCACTTAACTTGCTAAACTTGCCTGGTGTAAGTACGGGAAAATACGCACACTAGAGTATGTAACAACTACTCTAAATGATTTATAAATTATGATTTTAGGGAAATCGAGTTGTGATTCTAATCTAACTCAATGAATCATTCGGTTATTTAAAAGTTCATGATTTGAGTCAGGAATAATTGCAAGAGTTTACTAAAAATTAAATCAATGGCACTACCCAATCCTGTAAAAATTCCTACTTTTGTTCAGATAGTACGTTGGTTTGTATCCCCCCTATCCCTACTAGAAGAATGTGCTAAAAACTACGGTGATATTTTTACTCTGTGTATTAGTCCCCAATTAACTCCAGTCGTAATTGTTAGCAATCCCATCGCCCTACAGCAGATATTAACAGGTGATTCCTCCGGGAATTTTACCGCACCTGGTTATCAAAATTCCACATTTGGTTGCTTGTTTGGACCATCTTCTCTCATCGCCATAGATTCTACAGAGCATCAGCGTCAACGTCAACTACTCACACCTGCATTTCATGGTGATAGGATGCGTAGTTATGCTGGAGCTATAAATGATATTACTGAAGTAATTATTAGGAATTTGGAAATAGGTAAATCCTTTTCTATACGAGATGTTACTCAAGCTATTAGTTTGCGGACAATCGTCAAGCTAGTGTTTGGATTTTACGAAGGTGACAGTGCAAAGCAGATGGAAAATTTGCTCAATCAAATGTTGAATAACATCAGTTCCCCAGGTGGTGCAGCTATGCTTTATTTGGGGTTTTTACAAAAAGATTGGGGAAGTTGGAGTCCTTGGGGTAAGCATATAAAATTGCAACAAGAGATAGATAATTTACTTTATTCAGAAATTCAAGAGCGGAGAAAACAAGCAGATACATCGAGAACTGATATTTTGAGTTTGATGATGTCTGCTAGGGGTGAAAACGGTGAATCAATGAGCGATCAAGAATTGCGGGATGAATTGTTAACTTTATTGATTGCAGGTCAAGAAACCACTGCGACTGCTTTGGCTTGGGCTTTCTACTGGATTCATAAATTACCAGCAGTAGGAGAAAAATTGCTGGCAGAAATTGATAGTTTATATGAGGATTTCCCTGACAATCCCGATATTAATGCCATAAATAAATTACCCTATCTCAATGCGGTTTGCTGTGAAACCCTACGAATTTACCCAGTCGGAATGCAAACTTTTCTCCGCAGAGTCGAAAAGCCATTACAAATTTCTGGATATGATTTGCAACCAGGTACTTTATTATATGGGAATATTTATTTAACCCATCAACGTCAAGATTTATATCCAGAACCTAAGAAATTTCGCCCCGAACGTTTTTTAGAAAAGCAATTTTCTCCCTATGAATTTCTACCTTTTGGTGGTGGTGTGAGGCGCTGTATTGGTGCAGCTTTTGCTTTATTTGAAATGAAGGTTGTACTTGTGAAAATACTATCTGCATATTCATTAACCTTAGTAGATAATATTGAAGTTAAACCAAAGCGACGTGGTTTAGTTACCGCACCAGCATCTCCGATAAATATGCTGATTACTGGTAGAAGAAATAGCTCGAATAGAAATTCTATTTCCCAAGACTCTTCAATTGCAACAACATAAGCGATCGCATTTATGGTGATGGGGATATCAACCTAAGTATTATTATTGATAATAAAGCAATATAAAGTTACAATTGCTTTATTATCTGATATTTTTATGTATTTTTTTCCTATTATTTGATTAAAAGAATATTCTCCAACTGTTTAATCAATGCTTAATCTTAAGTTAACTTATAGTTAACTTGCTAAAGTTGCCTGGTGTAAAGAGTATAAAGTACGCAAACTAGAGCGTATATTAACTACATCACGCATGAATCATGGTCAAAAATGTACTTTCTACTAAGATAATTCCAACAGCATTAAAGTCAAGAAACTATCGTCTTTTTTTTATAGGACAAGGAATATCTAGAATTGGTACTTGGATGACAAATGTAGCAACTATTTGGCTAGTTTATCAGTTAACGGATTCAGCATTGATGCTAGGAATAGTAGGATTTATAAGTCAAATTCCTTGCTTTTTTTTAACACCCTTTGCCGGGGTTATACTTGACAGATGTAATCTTCATAAGATGCTAATCTTAACTCAAAAACTAGCAATGCTGCAATCACTAATACTAGCTATATTAACTCTGTGTAACGTGGTTAATATTTGGTGTGTAATTGGTTTAAGTTTATTGCAAGGTTTGATTGATGCTTTTGATTCACCTACTAGGGATACATTCATTAAATATGTAGTAGATAAAAAAGAAGATTTAGCTAATGCAATTGCATTAAATTTTATACTTGTCACTGGAGCGAGATTAATAGGTCCTGCTATTGCAGGTATCATCATTGTTAAATTAGGAAGTGGATACTGTTTTTTAATTGATAGTATTAGTTATATTGCTGTTATTGTTGCTGTATCCAATATCAAAATTCAACACCAAATTATAGCAAACCAACAAACTAATTTTTGGCAGCAATTTAAAGAAGGATTTACCTATACATTCAGTAGTGTTGATATTCGAGCGATTTTACAAAATTTGGCATTATTTAGTTTATTTGCTATGCCATATACCACGATTGTACCAATTTTTGCCAGTGAAATTTTACATGGTGATGCCAGCACTCTTGGTTTCCTAACAGCATCAGCAGGACTAGGAGCGTTATTTGGCGGAATTTATCTGAACATTCGTCCAATTGAACGGCATTCAGGAAAAATGATGGTGTTTGCCACAGCAATTTGTGGTGTTGGGCTAATTGCTTTTGGTATTTCTAATGTACTCTGGTTTTCGCTGTTAATGTCATTAATTATTGGTTTTAGTGGCATTATAGAAATCGCCTCTAGCAATACAACACTACAAACAATTGTTGAGAATGACAAACGCGGACGAGTCATGAGTTTATTTACAGTGACATTTGTAGGGATTCAACCTTTTGGTGATTTATTAACAGGTAGTTTAGCTCATAAAATTGGCGCTCCTAATACTTTAATTATTTGTGGTAGCTTTTGCCTAATTGGAGCTTTTTTGTTTGCTAAACACTTTCCTAGTTGGATACCTAAGCCATGATATCACCTTCTTGATTTGGCTAAAAAAGATATGCCAAAGGCATTAAGCTTCGCTTATCGCACTTTTGATGATGGGGTTGATGCGGGCGATGCGGAAGCCGCTACTACGTGAACGCTGTCAGAAAATTTACGAACGTCTTAAGTTGAACTTAACTTGCTAAAGTTGCCTGGTGTAAATACGGAAAACTAGGCAGACTGTAATCATGCAACAACTACATCGCACTTTACAAATAACTCTTTATGTGCGTAATCAGGCTTGGTTTTGATTTGTACAGATGTGAAGAGTGCGATCAAAATACTTAGATAAGGAGTAAAAGATGGCTGTTGGTTTAGAAGTTGGAGTCGATGTACTTGGAATCGCTGAAGCGATCGCATCTAGTGTTAATGCTGATCGAGACCGTGAAGGATTCGTAAAGGGTCTAATGGAAGAAGCTTATTTTAAAGCTGGTAAAAATCATAATGTGATGGTTTTTAATTTGAGCCAAAACTATGATGAAAACTTCAAGGGAGTTAAATTTTTTGCTAAGACTAATTATAACGGTATTACTTACGGTATTTGGGCTTTTGAAAGTGGTGATTTTACCAACAAAGGCGATGGGGGATGGATTAACTGGGCTTTCAAAGGTCAGTTTGACAGAAATGGTAGCTATGTAAAGTTCCGCTAATTTATAGACAGTAGTTAGGAATATTAAGGCATGGAATCTAATAGTTCATGCCTTTTTAGAGTCCATCTTGAGATTGCATTATTCATATTCAGATAAATAGGTGTTAGCAGCCTTGGCATCTGTGTTAAATCGGCAAAATAAATAGGAGATAATTAAATGCATTCATACAGTCGTGAAAAACCAGTCGAACTATTGTTGGATTTTGTGAAAAATCAAGGCGAATCACCTAAATCTATAAATGAGATTGAGGAACGAATCAATAAACTTATTAACTATGAACCTAAAGTTGGAGTATTTGGAAAAACTGGAGTAGGAAAATCTAGTTTGTGTAATGCGCTTTTTGGCAAAGATGTTTGTGAAATTGATGATATTGCAGCTTGTACGCGAGAACCTAAAGAAGTTCTTTTATCTATTGGTAATAAAAAATTAAAGTTGATAGATCTACCAGGTGCTGGTGAGAACAAGGAACGCGATAAAGAATATGCAGAGCTTTATAAAAAGCTACTACCTGAGCTTGATCTAATTTTTTGGGTTCTTAAAGGAGATGATAGAGCTTTTACTTCAGATCAGGAGTTTTTTAAGAAATTAGTGCATCCTTATTGTGAGAATGGGAAACCTTTCTTGATGATTATCAATCAAGTCGATAAAATTGAACCATATAAAGAATGGGATGATAAAAAGGGAATACCTAGTTCAAAACAGTTGGATAACATCAAGAAAAAGTGTGAGGAGGTCGAGCGTACTTTTAATTTAGAATTAGAGCAAATTGTACCTGTTTCAGCTAATGAGCAATACGGTTTAAAGGAATTAGTAGACCGTATTATTCATGCTTTGCCACGAGAACAAAAAAAAATAATGTTAGACATAATAGAAGAGGATGAAGTTGAAAAATATAAAGCCGAAGCTGAAAAAGCTAAAGCCGAAGCTGAAAAAGCTAAAGCCAAAATAGAAGAAATATTACACACCATACCCCCCCAAAGAAAAGGAAAAATATCTGATGAAGCAAGAGAAGAGGCTGAAAAAGCTTGGTGGGATACTATTACTGAAATATTCATGGCAGCACTTGGTAAAAGTAAAGAGAAGATACATGAATTGATCGCTCAGGTTTTTTCTTCCTTCTAAATGCGATCGCCCTCTTCCCAACTCTCCCAAAACCCTACCCCAAACCCTCAACCGCCCCCAAAGCCAACAAAGCCGATCGCTGCGCTGCTGTTAACCCAGTCACCCCCCTGATGTTCATCCCTTGATAAAGGCGATCTACTTTCAGGGTTTTGATGCACTCACCTGTTTCCACATCCCAAAACTTAATTCCCTCATCTTCACTAGTATGAACCAAGATATTACCAACAGAATTAAAGCAAACAGAACATACTCCATTAATATGAGTATTCAACACTTTTAAACAGGTAAAGTTATTCAGATCCCATAAGCGAATTGTTTGATCAGAACTAATGGATGCTAAGGTATAACCAACTCCCTCCGGGTAAGCTGCGCTAACAGGACTAAAATTGACTGACCATACACTAGAAGTATGGCCTTGCAACACTTTTATGCAAGTAAAGTTACTAGTATCCCACAATCGAATTGAACCATCAAGACTAGCACTAGCGAGTATTTTACCATCTGGACTAAAACGCACTGACCAGACTCCATAATCGTGACCAGGCAAAGTTTTTATGGATTTGCCTTCACCCACATCCCATAACTTAATCAAGCAATCATCACTACCTGTAACCAAAGTATTTCCATCAGGACTAAAGCTAACTGACCAGATTGCATTCGTGTGACCTTCTAATGTTTTTATACATTTATGCTCTTGAATGTTCCATAACTTCACACTCATGTCCCTACTAGCACTAGCCAAGGTTTGACCATCAGGACTAAAGGTAACTGATATTACTCCACCGCTATGGTCGTTAATCGTTGTAATACAATCACCAGAAATAACATCCCACAGTTTAATGCTTTTGTCATTACTGCCACTCGCTAATAAAGAACTATCTGGACTAAAGCTAACTGACCATATCCAATCTGTGTGACCTTGTAAAGTTTTAGTATAGTATCCAGACGCAACATCCCATAGCCGAACTAAACCATCAAAACCACCGATCGCCAATATACAATTAATCCCCTTCGGGGAAGCTGCGCTTTCACCGTAGGTCTGCCGCAGGCATACAGGGTTAAAATTGACCGAAAGCGCCCCACTATTATGACCCTGTAACGTTCTCACGCACACACCTTTGCTGACATCCCATAAACGCACACTGGAATCACTACTGGCACTAACTAAGGTTTGATCATCTAAACTAAAAGCGATTGAGAACACGGTACTGTTATGACCGTGTAAAATTTTAATGCACGTACCTTGCTGCACACTCCACAACCTCACACTGGAGTCATAACTACCGGTGGCTAGACTTTGACCATCTGAACTAAAGCACACTGACCATACTTCATTTGTATGGCCGTGGAATGTATTAGTGCAAGTACCTTTATTCATATCCCATAACCGAACAGAGTAGTCACTACTGCCACTGGCAAGAGTTTTACCATCTGGACTGAAGCGAACCGACCAGACCCTGCCAACATGACCTTGCAAAGTTTTTATGCAGATACCTTCACTGACATCCCACAAGCGAATGTCGCAATCTTGACTACTGCTTGCCAGGATAGAACTATCTGGATTAAAACGGACTGAACATACCGCACTAGTATGACCTTGCAGTATTTTGAGGCACTGGCCTAGACGGACATCCCATAAACAAATTAAAGTGTCTTGACTACCACTAGCTATAGTTTGACCATCCGGACTAAAACTGACAGACCAAACAATACCTGTGTGTTTATCTAAAGTTTTGTGGCAATCTCCTGTTTTTGTATCCCACAATTTAACGAATCCATCATGACCAGCACTTGCCAGAGTTTGCCCATCTGGACTAAAGGCGACTGTCCAAACCCAACCTTCATGTCCCTTAAATGTCAACAAATTTTTGCCATCCGCCATTTGCCACAAATGAATTTGTCCATTGGCATCACCCGTAGCCAAAAGTGTTCCATCTGGACTCAAGGCAAGTGAATAAATATTCTTAAAAGTTGCTGCAAATACAGACTGATCAAAAGCAGTATTTTGAAAATTAACTCCAGCTAGATTTACACCCTGTAAGTCCGCCTGCCGAATGCTCAAATTTGAGAAATCATACCCCTGTAAACTTACTTGCAAATGCGTTAGCAAGTTAAGGACATTTCCCCCGGCATAGCCTGATAGTATTGGAGCTTGATATCTTTGCTGTTCTAGTAAATCTTGCAATAAAATTACCAGCTTTTGTTGAGAGCCTATGTCTAGCAACAATTGCTCAAGCAACGGTTGCACAATTAATTGCTTTTGTGTCTCTCGGATATAGTCTTTGGCTGTTGCCTTAATCAAAGCATGGGTTTGAAGTAAGCCTAGAGAAACAAACTTTTCTGCTACTAATTCTTGATAAATTTTTTCAATCAATCGCTGGATCACATATTCCATCACCACTGGTTGCAAGAAGAAATGCTCACCGCTTGTTTCAATTAATGAACATCGCCGTAGAGATTTAATTGCTGACGGTAATTGACGTTTGGAAGCAGATGTGACAATATCCTCAATTAAATCGGCAATGGATACTGGCTCTCGATTAATTGCCAGCCAATACATCACTTCTTCTTCCACTGCTGACAAACGCTGGAACTGGCACTCTAATAAGTCGCTGATATCCTCAAACAGGAGTATACCCTGTTGCATATACTCCAAAACAGGGGCAATCTTACCATTGAAAAGCTCTTGGGTTCCGGCTGCGACAATCTTCAGCGCTAAGGGATTACCGCCATAATGCTCGATGAGTATTTGCCATTCTCGTTCTGTACCTGTAAATAGTCCTTTTTGCTGAAATAACTGTTGTCCCTCATGAGGATTTAATCCCTTTAATGGCAGAGATTTCACTCCTGTTCTGTCTCCTTCTAAGGAAACAATTTCTTTGGGTTTTTCTCTGGAGGTAAGCAAAACGCAACTTTGATGAGGTACTTCCCCAACGCACTTGAGTAATTGACCATATCCCTCGTAGCCAGGACAATATCGCCCTGCTTGTCCATCTCTAGAGAGAACTGTCTCAACATTGTCTAATATCAGCAGACATCGGTTTGATTGCAAACATTCCATCAGTTTCGATAGTTTGCCATCAAAGCTTTCAGGTATCACTATCTCTTTCCGCAATGCCCACAACACAAATTGCAATATGCTGATTAAATTCTCCTCTACTGGTGGTGCATTTTGCAGGCTTCTCCACAGCACTACCTCAAATTCGTTTTGAACTTGCAATCCTAACTTGACTGCTAAAGTGCTTTTACCGATACCACCAATTCCCAATAACGCGACTAAACGACACCGTTCCTGTAATACCCACTGTCGTAGCTGCAATAATTCCTGAGAACGACCATAAAACAGCGATACATCCGGTGCTTCTCCCCAATCATACCGGGGATTTGTGTGTCGGAGTTCCAAATGTTCCGGGGTACTTGGTCGGGTATAATCACTGTTACCTAATTCCAACCCAAAGGTAGCAAAGGCAGACTGCAAGGAACTTTTATCTACAGGTTCTAAGCGTCCCTGTATCCTAGATATAGTGTGTAGAGCTAAATGGGTGCGATCGCTCAGTTCTTCTAAAGAAAAGCTATCTCCAGCATTTTCATCAAACTCAGCTTGAGTTTTGGCTGCTTGAAATTTATCCCAACCTTGTAGGGTAAGGATTACACCCCGTCTGCGTCTATTTGGTTGCTGTTTCATCATTACCTAAAACGGAGTAGATGCATCGTAATTAGACGATACTGGGATATTCTACCGATTTATTCAAATTTACGCTATTTAGCATCAAGTACCCGTCCTGAATTGTCAACCAAATGGATATCTAAGTGAATACCCAGGAAGGATTATCGGATAACATGAGTTAATTTCAACAATTAGTTTTTCACAAATTTTGGCGATTTAAGTCACCATGCACCGCAATATACTCTGATGCGAAAAGTTTCTAAAAAATGTTGTTTTTGAAATATAACTATTTTTTAACTTATGTATTCAGTAAATTCCTCCTATAGCGAGAGGACATAATACTGAGAACAGTGCATAATCTATATCATAGAAGTGAATTAAATCATTAACTTCTAGGAATTATACAAGGTAGATAAATTATGAAAACCATATTTTTGACCGCAGCAGCGCTACTCAGTACGCTATCCTTAGCTGCGCCCATTTCAGCTACAGAAAAACTTACTCCCAAACAGCAGTTACTAGAAACTAGGGAATGTTATGGTTGCGATTTAACAAACGCTAACCTTAAAGGCGCTCACCTCATAGGCGTTGATTTGAGAAACGCAGATTTAACAGGTGCTAACTTAGAACAGGCTAATCTAGAAGGCGCAGATTTAACAGGTGCTAACTTACGCTCTGCTGACCTTACAGATGCCTTTGCTAATAGTACTACCTTTGATTACGCAAATCTGACCAATGCCGATTTGAGCGATGCCAACTTATATAATGCTCAGGTTAATGGTGCAGTAATGATTGGTACTGATGTCAGTGGTGCTGACGGTTTTAATATCAATCTTGGTATTGGTGGTGAAGAATAAGAGTTAAGAGTTAAATCATAACTCCTAACTCCCAACTTTTACTCACCAGTAATGGAAAGTTGGTCAACCCAAATTTTGGGACATACTCCACCAGGAGTAAGTTCTG
This sequence comes from Anabaena sp. CCY 0017, assembly GCF_963920885.1. Lineage (NCBI taxonomy): Bacteria > Bacillati > Cyanobacteriota > Cyanophyceae > Nostocales > Nostocaceae > Anabaena > Anabaena sp. CCY 0017. Next base: position 532,077 of record NZ_CAWUDG010000001.1, on the reverse strand, counting down.
CTTCTTTATCTACATAAACAATCGATTTGAGAAGTTCTAAGAAATCGCCAGCCACAGTTGCTGATTCAATACTCGTTTTCACACCCTTGTTAACTAGCCAGCCATCGAAAGGTAGAGAAAACGAGCCTTGTAAAGATTTCACTCCTGCATGAAGAGCTTGCAAATCGTCAATTAAAATCACATTTTCCGCAGTGTCTAAACTCAAATTTTGTTCAGGTGACGTGGCTGCAAACACATGATAAAAATTAGGACTGACGCTAACTTTTGCACCAATACTGGCGTTACCTGTAGGTTGGGTATTCATTCTTTTCGCAGTACCTGCACTGTGAAGAAAGCTTTTTAAAACACCATTTTCAATCAGCGAAACCTGACGAGTCGGAGTTCCTTCGCCATCAAAACTTTCCGCCCCAACGTTAGCTGGGTGCAGAGAATCATCATAAACTGAAAGTAGAGGTGAAGCAATTTGCTTGCCTAAATCATCAGCATTCGATAAACTTTGATTATCCAAAATGCTTTGAGCGTTGAACAAATTAGAAAACGCACCCAACAAACTTAAAAAAGCATCAGGAGAGAAAACAACTCGATATTTACCAGACTTAATTTTTTCATAATTCAAGTGGCTGATGGTTTTCTCTGCCGTTTCCTTAATACAACCATTGATATCAAGATTATTCACACTCCGTTCAATTCTAAAAGCACTACCACTGCGGGGCTTTTTCCCCTCTTCCTCGGTTTTGCTGTAAAGATAAATCGATGCTAATGAATGAGATTCCGTTCTGGTTGCGCCATCGCTATTGAGATAAAATCTGTCAATATCTCTTTGGGCTAAACCGTTATAAGGTACGCCCTGAATTGCCTGATGCGCTGCTAAAAGTTCTTTTTCAGCTAAAATTAGGCTATTTATTAACTCAGCCACAGGTGCTTGGGCTGCTTTTTCCTGATGTGTGCTGGTGATAGGAACAGTTGCTTCCGGGCTAAAATCAGGGACGTTTTCTTTCACCCCAAAAAAACTAGCTTCGTAGGCAGTTTTTAATGCTAATTCCAGCCCCTTGGGGTCTACATCTGTGGTGCTGGTGACACCCATTGTATTGTCTTCATTCCAGACCCGCACTGTCACCCCAGAACGATTTGAGGCTTTAACTTGTTTTGGTTCACCTTGGTCTACTTGGACGCTAGTTTCATCTACAGTGGAGCCATAAATGTCAAATTTTTTAATCCCAAGTTTACTAGCATTTTCCTTGGCATTATTAGCAATGTCATTAATATTCGGCATGGTCAATTTTGGATTTTAGATTTTAGATTTATGGGGGTGTTACACAACTGATTTGGCGGATAAAGATACATATTATGGGTGGCCTTCTAGCCCACCCAAAACAGGCAAGATGCCTGTTCCACAAGAGAATCATCATGCACTGTTTTAGGCGTTGCCAAATTCTTTATCTGCCGCCGACGGTGATAGAGTCAACTTTGATGTGGGGTTGTCCTACTGTGGTGTAGATACTGCCACTAACGGAACCACAGAAGCCAGGCGCAAGTTCCAAATCTTGGGAACACATAGAAATTTTGTTCATGATTTCCTTGGCTTCACCAATGAGGATGGCTCCTTTGAGTGGTTTTGTGATTTTGCCATTTTCAATTAAATAAGCTTCATCTACACCAAAGTTAAATTGACCTGTAGCCCCAACGCTACCGCCACCCATCTTTTTACAGTAAATGCCTTTATCAACTGAGTTAAATAAATCTTCTGTGGTGTATTCTCCAGGAGCAATATAAGTATTACGCATCCGACTAGCAGCAGCAAAGGTATAACCTTGGCGGCGACCACTTCCGGTTCTGGGGTGTCCGGTGCGGGAAGAACCTGTTCTATCTGCTAAGAAGTTTTTCAGAACACCTTTTTCAATTAATAGGGTTCTTTGCGCTGGCATTCCTTCGTCGTCCATGTCAATAGTACCGAAGGCATTTTCTGCTCGACCTTCGTCCCAAGCTGTCAGACTTTCGTGGGCAATTTTTTCGCCTTTTTTGTCTGCAAAGGGTGTGGTCTTACGTTCAATTTGCGTAGTTTCTAGCAGATGTCCGCAGGCTTCGTGGAAGATGACCCCACCGAAGTGATTGGCCATGATAATCGGGTAAGTACCTGAATCTACATAATCTGCGTACAGCATTTTTCCGGCAGATTCGGCAATTTTTTCGGATGCTTCTTGATAATCCCAAGTTCTGAGGAAGTTAGCATCACTCGTATTACCTGCGCGTTCACCGATAGATGTACGATTCGCGCCATCTGCACACAATAGGTTAAATCCTACGGATTGAGTGAGGCGAATGTCACGGGCGAATGTGCCATCACTAGCAGCAACTAAGACTTCTTGCCAGTCGCGGAAATAGGAAGCCCGGCGGGATTGTACATGGTTAGCTTTTTTCTGGAGGTGGCTAGTACCATCAAGCAGCACTTCACCCATTTCTCGGATGGAACTACACAAAGATAACCAGCCATCTTTACCTCTTTTTGTGGCGTAATCTCTGAGTAATTCTAGATTAATTTCTGGGATGAAGGCGTTATGAGTCGGTAGTTCTAATCCTAAAATAGAAAGTCCTTTTTCTAAGGCCGCTTTCAAACCAGAAAAAGATAGGTCATTGGTGCTAACGTAGCAGTCGGCTTTGCCACGAAACACTCGGACTCCTGCACCTGTGGCTAAACTGGGCGAAATACTAGTAATTGCGTCGTCTTCTGCTAGACAACTGATATAGTTACGACGTTCTAAGAATAATTCGATGAAGTCAGCACCTGCGGCGCGTCCGAGTCCGAGAAGGGTAGCCAGGGGAGCTTCCCAAGTTTCGTCGAATCGCTCTGCCGTGGAGGAATATTGTAGTGTGGGGATTTGGTTGGAGATAAGTAGCGTACTTGTAAGCATGAATAGTCCCGTATGCTGGCGTTATAGTTAGGTTTACTGTATTTTCTTAACTTGTATATCTATCTAGGTTAATAATTTTTTGGTATTATTGCAACTTAGTTCTTCCTTATCGAGTTTATTGTAACAAATATCTAAGCAATTGTCAACTGCCAATTATCTCTTTTGCATTGAACTCAAGAAGGAATTTAGGAATATTCCAAAGATAAATTGTAGTGTAGCAGGGTTAGCGATCGCCAGCAATTTCAAGTAAGTTAAGCTGTTATTCTAGCGCAGCTATATGCTAAATTTATCTTGCTTTTTTTCCTAGATGTCTTAGAGAAAAATGAATAATATTTTAAATGAAAGAAAAAGATAATTGGCGCATCCTGATTTTTTGAAGTTGGGCAATGATGGGGATGATTGCGCCACAGGTGAGAAAGGGTTTTGTCAGTGATATCAGCCACCAAACAAGGAACAACGGGGGTTTTTAAGATAGCAATTGGTAAGGTGGTTTAAGACAGCGTTGAGAGGTCACAGCCTTGAATCGACTGTGTTTAAACGCATTAATTCGTACTTTGCTGTACTATGTTTTCTATGTTTTTGCATAAATTCTAGCCCTGTTAAGGAGTCGGCGATGAAGAGATTTTCGCCTACTGTTCCTTAACCCTAAGCCATCAGTTATCTCATACAACACAATTGATTAAAACTTCTAGTTGTTGTGATCAGTTGGGAACTGCCGTAAGAACCTATAATGGGAATCTCATCAGATTCTGAAGCAAAAGATTTATGTTCTGTTATGTAAAACCAACCTTCTATCTGTACGGTGAGAAAAGTAGTTGGAGAGTTTGAGGGATTTGACCCATCATGAGAAAGGAGGATTTGAAAATCATTACATCCCTCCAACAGTTGCTTCTCACTATTAAATATAATTGTATCGTTGATAGTTCCTGGTCCCCCTTCAATGGCTGGACCAGTAAGAGTTAGGTTGATATTACTATAAGTACCATTTTTAAAATCGAATGAACCAGTTAATGTTCCTCCATCATCAAATGTAATATTATTTGCTGTCCACCTCAAAGCTTGGTCTGGAGATTTACTTACATAAACACCAGCATCACCACTACCAACAACTAACGGCAAAATACGAGATAGCTTCATGAAAATTTGTCCTTGATAGAGTCAAAAGAATACACAGACAGAAAAATTGCGGACTGAAGCCGCAGACATCCGCAGCAGACAGTACCAAAAACTATTTACTTCAGTGAAGGTTTAAATGCTCAACCTGGTAAATTACCTTTTACACACTGAAGTCTCAGTAATTTATTAGTTACAATTTAATCTAATACAAAAGCTAACCGCAAGGGTCTTTACCTTAATTTATCGGAATGTTCAATTTCCTTTGCACTAATTTTACCTTTTACGTAAGTTGGATACTCATACGGTAAATACTGTTACCTAGTAAATCAGGCTAAGTATTTTATCTAGTGTAAATCGCGGATGTTCAGCGTTCTTTGATTACTATCGTTGTATAAAAACATCCGCCTTGATTTTGAAGATAAGAATTTAGACGCGATTCATCGCGTCTCTACAAGCGCTTTAAGGTTTCGTTGGTTTCGCCGTCTAGCTCTTGGTTGTAGAATTTATCCAGAAAGCCTGTCATTGCGTATCGTTGCACTAGTCAGGTCTATAAGGCTTGAAACCTTTGCAGACAAGACTTGTGTGTACACCGTAGCTCCTCGCAGGGGAGGGGTTGGGGGAGGGGTCAAATCTGAAATCTTGGCTGAATAATCACCATATCACTGAGCGGGAATTTGGCGATCGCCTGTCCACTTCCAGCGAAAATAATTTTATGTACCTAACTCAAATTATGAGTGCGATAGCGCAAGCGCTGACTTGTCAGTTCGCTGATAATTTGGACTTAGAACCGTTTGAATACAATCAACTTCCCCCAGCTTTAGCAGCATATTATCAGCAACATTTACAAAAAATGCTCCCACCTGCACAACAGCAGGAATTTAGCCGCGACATTCTGAATATATTAGCAACAGAACAGCAACCAATATCCGCAGAGGCCATAGCTGATATCCTCGATATCGATGAATTTACAGTTGAGGAAATACTAGAAAATTGGCTGGAATTCCTGCAACGGCGAACAACCGGAGATCAAACCCAATACCAACTTTACCATTCCAGCTTTCGTGACTGGATTATTCAGATATGGAGCTAAGCGGATTCGAACCGCTGACCTTCTCAATGCCATTGAGACGCGCTACCAACTGTGCTATAGCCCCATGTTATGATGCTTTTTAATATTACCTTAATATTTGAATTTAGTCAAGCCAGATTGATTAAATGTAAAGTATATCTTCTATTCCACAGGATTTGTTAAGACACTTGTAACAAATAGGTCATACAGTGTCCCATGAGGAAATAAACTACCAACATAGCAGCAGCTGCAAGGGCAACCAATGTCCCAGCCAGCATTAGAGAGAACTCTTTATGCTCTACGGCTTTTTCCATGAGGTGCAGCGACCATGCTACCAGCGCTACGTCAAATAGCAAAATAACAATCAACATAATATTTCTTAATATTTATTCATACTTGTAAACCAATGTTAACACTATTTGAGATAACTGTATCTAACTTATGATGGATGTGGTTAAATTTTGATGATGTTTTGGACATCAAGCACACAACCGTACTGGTACTGAATGATCGTGCAAATAGTTCTTTATTTCTGCCACACTTAATTGTCCGTAATGCAGTAATGATGCTAGTAATGCAGCTTCGGCTTTACCCTCGGTTAATGCCGTATAAATGTGTTCACAATTACCTGCGCCACCAGAAGCAACAACCGGAACTTGTACAGATTCGGCGATCGCTCTGGTCAGCCCTAAGTCGTAGCCAGCTTGAGTTCCATCAGCATCCATACTCGTCACCAGTAATTCCCCTGCACCTCGTCTTTCCACTTCTTGCGCCCAACGTAAGGCATCTAAACCAGTATTTTCTCTACCACCTCGCACATAAACATCCCAGCCTGGATTGTTAGGATCAATCCTGCGTCTGGCATCAATTGCAACCACTATGCACTGATTACCGAAGCGATCGCTTGCCCGATTGATTAAGTCAGGATCACGTACAGCTGCTGAATTAATACTAACCTTGTCAGCGCCTGCTCGTAACAAAGCTTTAACATTTTCTAAGGTTTGTATTCCACCACCAACAGTCAAGGGAATGAAAACCTGTTCAGCAGTGCGGTACACCACATCAATAATCGTATCCCGGTCTTCATGAGTCGCCGTAATATCCAGAAACACTAACTCATCAGCACCGGCTTCGTTGTAAACCTTGGCCAGTTCCACCGGATCACCTGCATCCTTGAGGTCTACAAAGTTAACTCCTTTTACAACCCGTCCCGCCTTCACATCTAAGCACGGTAAGATTCTTTTAGATAACATAATAACTTTTTCACTCCTGGGTAATCGACTGGAATTTAATTCTAAATTGACGCGTGTAGTTCTCACCGAAAATTTCTGCCCTGTGTTTACTCGCAGCCATTGCGACATAGATAGCCCTCAAACAGTCCTCAAGTCAAAGTTGATAGCTGAATTATGGCGATAATCTCCTCGAAAAAACAGCCTCAAGAACCCAATGGACAACCAAAGAAGCCCCGTCGGGAGTCCACCCCCGCCCCCGCAAATGAGAACATTTTGCAACCTGAAGCTGCTATTGACGAACAAGGGAAGCAAGAAGAGAGTATCAGACCTCAGCAATTTGCTGATTACATTGGACAGAAAGACTTAAAGGATGTGCTAGATATTGCCATCAAAGCAGCTAAGTCAAGGGGTGAGGTGCTGGATCACTTGCTGCTATATGGGCCTCCGGGATTGGGTAAAACAACAATGGCAATGATTTTAGCATCAGAGATGGGAGTTGACTACAAAATTACCAGTGCGCCAGCGCTAGAACGTCCCAGAGACATTGTAGGGCTACTAGTGAACCTGAAACCCGGAGATGTCCTATTTGTTGACGAAATTCATCGTCTTTCGCGGATGACAGAAGAAATTCTCTATCCAGCGATGGAAGATTATCGTTTAGATATTACCGTGGGTAAGGGTGCTGGCGCTCGTATTAGAAGTATACCACTGAACAAATTTACGCTGGTGGGGGCGACAACCCGTGTGGGGGCGCTGAGTTCACCTTTACGCGATCGCTTTGGGTTAGTTCAGAAGTTGCGCTTTTACGAAGTTGACGAACTCACTAAAATTGTGTTAAGAAGTGCCGACTTCCTCAAAACTCCTATTGCTGAAGATGGGGCGACAGAAATTGCTCGTCGTGCCAGAGGTACGCCCAGAATAGCAAATAGATTACTTAAACGGGTACGTGATTACGCGGAAGTTAAATTATCGGGTGAAATTAACGAAGTGGTTGCATCGGAAGCATTGCAACTATTTCAAGTCGATCCCTGCGGTTTAGATTGGACAGATCGCCGAATGCTGAGTGTGATAATTGAACAATTTAATGGTGGTCCTGTGGGCATAGAAACAGTTGCTGCGGCTACAGGTGAAGATACCCAAACCATTGAAGAAGTTTATGAACCTTACCTGATGCAAATTGGCTATTTAAGCCGGACTCCCCGTGGCCGAATCGCCACCACCTCAGCCTATAAACATTTGGGTTTTAAACCGCCTAATGAACAGTTGTCGTTATTGTAGTTAGGAGAAGATAGCTTGTAAGGGCGGGTTTATTCATATTGTCGTTTATGTTGAATGATATCTGTGATAGCTTGCGTGGCGTAGCCATACCCGCCCCTACTGGAGGTTGGGGACTTTCTTGTATAGAAGTGATCAATAGCGTCTTAGCAGATTTAAAGGAAAATCTAGATGATCAAGTTAATTGGGTTTGTTTTGAGTTTGTTGCTGGTGTTGGGCTGGAGTACACCAGTTTTGGCAGTATCAGAAGTGCCTAGTATTACTCAAGAACAGTTAAAACAAGGAGATGAATGGGCTAATAAGGCTTTAAAAGCGACTAATAAGGGTGATTTTGCCACGGCGGAAACTTACTGGACACAGATTATTGAGCAGTTTCCCACCAATGCAGGCGCATGGAGTAACCGGGGAAATTCGCGGGTGAGTCAGAATAAGTTGCAAGCAGCATTGACAGATTATAACCAAGCTATAGAATTAGCCCCCAATGCCACTGATCCTTATTTAAATCGGGGTACAGCCTTAGAAGGATTGGGAAAATGGCAAGAGGCGATCGCGGATTATAATCATGTTTTAGAACTTGATCCCAATGATCCGATGGCGTATAACAATCGGGGTAATGCCAAATCAGGTTTAGGAAAATGGCAAGATGCGATCGCAGACTATCAAAAGTCAATGGAAATTGCCCCAAATTTTGCCTTTGCGCGGGCTAACTACGCCCTCGCCCTCTATGAAACTGGTCAAATCGACGAAGCCATCCGCGAGATGAAGAATATAGTCCGCAAATATCCCCAATTTGCCGATATGCGTGCCGCCCTCACAGCCGCTTACTGGGTAAATGGCAACCAAGGCGAAGCCGAAAGTAACTGGGTAGCAGCTTATGGGCTGGATAACCGCTACAAAGATATGAACTGGGTAACAAATATCCGCCGTTGGCCTCCCAGTATGGTAGTAGCTTTAGATAAATTTTTGAAACTTCAATAATGACTGCTGAAGGCTTTCAAGCAGGTGTCAACGATAGCTTAGTATCGGGATAATTTGAAATTGTTGTGAGGAAAAGTCAAATTTATGTTCCAAGAAATTGCTGCTCAGATAGCTTTTCCTTCTTTATTTCCATATTCAGTAACATTCTTAGGGTTTACTAGCGTAGTGGGAATACTTGGCTGGCGCTGGTGGAAACAAAAAAATATTTACAAATCCTTAGCATCCATCCCCTCACCGCCCCGAAACTGGCTGTTAGGAAATGCTCCACAAATATTAGCAGCAGTAAAACAAAAGAAATTTTTCCAATTATTGTTTGATTGGAGCCAGCAGCTAGGCCCGATGTATGTTTTCTGGGTTGGCTATCCAACTCTGGTTTTGAGTAAACCAAAAGTTATTGAAGAAACCATTGTCAATGGGATGAGAGACGGTAGCCTCATCAGGTCTAAGCGAGCGAGCAAAGCTTGGAACGACATCGGTGGTCCAATTCTTTTGGGTCAAACCGGGACTGAGTGGCAGTGGCGACGCAAGGCTTGGAACCCTGAGTTCAGTTCTAGTGGTATGTCCAGATATGTGGAAATTATTAGCCAAGCCTGCGAACAGGTAATTGAGAAACTCAAAGCAGCTCCACCACCAAAAGAAGTTCAGGTAGATCCTTTGTTTGTAGAACTAACAATGAGAGTGATTTCTTCTCTAGTGCTGGGCATTCCTGTGGATGGGAAAACTGCTAGTCCGGAAGGGCCACCTCTTGATGTTCTCAAGGTGTACGAAGCAATGTCTATTTTGGGATATCGGTTCTTACGCGTAGCTACTGGTGGCGAAAAAATATGGATGAAATATCTGCCAACTAAGAATTCACGAGATTATTGGGCAGCAAGAAGACAGTTAGAAGACTTCCTTTCTCCCCGTATAGAACTAGCTTTACAGATGAGGGAACAAAATAAAACCGATTTAGAACAGGTAAGTTCTTTGTTCCAAGAATCAATGTTAGTAAAAATAGCTGCCAAAGAACCAAAATATAATCGTGAAACACTAATAGCAGAAGCTATTGAACTTTTAATAGCAGGTACTGACACAACAGCCCATACTTTATCTTTTGCAGTTGCAGAGTTGGCTTTAAACCAAAAAGTTTTTCAGCAGGCGCAGGTAATTGTTGACCAAGTTTGGCAAAGTCGAGGTGGTATTAATACAGAAAACCTCAAGGAGTTGGCTTACATTCAGGCTATTCTCAAAGAGACTTTGCGCCTTTATTCAATCGCATCCGGCTCCACTTCATTAACAGCCCAACGTGACATGATGATTGAGGATCAGGTTATTCCTCGTGGGACAAAAATCTTCTGGTCAATGCTTGGGGCTGGAAGAGATCCAGAAATCTATTCAGATCCGGAAGAATTCTTGCCAGAGCGTTGGTTAAACAAGAATACTGAAAGTAGTCCACTGCCACTGATCAATTTTGGTTCAGGTTCTCACCGTTGCCTGGGAGAACATTTATCAATGGTCGAAGGAACGCTAATGCTATCACTACTGCTGCGCTACTTCGATTGGGAATTAGTCAATGGTCGTTCATCCCTGGAAAATTTACAGCAGAACCTTTTAATTTATCCAAGTGATAGAATGCCAGTGCGTTTTCAATTAAGAAATTAGAGGTCAAGCTTTCAGGCTTTTGTGATATATTTGCCAAAATCGAACAACAAAAATTTTTAGCAAGATTTGCTTAATGGGTATGGTGCGACTTAGCGCGACTTAGGCGATCGCACCACAACCCCATCGTTTTAAACTGAAGTAGTCTCAGGGACTAGCTGATTTTGCTGATGCTTCCCCTTCACAACCATCTGCACACCTCCTTTCGGACCGAACAGCAAACCTTTACGTATTGGTAGCACTGGTTGACTATTCGCCAATTCCATTTGCCAATTAGACAGCACTGTGGCTAACACTAGTTTCATCTCAAATAGGGCAAACGCCATACCAATACAGCGACGATTACCACCACCAAAAGGTATATATTCAGAACCGGAAAACTGCCTTTCTAAAAAACGCTCTGGCTTAAATGTCTGGGAATCAGGATATAAATCTTCCCGATGATGAGTTAAATAAACACAGGGGATTAATAACGTCCCTGGTGCAAACTGATATTCTCCAATTTGTAGCGGTGATTTGACCAATCGACTCAAAAGCAACATCGCTACTGGGTAAAGACGCAGTGTTTCCGAACAAACTGCATTCAAATAAGGTAAGCGAAAAATAGCATTAGGGTCGGGTTTTTCTCCCAAAGTGTTTAACTCTTGCAATAACTTCTCACGTACCTGCGGCTGATGGTGAATCCAGTACAAAGCCCAAGTCAGTGCTGTAGCAGTAGTTTCGTGACCTGCTACTAACAAAGTCATCAACTCATCACGTAATTCCACATCAGTCATCGGCTCACCCGCTTCATCACGAGTTGCCATCATTAAAGATAGAATATCAGTCCGGGATGAATCAGGTTGTGCTTTGCGTTCTTTAATCTCAGCATAAATCAGTTCGTCAATTTGCTGCCGTAAACGTAGAAACTCTCCCCAAGGACTCCACGCACCTAAATCTCGCCGCAGTGCTGGAAACATCAGCAGCATTGACCGTAAAATCGGTTTTTTGGGATTGAGAATGGCAATTAAAGCTTCCTTGATTTTTTCGTAACGTGGCCCTTCAGCTAGACCAAATACAGCCTTTAAAATTACTTGAAAGGAAATGGCTTGCATTGATGACAGCACAGAAACTGTTTCACCAACCTGCCATTTATTAGTTACTCCCTTGCTAATCTCACGAATTAACTCACCATAAGCCAGCATTCGTTCACCATGAAAAGGCGGTGTTAATAGCTTGCGTTGTCGCTGGTGAGGCTGACCATCTAGGGATAGTAGTGATTGATTTCCCAATAAAGGCGATTTAAACCCAGCTGCTGCACCAGAGTCTAAATATTTGGGGTCGGTGCTAAAAATCTGCTGAATAGCTTGAGGATTGCTGACGAATACTTGAGAAGTAAAAAGTGGTCCGACGCGGATGGTGAAAATATCACCATAGTTTTTAGCACAGTCTTCCATGTATTCCAAAGGGCTAGTCAGCCATCGGTATGTCTGTAGCCAAGGATGAATTTGGGGGCCATCAGGTAGTTGAAGTGCAGGCATTTTGATTATTTTCCCAATGATTTGGAGCAAGAATAGTATTTATTAGCCAGTAATTCATGCACCCATTGCTTGATCAATCTTAGCTAATTCGTAATTCGTAATTCGTAATTAAGAAAATTAGATTTTAGGGATTTCCATAATCAAGTAAGTTGCCCCATTTTATCCAACAATATTTGTTCTGTATCCCCCCTGCTCCCCTGCTTGGGTCTTTATGTAATTCAGGAAAGAGGTTTTTACCTTTTTCCTGACTACCTATCAATACTACTTTTGCAACCAGACTGAGACTGAACCACCTGGACAGAAGAAATTTCCCCATCCATCATTGTTGGTATAGACTATTTCCTGGATATGTCCGGTAGCGTCATAAAAAGCCTGATTGGGTCGAAACATATTCATCCACTTATTGCCGGCTTCGCTGTTGGTCATCACCACAGCCATTGCTCCTGGATGTTCACTGTTACCCAAGCGCGTCCAACCAATAGTATGAGGATGATCAAAGTAATCGTGTTGGTCGCCAAAACCGTAGTCTCTACGTGCGCCAAGAAACTTATCAATCAAGAAGCGGTGAGAGTGAAGGGTAGCATCACGTCCTTTGTCTTGATATTGCGCTCCATAATAGTCTGGATAAAAAACACAGGGATACCCTTCACGGCGCAGTAATATGAGTGCATAAGCTAGGGGCTTAAACCAAGGTTCAACAGGGGACTCTAGGGATTGACAGGGTTGTGTATCATGGTTGTCCACAAAGGTGACAGCTAAGGCTGGTTGTTCCTTCGCTAGGGTGCGGTCAAATATTGTCCGCATATCGAAACCGCTACCTTGACGACTAGCTTGGTGAAACTTGAAGTGTAGTGGCACATCAAACAACGACATTAGCCCTGTAGTAGCAGCAAGATAACCGTGCAGTTCATCGATATTTTGAGACCAATACTCTCCACAGCTAAACAGTTGTCGTTGACTAAAATGAACTCGCAGATGATTGAGCCAATCGCGGAAAAATGAGGAACGGATATGTTTAACAGCATCAATCCGAAAACCATTTACGTTTGTAGTGTCAACAAACCAACGTCCCCAATACATCAACTCGCCGCGCACGGGTTCCTCACCCATATGTAAATCATTCGCTAACAAATAGTCATAGTTGCCATGTTCGGGGCTGACTTCTGTCTCAAACTCTCTGTTTTTAATGCGGTAAAGCTTATCAGCCTTTTGAGTGCCTGCATTGTAAGACAATGAATCAAAACACCACCAATACCACTTCATACTGGAGTATTTATCTCCGCGACCGGAAAAGTGAAACTTCGTATAAGCATCAATTTCATACCAATCGCTGACTGGGCGGTTGCGGTCGTTCCAATCCATTTCTTGCGCCCAGATGCGTTCTGTTTCGTCTCCACCATCTTTATGATTGAGAACTACATCACCATAGATGTGCAAACCAGAACTTTGAGCAGTTTTAATGGCTTCTAAGTATTGCTCCCGTGTTCCGTATTTTGTCCGAACACTGCCTTTTTGATCGAACTCACCCAAATCAAACAAGTCATATACACCATAGCCGACATCATAACTGCCTCCACTGCCTTTGTAAGGTGGCGGCAACCATAAGGCAGTAAAGCCTGCATTAACTAGCTCGTGGGCTGTTTTATCTAGCTGGTTCCAGAGATTACCATCATTGGGATTGTACCAATGGAAGTACTGCATCATTACGCCGTTGCTCATGCGATCGCTTTCCTCTATGATTTGGTTTTCCAGATTGATCACAAAAATATCTGTTGCTAGGATAGGTGACTTTTGTCACACAACCAGCCATCACCCAAATTTTTTTATGTTTCAATGGCAACAGCATGAAGAATGAAAAATGTAAAATTAATTTTTCCCAACTTCCCGGAATAATTCGGCTATTTTGACTGGATTGAGTTCTTGGACATTACTTAAAACTATGGCTGCACCTGCTGCTAATAGTGTCTGAGTATAAACATCACTATGGGCGGCTGTGTCCTGGACGTGAGGCGGTAAAATCCCCACACCAATCAAATTACGGTGAGGATTCATTTCTCGCGCCTTCCTGACGGTATACATATCAGCTACGGTATCGCCTACATAGATAATTGCTGAGTTATTATTTATTTCTGTCTCTAACAAGCGAATAGTGGCAAAAAGTCCGGAGGGGTCTGGTTTACCTGGTGCATCTTCCATCGCAATTAACACGGGTGACTGTAAACCCAGACGTTTGTGTAAAACATAAGTAGCAGAACCACGGGTAGCACCACTGAAAAATCCCCAATAAATTCCTGATTCTGTGAGTTTTTCTAAATAGCTGGGCTGTAATAATAAAGGTTCATCACAGATATACCCATTCCAATTGTCTGGGTCTGTGCCTCGATAACGAGATTGAAAAAAGGCAACAATAGTTTTGTAATCTAGTTGCAACTGCTGGCGAGTTTGTCCCAGAGATTCAAAGTGACGATAAATAAATTCTTGGGAAGCTTCCCAATCATTATTCCAAAGTCCTTCAGATTTTAGCTGGTCAATATCTCCTGGGGTGGGACGATAGGCTGTGTTGGTAAAATGCTCTACAGTGTCCGCCAGCGCTCGACGATAGGAATTGCCGACATCGCGCACAACGCCGTCAATATCGAAAATTACAATTGGGTTTAGGGAAGATTTTTCGGTCATGGAATTGGTTGAACAAAGGAACTTTTAAATTTTAATCGGTGATGGTTGAACAATTTGCAACCACTATTTGGTCATCAGGTGAAGTATTGAGTTAAAATAAGCGATCGCACAGCATATACAGTGGGCATCATTTCCACCCGTGCGATTGGCAACTTAGTATTAATCCCCAGATATCCCTCGGAGGTATGATTGACCCAATTTATTCTTAAAATCCTTTGGTTAGACGAAAACGTTGCCCTAGCAGTCGATCAAGTCGTAGGCAAAGGCACAAGTCCTTTAACTAAGTATTTTTTCTGGCCTCGAAATGACGCTTGGGAAGAGTTAAAAAAGGAATTAGAGTCCAAACACTGGATTACTGATGTAGATCGAGTCGAATTGCTGAATAAAGCCACAGAAGTAATTAACTACTGGCAAGAAGAAGGCAGAAGACGACCAATGGCAGAAGCTCAATTGAAGTTCCCTGAAGTTGCCTTCACAGGTAGCGCTTGAAGATTGCAACATTCTGAGTGTTGAGTAGTATAATATTTTGAAATTAGCAGCGCCCCAGGCGCTGTTTTTAATCAGCCTTTACGAGTGCGGATTGAATAAAATATTATTAACCTCACCCCCAACCCCTCTCCTTAGTAAGGCGAGGGGAGTATTGGAGTCAACTAAAGATGTTATTTTTATCTCGTCGAGCTTTAATTACACCTTTGGTAGCCTGTTTGTGTTTGTTGGGAGTTAGCTTGATTCAGTTTCCTCAACTCCAGACTTTGTTAAGAAGCAAACAAGATATCTCTTTAGATGTTCTAGAAAGAGAAATTAACGCGGAAAGTGTGCGGCTAAATTTTCTCAAAAGAATGCCCAGCTTTGGTTATGATAATCTCATCGCCAACTGGGTTTATCTGGGTTATGCACAATACTTTGGTGATGAAGAAGCTCGTGCTAAAACAGGTTATCGCCTCAGTCCAGAATATTTTGAAATTGTTTTAGAACAAGACCCACGCTTTTTAGCAGCTTATTTGAGTCTTTCTACCAGTGCTTCTATGTATGCTGGGATGCCAGAACGCTCTATAGAAATTATGGAGAAGGGTTTACAGTCTCTGTCTCCCTGGGTTCCTCAAAGGTCTTATTATGTGTGGCGTTATAAGGGAATTGATGAGTTATTGTTTTTAGGAGATACTAAAGCTGCTCAGGAATCTTTTGCCACGGCGGCAGAATGGGCTAGTAATTTTTCAGATGATGAGAGTCAATCAATTGCTGCGAGTTCTCGGCAAACTTCTATATTTTTAAGTCAAAACCCTGACAGTAAAACCGCGCAAATATCCGCCTGGGTAATGGTATTAAATAATCAAGTTGATGACAAGACTCGTGCTAGAGCCATTAGCGAAATTGAGGCTTTGGGCGGAAAGGTAACTATTACCCCGGAAGGGAATAGAATTTCATTCCCGGAACAGGAGTGAATAAGAGGCAAGGGGGCAGGGTGCAGGGGGCAGGGGGGATAATTCAGATAAGGACAAAGAGTTTTATATAGTAGGTTAGTGTTATTTATTGGTATAACGGCAAACTGATAGAATCCCAAACTCTGGAATTAGATATTAATGATCCGGGGTTACTTTTTGGTGCAACTGTATTTACAACGGTGCGCGTTTATGGTAATTGCCTGGATAGTAGTTTAACTAATTGGGTGGCACATTGCGATCGCCTACTTGGTTCAATAAAATCTTTTGGTTGGCGAGAACCACATTGGCATCTGGTGCGTCAAGGTGCGGAAATTCTGGCGGAACGTTTCCCGATTCTGAGAATTACTCTGTTTGCTGATGGACGTGAGTGGATAACTGGAAGGTTATTACCACCGGATTTAATCGCTAAACAAAAACACGGCATTACCACAAATTTGGCATTATCCAACTTTTATCGTAGTCTTCCTTCTCATAAAACTGGTAACTATCTGAGTGCTTGGTTGGCTAAGACTCACGCCCAACAGTTAAATTCTCAGGAAGCAATTTTAATTGATGGTATAGGCAATTGGCTAGAAACTACCACAGGGAACCTTTGGGGATGGCAGAATGGTAGTTGGTGGACTCCACCATTAACAGAGGGAATTTTGCCAGGAATAATGCGATCGCAATTAATCAAGAATCTGCCCACAGTTCGGGAGTTACCTTGGGGTGCGGAGTTAGTGCGGGGATTTGAAGCGATCGCCTACACTAATAGTGTGGTGGAAATTATCCCCATTCATACCGTTGTGCAGCCCACAGGGTCGCTACAATATAATCCCTACCATTCTAGTTTTTTACAAATAAGGGAGCTTTTTTAACATGACAGCCGCACCGTTATGTTATACCTTAAGATAAGTTAACATAATTCTTAATAATGCCCTCTCATATCAGAGAAGCTACGCTAACTCACAAAAAATACAGGAGGATAGACCTCAGTGAATAAAAGATGGAGAAATGCGGGGCTGTATGCGCTGCTATTTATAGTTGTCATTGCTCTAGGAACAGCATTCTTTGACAAACAACCTCAAACTAGAGAGACATGGCGATACAGTCAATTTATTCAAGAAGTTGACAAAGGCAGTGTAGATAGAGTCAGTCTGAGTGCAGACCGTTCTACAGCACTTGTTACCTCCAGAGATGGTGACAAAAAGGTAGTAACCTTAGTTAATGATCCTGATTTAATCAATAATTTGACTGAAAAGGGCGTTGATATTGCTGTTCTGCCCCAAACTGACGAAGGATTCTGGTTTAAAGCACTGAGCAGTTTATTTTTCCCTGTATTGCTTCTGGTGGGTTTATTCTTCTTACTACGTCGCGCTCAAAGTGGTCCGGGAAACCAAGCCATGAACTTTGGCAAATCCAAAGCCAGAGTGCAAATGGAGCCACAAACACAGGTAACATTTGGCGATGTCGCTGGTATTGACCAAGCCAAGTTGGAATTAAACGAAGTCGTAGACTTTCTGAAAAATGCTGACCGCTTTACCGCAGTTGGAGCCAAAATTCCTAAAGGTGTCTTATTAGTTGGCCCTCCTGGTACAGGTAAAACCCTCCTCGCTCGTGCTGTAGCTGGTGAAGCTGGTGTACCATTCTTCTCAATCTCTGGTTCTGAGTTTGTGGAAATGTTCGTTGGTGTGGGTGCTTCCCGTGTCCGCGATTTGTTTGAACAAGCTAAAACCAACGCTCCTTGTATCGTATTTATCGATGAAATTGACGCTGTAGGTCGTCAACGGGGTGCAGGTTTAGGTGGTGGTAACGATGAACGGGAACAAACCCTCAACCAGTTGCTCACCGAAATGGATGGTTTTGAAGGTAATACAGGCATTATCATTATTGCCGCTACCAACCGTCCTGATGTTTTAGATGCAGCTTTAATGCGTCCCGGTCGTTTTGACCGTCAAGTAGTTGTAGACCGTCCTGATTATGCTGGACGTAGCGAAATTCTCAAAGTTCACGCCCGTGGTAAGACCTTAGCCAAGGATGTGGACTTAGATAAAATTGCTCGTCGGACTCCTGGTTTTACAGGTGCAGATTTATCCAACTTGCTCAATGAAGCAGCAATTTTGGCAGCACGGCGCAACTTAACCGAAATTTCAATGGATGAAATCAATGATGCCATTGATCGAGTCTTAGCTGGGCCAGAGAAGAAAGACCGGGTAATGAGCGAGAAGCGCAAAACCCTAGTAGCATATCACGAAGCTGGTCACGCCTTAGTTGGTGCTTTGATGCCCGACTATGACCCAGTACAAAAAATCAGCATTATCCCTCGTGGTCGTGCTGGTGGTTTAACTTGGTTTACTCCTAGTGAAGACCGGATGGATACAGGTTTGTATAGCCGTTCTTATCTGGAAAATCAAATGGCTGTAGCTTTAGGTGGTCGTTTAGCTGAAGAATTAATCTTTGGTGATGAAGAAGTTACCACTGGTGCTTCTAATGACTTGCAACAAGTAGCCCGTGTAGCGCGTCAGATGATTACTCGCTTTGGGATGAGCGATCGCTTAGGGCCAGTCGCTCTTGGTCGTCAGCAAGGTAATATGTTCTTAGGCAGAGATATCATGTCAGAGCGTGATTTCTCCGAAGAAACTGCTGCGGCGATTGATGAAGAAGTGCGTAAACTGGTGGATGTAGCTTATATACGAGCTAAAGAAGTATTAGTTAACAATCGTCACATTCTTGATCTGATTGCGAAAATGCTGGTTGAAAAAGAAACAGTAGATTCCGACGAATTGCAAGAAATTTTGACAAATAATGATGTTAAAACTGCTGCTTTTGCTTAATTAACTTTGGTTGCAGTTTAACTTAATTTGGGGTAGTTCTGGGTTTTCCAGAGTTACCCTATTTTTTTGGGCAAATTAGGATTAAGCTGACCTAATACTTCTACTTCAGTCTAACGAAACATACTTTCTACTGCTGGCTGACTGTTGAATTGCGCTACTTGATTCACCAATCGTACTATTAATTCAACCTCCAAAGGTTGCCATTCACGAATATTACTGCATTGGTGAGCAATCAACAAACTCCAAAACAAAAAAAATAAAAATATCCGAATTACAATTACTACTTTAAAGTGTGAAAGAAGAAATATATGAGAACTTCATCAATGAATTTAACAGTTTATTTTATTGAAAAATTTCCAGGAGACATTTTGAAAGGATTAGGTTGGATCAAGTTAGATTGTGACATAGCCCAAAGATTACCAATTCTTGTTAAATATAATCCAATACAGTTCAGTTAAGCAATTGGTGAGAATTTATGAAAAAATGCCCACAGGCGCGGGCATTAAGTAGGCTTTCTGTCACTTTATTGGCTACAATCATGTTTTATCATGATGTTTTTATTTTTCTCTATTCCCAATAATAAATCAAGCTGAGAAAACTACAACTTTAGACATAAATCATGAAATTATATCTTTTTATTTATCTATCTAATAAACAAGAATACCAGAGCCAATAGATGATGTTTGTGGTAGTCGCCATCTACAATTTTTGTATAATTGAGATATCGATAAAAATTTTCCCTTTAACTAGCATCAAAATAGTCTTGCTGATCAATCTTTCTCAGACTCAATTTACCTATTTATGTCCATTGGGCTTGAGACTTTTACCAAATTTTCTATTAAAACTATAAGTGTGGTCAGGTTGAAAACCCCAGGAATTCCCAGTTCTGGGGTTTTACTTTTTTTCAACTAGTAAAGCCAAAAAGAACATATTTCATAGATTATGAATCATGTGTAAAACTAAATAATTATTTTGTTCAGCTATAAATTACTCAAGTCTTCCTGAATACCTGCTGCAAAATTTCCAGGTAACTAAATCTACATTGGGCAAAATTTGCTAGTTATTAATATCACTAATTAGCTAATTCAAGTTCAATCAAAATAAAAATTACTACTGCAAAAATCAATATATTTAAATTAGCCATAAGATAGATGCAATTAGTTATGCGATCGCCTTATATTATGGAATATAAAACAAAGAGCGTTATTTACGGCTTGAGGGTGTATCTGCTATATATAAGTGAGTAAGCTAAATTAATTAAAATTATTGCTATTTTTTGTGTTCTTCCTAGATAAATAACCCAATAGCCAGTAGGGTGTGTTATGCCGTAGGCTAACGTACCCTTCTTTATTTTCGGTGCTACTAGATGCTATATATTTTATCGCAACCGCCCAGGAGGTTAGGACTTTTCACGTTATGTGGAAAAGCTAACTCGAAACCTAACTCGAAACCTAACCCCCTTCCCTGGTAGGGAAGGGGGAAAATTAAATTTCTGCTCCGGCTTTCGGTTCAGCACCCATAGGCGAAACGTAATCACGGAAAGCGTTAATCTGTTGTTCAAAAGGTAAGGCTTTGATTTTATCCAATAGTCTTTGAGATGCAGATGAAAGCTGATAACCAGCAGGTAAAGGAATAATTCTACCACTCTCCATCTCTTGCGCTAATCGATACCAAAATAAAAGTTTTGTGGTATCACTCAAAGAGCCATATTGACGGCTAATTTGAGTGTCCTTTTTGGTAATTATGTCACGCTGAACTTGCAATTGTTGTGCGTGGCTCAATTCTTTAACTTGATTGAATAAACCCTCAGCGATTTCTGGGGAAACAGTGCTGGCTTCAGGGGCGGCTGGTGTAATGGAACTTCCCATTTCTTGGTAAATGAACCAAAACAAAGCTAACTGTTCATCTATATCTAAGTTTCGCCATGATTGGACACATTCACGAATATTGGGATCGCTGGTTTGGGTATAGGTCATAACAATTGGCTTGGTCATTAATGAGTTTCGTTAATAACCCTATCAAAAGCATATCCGCGACTGAACCCCACTGAAGACAGATGTATCTAAACCAGAGAGTAGAACAATGATAAAAAGAACAGACATTAAACAGTTACTCACAGATATTCAGGGGGTATTCCTGTGGTTTAAGTAATATACCAAAGGTTTAGATCCCCGACTTCTTGAAGAAGTCGGGGATCTTTGTCTTTTCTACTGAGGTTTAAATGACATTAACGAAGTAAATGATACTTCTGGGCAAGAAGATTTATTTTTGATTTTTTATCTTTCCCAGATAAGCATCCGGTTAAGAATTGTTTAAGTCAGTAAAGTTAAATCTATCCCTAGTAATAAATAATTTAGGAATGAGGCAAAATGTGATAGCAATAAGTTGTATGAATATCTGCTATTAAGAATTTTTTATGTTATAAAACTCACAGAAATTGATGCCAGAGGAAAAAAATTTTATGGAAATAGAACAATTGGATTGTTTTAAAGAGTACGGCGAATTTATTCTGCAAAAACTGGACTCAGTACCCCAGTCCCCTTCTAAACAAGAAGATTGGATACCTACTAGCCTGGATGACTGTCTGGTGCGCCTCCGGGAAGCTGCTGAGAAAACTGTAGAACTCGCCACATCTCCAGTCAGAATTGGGGTAATGGGAGAATTTAGTAGTGGCAAAACTTTACTTTTGGGTAGCCTGATTGGTTATGCTGATGCTTTGCCCATTAGTGAGAACCCAACTACAGGTAATGTTACAGCCATTCATCTTGTGCCGCAATCAGGCTTTGCTACGACTCAGGCAAATAATTTTCGGGTAGAGTATCTTTCTCACGAAGGCGTAAATGAGTGCCTGCAATTCATGTTACAGGAAGCAAGCCGCCGAACTACGGCTGCTGGACTTGCACCTATGCCTCTATCAAAATTAAATACTGGCAAAGATATTCTGAATTGGTGCGAAGACACATGGAATATTAGTAAAAACTTAGAATTACGTTATTTACTGCGAGAGTTGGTATTGTTCCTGCGTGCCTATCAAGCTTATGGGGAAGCTATGTGTGGTGGACACTACCAAATTGATGCTATTACTGCCCATGAGGGGCTACAACTGATTGAACAGCCAATGGCTATCCAAAGTATTCGGTTTGAAGATTTGCCCCCAGCACATATTCGATTACCTAGCCCACCCCAGAGACTACCTACTAAGCTGTTACAGAACAGTTTCCCACTGATTCGTCGTGTTGATATTGAGGTACAAATATCACGAGAAATTTGGGATTTGGGGGGGGCTTCAGAATTTGTGCTGTTGGATTTTCCGGGATTAGGGGCGGCGAATTCTGGTGCTAGAGATACCTTTTTGTCACTGCGGGAATTAGCAGAAGTACAGACAATTTTAATCCTCTTAAATGGTAAAACGCCGGGAAGCGATCGCGCCAATAAAATCTTCACGATGATGCAGCAGCAGCGCCCAGGACAAGACCTCAAAGATTTAATTTTGGTGGGGGTGGGTCGTTTTGATCAATTACCTTTAGATAGTGAAGGTTGTGAACGAGAACTTGACCGCTTAATTGAAAGTAGTAGACTTTTGGAGGAAGAAGATGTTTTCCGCAAATTGAAAGTTTTGCAAACCACCGTTGACGCTGCTAGTGCATTCACTACCCAACAAGACCGGATTGTTTTATTATCGCCATTACTAGGGCTGGCTGAGTTAGCAAAACGTTCTAGTGCAGTCAAAGCAGGTTCACCAGAATTTTTAGCTAACTTAGATTATCCTGATTATCTGGAACGGTCGAAGCGATTGCAACAAAAGTGGGAACTATTAAGTACACGTCTGTTAGAATCTGATCCACGCAGTCATTTAGGCAGACAATTGAGTTATTTTGCTCAAGATGGTGGTGTTGCTAAACTACGAGAATTAATTCAAAATCATGTTGCTAGTCATGGACTCAAGCAACTTTATCAAGACACTCAAAGGGCTGCCGATAATTTACTGCAACAACAAGAACATCTCAAAAACATTATTGCCGCAATTCATGAACAAGGCATTCCCACCGCAGATAGTCAGGATTTAATTGAGTTTCGGGCTGCTATCGAGAACTTAGATAAAACTTATCGGAATTTTCAAAAAACTTTAGGGAAAGAACCACTCAAAGACCGTCGGGGAGATGTGGTTAGCGATGTGGTAAAAGACGAACTCACATTTAAAATTCTTAATTGGAATGAATGGACTTTACTATTTAATAAAGCCAACAATGGTAATATCACAATTGCCGAATTTAAAGGTGCAGCCGGCAAGCTATTTGATCGAGGCAATAGAGTGAATAGTAGTCTACCAACGAAAAGTGAAGATTTTTATCCACCTTTTGCCAAAACTGTCAAGGAGTTAGAAACTTTTGCACGCGATCGCATTCATCAAGCTGTGGTAGATTTATTAAGTCAATTATCGCATCATATAGCCGCAGAACGCGATCATTTACAGGCTAATCTTTCTTCAGAAATGGAACAAGAAATTGAAACAAAGTTTGGTATTGAAGAAGCTGATATATTTTACAAATTACTGTTAGGATGCGACCCTAATCAATGGCAAGAGGCAATTATATCAGAAATTAATAGTAAAGAACAATCAATTTCACCGGAAATTATGTTTCCCTTGGCGCGTAAAGATGAAAAACACAATATTGGGCAAATCTTTGATTGGTCTCCTGAAAAAAGTTCAGATTTGCCCAGAACAGGTAATCATCAACTTTTTGTATTGCGACTGCGAGATGAAATAATTGCTAGTGCTAGTCTGCATCTGGTGCAATACGTGAGTGAAATCAATCAACAGGTGAATGCTGAATTAGAAGGCATTTTAGATCAAGTTATTCCGACTCTGCAAAATCTTTCTAAAAAGGAAGCTTTACTCAGACATATTGCTGCGGGAGATTCTCCAGATAAGGTTGCTGTTCCTACTTGGTTGCAAGTTCTTTCTAAGGTTTCTACAAGTTCTTATACGGATGATAATTTTTTGGTTTGATTAGTTGGGGTGATTAGTTCTGGATGAGAAACGAACTGCATTCGCGTAGCGTCTCCCCTTGGGAGAAGGACGCAAAGGACACAAAGGAAGAGGGAAGAGGGGAGTTTTACGAAAGATGAATAAAGATAATTAAGTAGTTGATTTACAGGTTAGATAAAATAAGGAGAAAAAATGGCTGTAGAAATTCGGCTTCCACCCAATTTTCAAGTGCGTGCTAGGGAAAACGAATACTTGGAATTACCCACTATTCAACTTGTGGCGGCTGGGGATAATGTCCCTCACATTGCGAGAATTAATTGTATTGTGACTGGGACTCCAGAGGATTTGGCTATCCAAATTAAGAAAGCATATAAACCTTTTGATTCTGTAACTCCAAAGATTTCGCAAATTGGGCAATTAGAACAATATCCTTGTAAATTAGAAAGTCCTTTAATTGAACCAATTAACTGCACTTTAGAAGTGATTGTTGAGTATTTCGATTCTGATGTATTAGGTGATCCAATTTTAGCTGAACCTAAACAAAGTGGGGCTTCATGCTATCTGTGGTCGCCACTAATTTTTGATGAGGAAACAATTGATACTGATTTTGTCAGCAGTCCTGTAGAAATCAGTAAATATATAGAAAAGAAAATCAGCAATAAACCTCAGAAAAGATTTCCTGGATGGTTTGCTTTAGATTTTGGTACATCTAATTCTACAGTGACACTGTTCGATCCCATTGAAGTCCCCATTGCGGAAATTTTACCGAAGGAACAAGAAACACGGTTGCGCGATCGCATGATAGAATGGTTAAGTTCTCCGGCATCGCTGGCTTTACCTGATGTCAATCCTCATGACTGGGACAAGTTTATTGCTGATATTAGCAAAAACCTGGAAATTGAACCCCATCGTCTACGAGAAGTTTTTGAAAGTGATCAAAAAGAACGATTTTTAGAAGCGATTCGCCAAGTGGAATTATGTTTAGGTAATAGCGACAAATTCCGCCGGGCTGCAAGCAAAAAACTTTACCAAATCTATCATGAAGTTTTTCGTGTACCTACCTTAGAATCACAAAATTTAATTCCCGTCGTCTTAGATATTAATCGTCGGGATACAGAAATTCCCAGCGAATTGGAAGTTTCTAGTTTGACAGATTTACAATTGCGGATGGGTAGGGAAGCTAGAGATAACAGAAAAAAAGCCATAGCCCAAGGAACAAGTGTTTCTTTAAAAGAAATTATCAGCAGATTTCACCATTCACCTAAGCGCTATTTTGGACAGGATCGCACTTTTCCAGTAATTCTGGATGATCAAGAAGAAACAATTAATGTTAACGAACTCATCCAAGCCGCTTGGGCGCATTTAATCGATTTAACTGAAGATTACCGCCAACGCGCGAGACGCAGATTTTCTGAGGGCGATTTTCTCACAGCCGTTGTTACCTATCCCACTGTCGCCCCGCCATTAGTGCGTAAGGAAGTAAAGGAATTAGTTGAACAATTGGGTATTGATGACGTACAAACGGCTTATGATGAAGCTGTTTCAGTCGCCATATTCTTTTTATGGCGAGAATTTGGCGGGAATCTCAACATTGGAATTGAGTCATTTAAAACCCGTTGTCGCAAAGTTGAAAATAAATGGTCACAAAATGTCTTGGTTTTGGATATCGGTGGGGGAACAACAGACTTAGCTTTAATTGAATTGACTTTGGAAGATAAAACTCCTAGTTTTGCAGAAAATGAAGATAGAGGTTTAGGGGGACGTTACTATAAATTGACTCCCAAACTATTAGGTTCTTCAGGACATTTGCAGTTAGGTGGTGAATTAATTACCCTGAGAATATTTAGATTGTTGAAAGTAGCGATCGCAGACTTTCTCTTAACAGCCATAACCACAGGTGACATCGACAGCGAACAACTAGAAGATTTAATTAATGCTGAATTGAACGAGCGTTTTATTGAACAAGGAAAATTTAAAAGTGGCAGTCTCTTAAAATGTTTAGATAAAGAAAATCCCGACGGTGACGCTGCTTATAAAGATGCCCTAGATACTGCTGATAAAGTATTACCAACTCGATGGCAACAAGCACCCCAAAGGCTACAAACATTTTATACTCTCTGGGATTATGCCGAAGCGGCTAAACTTAAACTTGGGCAAAAGCCACCAGCAGATTATCCGCTTGTAAATTTTACTATTTCTGAACAACAAATCTCTGAAATTCTGACTCAAAGTTCCATAAAATTTCAAGTTATAAATCCCGATAATTTCTGTGTAACTCTAGATAGTCAACAATTTGAACGCGCCGCCGCTTCCAGTATCAAAGAAGCAATTGGTATTGCTAAAGGACTCATGGAAAGTCGCTTAAGTTTCCAAGACCAAAATATAGATTCTTGGAACACACATAAAGTCGATTGGTTAATTTTATCTGGCAAAACCTGTAATCTCGATTTAGTCCAACGCCACATTTATCAAGAATTTAGCAATTCTCCTTATTTCGTTTGGAACCCAGAAAGAATTACCTTTGTTTTGGAATTTACCAAACTAGCCACTTCCGCCGGTGCTTGTTACGCCGAGAAACTGCGAAGGCTGAGATTTGATCCAGAAGAATCTAAAGAATTGCTACGAAAAGGTGCAAATCAGTTAGAAATAGATGTCAAAAACCTATTTTATTATCTACCTTGCAACTTCAAACGCAAAACTCAAAGTAACGAACTTTTACCCATCTTCAAAGCCGGACAAGAACTGTATCAAATCACCCCTTCAGAAACAGCCGCTAAAGTGCGTACAGAATGGCAAGGGATACAATTAACTAATATTATTTATCGCCAAGACTACGAAGAAGGAGACTTACGACTCTGGGGTAGTTTCGACGGTAAAAACCTGATGAAGAAACTCGGAATGCAAGAAGCCGAATTTCTCAAAAAAGTCAAAGTCCAGTTTGAAATTGACCAAACTTTGCAATTTAACGTTTTACTTTGTCAAGGAAATCCCCATTATTTAATAGACGTTCCTGGGATTGATGTAGGTGCAGCCCTATCAGCAGCTTCCGAAACCTCAGCCCTATTTGCTGATGGAAAATTGAAGTGGAATATTGCCGTAGAACGACCGCATCAAAATTTAAATGATGGTGATATTGCTATTAATGTGATTGAATCTGCAACAGTAGATCAACCAAATGCCTATCATTTAGTATTTGAAGTAGACAAAGATGATAGCAAATTTCTCAGAGAATTTCACTATATCCAAAATAGCGAAAATCAATCAGAAAACGGCTTAGTCAGTAATCCTTTACCACCCTTTCCCCAAACAAGTCAACACACTTTTTACATTTATCAAACAGACACCACAACTAATAGCAAAAAATGGATCCGAATTGGAGCCTTAAGTAAACCAGATATCACCACAGATTACCCTTGCAAATATTGTGTAACTCTTGATAGCAAAGGTATTCTGAGAATGCACGCTGGAGAAGTTCCCTATTGGACATCCACCAGTCAAGAATGTCTCAAACAAGCCGGATGTGTTTATCGTGCTGAATTAGAACTACAACCTAACGAAGTTGATAAAGAACGCGATCCCTTTTGCGGCATACATTAGAAATCTCGTTAAAAATAATGTAGAGACGTTGTATACAACGTCTCTACAAGGGTTAATTATTAACTAACTTTAATTCACGCAAAGGCGCAAAGGTTTTGAGCGTCTGGTGCGTGAAAAAAAATCAATTTTATAATGAATATTCATGCACCAAATACGTCAGTTATTAGCAATAGAAAACTCAGAATTAGCCAAACTCCTAAAATTTAGTCTGTACGGACTAGAAGCTACCTTAAATAAAGCCCGCACAGAAATTCCCCTCGACCCTGGAACCGAGATATGTGACGAGATCCTAAAAGAAATCGCCAACTTATTGCAACCCCAGCCAGAAACTATTCCAGAAAATACCTTACTCCTGATATCATCTCCAGAAGAGTTAAAACTGACTCATTTACGAGAAGCTTTTGTTGCTGATGCTGAACTCAAAGTATATTTAGGTAATTCATCACTACAAAGCCAAACAGATGCTGATTTATGGCACGAAATTCACCGAAAACTGCTGCGAGTTCCAGAAAATTTAGCCACAGCTTGGCGACAAAAAGCTTTAGAATTCGCTCACGAAATTGGTGCATTAGCAGATAATTTGCATTTACATCAACTTCCTTTTAGCCGAAATGAAATTATCTATCCCGGACTGAAAGGTACTGTACAAGCCCCAGGATTATCTTTGTCTGAAAAAGCATTATTAAAAACAGGAATTAACCCAGTTGAAGATTATGGCAATTTATATTCTCTAGCTGGATTTGTACATCTATTTTTAAGATTTATAGACATAGATCCAGATTTACATCATGCCTTAAAAAGCGTGTTTAGCTTCGATATTATGCCTTTACAATCTCAGCCAGAACAACGCACTCAATACATGAATACTTTAAGCGATCGCTGGCATCGTCTACAACAAGCTGAGTCAAATTCTGATGAATTGTTAAGTCTGCGCGCCTGGATAGATATGGATGAAGCCATACAGTCTCTAGTATTTATCCCCCCAGTTGAGCGTTATTCGTGGTGGGGTAACTTGCAGCAAGAATCACGACGCATTTTGAAAAAAATGGCTCAAACGGCGATTAATCTGGGTTATGACGTGCGTATACGGCAATTATCTGGACTCTACGCCGATGTTTGTACCTTCTCAAAAGACGACTTACAACTAAACTGTGGTGGTGTTCCTGGGGAAGTTTTAACTTGTCTGCGGGTTTATGCGCGCATTAATCAAGAGGAAACTCCAGGAAGAGTGATATTTCGCTCATTACGTTAAATCATCACATCCGGTAACGCCTGCTAAAAAGTTTATTAGTCATGAAAAAGGTGATAATAAGTGCGATCGCTAAATAAACTAGATTCTTTTCTTATCTTTATGGACTTATTCACCACCGGAGAAAAACAGTGGTAACACAAAAGCCGTGATAATTCCCAGCAACACAAAAACCTCAATAATTCTCAGGGAAGAATTACTCTGTATTAACTGATTAATTCCACCAGTAAAATTCTGGGAAAAATTACTCAACCAACTACGCAAACGACCATACCAGTTTTTCGGACTATCTCCTGGGCGGAATTTCCCTGACAACATTGATAGTAACAATGGCGCACCACCCACCTTAGCAGACATCAAAACATGAATGGCTAAACAACAAACCATAATCACCCAAGCGATGAGATGGAAATAATACCACAAGTGATCAAGTTCACCTATAGGTAGCCATTCTTCCTTCATCATTCTGCCAGATATCACCGCCAAAACCGAAGCAATCAGCATTAGAGTATTAACAATACGTTGCAGACTCACCCACCAAATTGGTTTACCAACCTGTGTGAGTTTTTGGATAAAGTCTGGTTGTAATAGGCGCTTTTCTCCAGCATGAAAGCTATAAAGTGCGAAAGCTGGTAATAACAGTAAAAAGAATAAACCCACAGTTCCGTGAATATCCTGAATTGGATCGATTTTGGGAATGGGGATTTTGCCAAATCTTTGATCGAATGTGTTGTAAACTAAAAATCCGGTAATGATTGCCGTAATTACTAAAATTCCACTGATGCCATGCAGAAGTCGCAACAACAAAGGCTGATAGAGGGCTGAACGGCTCATAAGCTGATTTAGAAATTTTTTAACAGGCTAATTTGGTTATAGAATATCTGAAAAATAAACGCTTTGTGATCACAATCCGCCTGATATGCGGGGAAGTAATTCATTTATCTCGGTGAATATGAATATAAGATGCGCGATTAAATTCTGCATCAGGGTTGAATAATTAAATAAAGGATTAAAGTAGTTAAAATAAATAGATATAGGTGATATACTATCTCTCTCACTCACCCTGGTTTTATGGGACTGCCAATTGTTGCTATTATCGGTCGCCCGAATGTGGGCAAATCCACCCTGGTTAATCGTCTCGCCGGGGAACAAACGGCGATTGTCCACGACGAACCGGGTGTGACACGCGATCGCACTTATATGCCATCTTACTGGCGCGATCGCGATTTTCTAGTTGTAGACACAGGCGGTTTAGTCTTTAACGACGATACCGAATTCCTGCCATTGATTCGCCAACAGGCACTCACAGCCCTTACACAAGCCAGCGCCGCTATTTTGGTTGTAGACGGTCAAACTGGCCTCACAGGGTCTGATCAAGAAATTGCTACATGGTTACGCCAACAACCAGTACCTGTTTTACTGGCTGTAAACAAATGTGAATCCCCAGACCAAGGCGCAATTCAAGCCTCGGAATTTTGGGGATTAGGCTTGGGCGAACCTTACCCCATTTCCGCAATTCATGGTAGTGGTACAGGCGAATTACTCGACGAGTTAATTAGTCACATCCCCATCGTTACAGAAGTAGAAGAAGATAACGAGATCAAAGTAGCGATTATCGGCCGCCCCAATGTCGGCAAATCTAGTTTATTAAATTCTTTTGTGGGCGAAGAAAGGTCAATTGTTAGCCCAATTTCTGGGACAACACGCGATGCTATTGATACCGTAATTTCACGGAACGAGCAAGTTTATCGCTTAATTGACACCGCAGGTATTCGCAGAAAAAAACAAATAGATTACGGTACAGAATTCTTTAGTATTAACCGTGCTTTCAAAGCGATTCGCCGCGCCGATGTGGTTTTAATGGTGATTGATGCCTTAGATGGAGTCACAGACCAAGACCAAAAATTAGCCGGGCGGATTATTGATGAAGGTCGAGCTTGTATTATCGTCGTCAACAAATGGGATGCGATCGAAAAAGACTCCTATACCATTTACGACTACGAAAAAACAATAGAAGCCCGATTACACTTTACAGAATGGGCAGAAACCATTTTTGTCAGTGCCTCCACAGGACAACGGGTAGACAAGATTTTAGACTTAGTGAATGAAGCAGCTGAATCACACAAACGCCGTGTGAGTACGTCTGTAATTAACGAAGTTCTCACAGACGCTGTGAGTTGGCATTCACCGCCAGCTTCTAGGGGCGGTCGTCAGGGCAAAATCTACTATGGGACTCAAGTGGGTATCCAACCCCCAACCATCGCCCTATTCGTCAACGAAGCCAAGCGCTTTAATGACAACTACCGTCGCTATATTGAAAGGCAATTCCGCAAACAATTAGGGTTTAAAGGCACACCCATGCGTTTACTTTGGCGCAGTAAAAAGGTGCGGGAAATGGAAGTTGGTAATGTCAATAGAGCAACTCGCGTTAAATAAGTGCTGAGTGCTGAGTGGGTAGGGGCGGGTTTAAGCAATGAGTCTGTGGTGCATCGAAATCCTTAGTAAACCCGCCCGTACAGGAATGGGGAGTGCTGAGTAAGCTAACGCACTATTTGTTTATATTATTAGTACGTTAATATTTTGCTTAGGCAGATCGTTAAATATCAACGCTTACGCATATAGTTGCGGTTTCTTCTCCTTACGCAGCACTCAGAAAAAATATGGATTTATTGCGATCGCTACCACTAGGACTATACTTAGAACAGCCGCAAACTTGGCTACACAAACTCGATCCACGGGTCAAAATAGCTTGGTTGATGAGCTTTCTAACTAGCTACTC
This sequence comes from Anabaena sp. CCY 0017, assembly GCF_963920885.1. Classification (NCBI taxonomy): domain Bacteria; kingdom Bacillati; phylum Cyanobacteriota; class Cyanophyceae; order Nostocales; family Nostocaceae; genus Anabaena; species Anabaena sp. CCY 0017. The sequence goes on along the minus strand of NZ_CAWUDG010000001.1, from coordinate 500,794 downwards.
CTTTGCTAATAACGAGTGGCGGATACTACTGGTGGCATTATTAATTATTTTTACTGTAGTAGCTCAAATACCCCGGCGAGTGTGGAAACAACAAATGGGCTGGCTGTTAACACTAGCGCTGTTTGTTTTCCTACTCATCAGTATCAGTCCTGATGGTTTGGGTGTACAATATCAGCCACGCCTACCCACTAATGAACAAATATTAACTCAGCCAGCAAACGCCAAGAATACTGATATTGTTCCAGCAGCAACAGGCGACAATCAAGGCTACAGCTACATTCTCTTCCATAAAGGGCCAGTTAAAGTAACTCGTCGCTCAATTGATTTAGCCATCAGAGTCAGTACGATTATATTTACGGTGATTTACAGCAGCAACCTGTATTTGCTCACAACTGCACCCGAAGAAATCACCACCGCTATAGAAAGCTTAATGCAGCCACTGCAACGCTTCAAAGTCCCCGTAACTGAAATTACTCTGACTTTAACTTTGTCCTTGCGATTTATCCCCCTAGTTCTAGAAGAAGTACAAAATTTAATTCGCTCTGTGATGACTAGGGCAATTAATTGGAAAAAACTGGGGTTAAAAGGAGCAGTCAAAGTTTGGATGACAGTTGCGGAGAGACTGTTAAAAAATCTCCTCTTACGCGCTGAACAAATGGCTAGTGCGATGATGGTACGCGGCTTCACTAGCCCCAATGAACATCAAGTCAAATGGCACGAATTACGCCTCCAAGCCAGAGATTGGCTAGCGATCGCTATGCTCACACTATTCTGGGGTGCTAGACTAGTTTTAGGAAATTTGGTTTAACTCATCATCCTCTTGCCCATTTTGCTCCACAGAGCGATAATTATGGCAATATGGAAAGAAGCCAGAGCCAACAGACATAAGTAATTGCCTTTATGATCTCTTGTGCCGTTCTGCGTCGCTACTGCTTGGTTCATCTGCCCATCTAAAATAAGATCAAGGGATCGCTGCCATTAAACGGCCAGAATCATTGATTTTCCCATCAGCTAACCAAATATTCTGGCAAAAAAGGGGTGTATTATCTTCTGAACATTTGTACTGATCTGCGAAAAGATATATACTCCTACCTTGGCTATTAAATGAATTCAGAAAACTCAGAAACTTACATAAATCATCCAACTTGGGGTTTGCTTTATCGGATCTGCATGGTCGATGATCAGCAGGATCTATTTAGTACACTTTATGCCCAACGGTTGTTTTTTTTGGTTGCCAACGACATTAAAGGGATCAAATTTCAGTCCATAGGACGCACTGAAGCCAGAATGTTGTTAGAAAATCGCTTGCGTACTCTACGCCGCAGTGGTCAATCCCAGGAGTACGAGCTACTTCAGAGTGTTTTCCAACGCACATTCCAATGACCAGTTCCCTGAGCCAACGTATTACCACTATTTGGGCTTCACTACCACCTTCAGTCCGGTTGATTGCTGTGAGCAAAACATTTCCGGCTGAGGACATTCGAGCTGCTTACAACGCCGGAATTCGCGATTTTGGCGAGAACCGCATCCAAGAAGCTGCCAGTAAACAAGCCGAGTTACAAGACTTACCGGATATTACCTGGCACTTTATTGGACGGTTGCAAAGCAATAAAGCTAAAAAAGCCATTGAATTATTTGATTGGATTCACTCCGTGGACAATTTGAAACTGGCGCAGCGCTTAAATCAATTGGCGCAAGAGCTAGGAGTCAGTCCTCAAGTTTGTCTACAAGTGAAAATTCTCCCTGACCCCAATAAGTCCGGTTGGAGTGTCCCAGAACTCTTAGCTGACTTACTTGCTCTCAACCAGTGTAAAGATTTACAAATTCAGGGTTTGATGACAATTCCACCTTTAGGCTTAAATGAAACCCAAACAATTGATGTATTTAATGCTACTTCTAACTTAGCCAAAGAAATCCAGAAGCAAAACTGGTCTCACTTGAAAATGCAAGAACTCTCAATGGGTATGTCAGGAGACTACCAACTGGCAGTGCCAGCTGGATCAACGATGGTAAGATTAGGAACGATTTTATTTGGTCAGCGCACTTAGGCGATGAGACACCCAAAAATCGGCTGAAATCCTCTTCTTTCTGCGGGTGTCCGGTATAATCTCCCGCCGATTTAGTCATTAGTCATTGGTACTAATGACTCGACCTTTATTGTGTTTTAGCCAAGGTATGATCTAATTTTTAATTCTGACATTACAGGTATTTTCAGGTAAATAGACCACACGGTAGAGGCGCAAGGCCTTGCGCCCCTACGACAGATGTGGTTCAAATATATGAAACCTGATGTCAGGTGAGCAAACATGAAATACAGAGCTATTTTTTAAAATATTGTTGTAACATAATACTATAGCTTCAGTATGTACTTAGGTAAACACTAAGAAAAATGAGGGAGAAAGTCATCTTTCTTCCAAACAATCATTAGGCTATAATCTTGACTCATTATTGCGTGTGAGTTAATCTACAGGCGTTACCCAAAACGTCAATTCATTAACCCTAGTTGTAATACAAGCTACAAACAGCGATAAAATCACTAAGTTATCTCAGCTTTGTAGCAATCAAGTCTGGTTAAATTAACTAATAACCAAAGCAATTAGGGTAACTTTTATCAGGAGCATAACAATGAACAACATATTTAGTAAACTTCGAGACTTTGTAGGTCTGAATGAGCAAGTGGAATACGAATACTACGAAGAAGAAGCGGATACAGATGCTGCTAACTACCAAAACCTGTATCAAGAACAAAATCCCCAACCAGCACCAGCAGAATCTACTGCCCAAAATCGACGCTGGCGGGAACCCATGACTACAATGGGTGATGATGTGGCCGCAGGATCAAAGTCTACGATGGGAAACGTGATTAATATGCCAGGAGCAATTAACGGGATTTCAGAAGTGTTAGTACTTGAGCCACGTACATTTGAAGAAATGCCCCAGGCAATTCAAGCACTCAGAGAGCGGAAGTCAGTTGTTTTGAACTTGACCATTATGGACCCAGATCAAGCGCAACGAGCAGTTGATTTTGTCGCTGGTGGGACTTACGCACTCGATGGACATCAAGAACGAATTGGAGAAAGCATCTTTTTGTTTACGCCCAGTTGTGTGCAGGTTAGCACCCAAGGTGGAGTTATTCATGAAGTACCACAAACACCCGTTCGTCCTTCACGTCCCGCGAGTAGTTCCAATCAAGCCTGGGGCAACGACGTTAACCGCATGGTGCAGTAACTTTAAATTATTGACATACCTCCTATTCTTAAAGGAGAGAGGATTCCTTAACGCGTCAAAAGTTCAGAAGCCAAAATTTTTGACGATTGTACGGGCGGGTTTAATGAAATATGGTATCGTACCATAGATTAATGGGTTAAACCTGCTCTCATTGACTATTGACTATATAAATTAATGAGTATTAAATTTGGCTTGATTGGTGGCGGAGTCATGGGAGAAGCGCTGTTATCCCGGCTGATGGCGCGGGAAATTTATCTTCCATCGGAAGTGATAGTTAGTGAACCCCTACCGACACGCCAAAGCTATTTGCAGCAAAAATATAATGTAACTGTAACTAGAGATAATGGTCGTGTTTTCACAGAAGCCAGTGAAGTAGTATTTTTGGCAATAAAACCACAAGTATTCAGTGCGATCGCTCAAGAATTAGCAGACGTTCTGACGCTCCAAATATCGCCTTTAGTAATTTCTATTTTAGCTGGAGTATCTTTAAGCCAACTAGAAGCAGCATTTCCCCAGATACCAGTAATTAGAGCCATGCCCAACACCCCAGCCACAGTGGGGGCAGGAGTTACCGCTATGTGTTTAGGTGCATATACCAACCCCAAGCATCAGAAAATAGCACATCAAGTTTTTTCGGCTGTGGGTGAAGTTGTAGAAGTTTCAGAAATGCTCATGGATGCAGTCACGGGACTATCTGGTAGTGGACCAGCTTATGTAGCCTTGATGGTAGAATCACTGGCTGACGGGGGAGTAGCAGCAGGATTACCCAGAGGTATCGCCAATCAACTAGCCCTGCAAACTGTCTTAGGAACAGCGAAACTGTTACAAGACAACAAAATTCACCCGGCAGAACTCAAAGACCGTGTTACCAGTCCCGGTGGTACAACCATTGCTGGGATTGCCCAATTAGAAAAGGCAGGATTTCGCTCTGCTTTAATTGAAGCAGTTAAAGCGGCGACACTGCGATCGCAAGAATTGGGGAAATAAGAGGCAGGGGGCAGGGAGCAGAAGAGGTAGGGGAGCAGGGAGCAGGGAGCAGGGGGGAAATTTTAACTTTCAATGACTAATGACCAATGACCAATGACTAATGAATAACGAAGTTGACAAAATAGCCGTTAATATAGTAAAAAGTCCGGTTGCAAATTTGATTGAGTGAATTATCCCGCACCATCTCCAGAACTTGACTTAGGGTTGATATTTCCCTTTGAATTGGATCAGTTCCAACAAGATGCGATCGCGTCCCTAAATTCTGGACGCTCCGTAGTCGTTTGTGCGCCCACAGGTTCGGGCAAAACTTTAGTTGGGGAATATGCCATCTATAGAGCCTTATCACGAGGGAAACGTGTGTTTTACACTACTCCCCTCAAGGCATTGTCAAATCAGAAGTTACGCGATTTTCGTGAGAAATTTGGGTACGACCTGGTGGGATTGTTAACTGGAGATATCTCCATTAACAGGGATGCGCCAATTCTGGTAATGACTACAGAAATCTTCCGGAATATGCTCTATGGCACACCCATTGGGCAAGTCGGCATCTCCTTAGTAGACGTTGAGGCAGTGGTGCTAGATGAGTGCCACTACATGAATGACCGCCAACGTGGGACAGTTTGGGAAGAATCTATTATCTACTGTCCTCGTGAAGTTCAACTGGCAGCCCTTTCCGCAACTGTTGCTAACAGCGACCAACTCACCGACTGGCTCAATCGTGTTCACGGTCCCACAGACCTGATTTATTCGGATTTTCGTCCCGTTCCCTTAGAATTTTACTATTGCAATCCCAAAGGGCTGTTTCCCCTGCTGAATGAAAGCAAAACCAAAATTAATCCCCGTCTGGCAAACAGAGGTAAAAGGAAGCAAGGAGACAGAGGTAGAAATGGTAGACCAGAAGCCCCTGGCATAGCTTACACCCTCAGCCAGCTACAACAACGGGATATGCTGCCAGCAATTTACTTTATCTTCAGTCGCCGGGGATGTGATAAAGCAGTTGCAGAAGTTGGGGATTTATGGCTGGTAAATAATAATGAGTCGCAAATATTACGCGAACAAATTGATGATTTTTTAGCTCGTAATCCTGAAGCTGGACGTTCTGGGCAAATTGCGCCCCTGTACAGAGGTATTGCTGCTCACCATGCCGGCATTTTACCTGCGTGGAAAGGACTAGTAGAAGAATTATTTCAGCAAGGGCTAATTAAAGTTGTTTTCGCTACTGAGACACTAGCGGCGGGAATTAATATGCCAGCCCGGACAACTGTAATTTCCACACTTTCCAAACGGACTGACTCTGGACATCGCTTATTAAACGCTTCGGAATTCCTCCAGATGGCTGGGCGGGCTGGTCGGCGAGGGATGGATTTACAAGGTCATGTGGTGACAGTCCAAACCCCCTTTGAAGGCTCGAAGGAAGCAGCATATTTAGCGACATCTAAACCAGACCCCTTGGTGAGTCAGTTTACACCAAGCTATGGTATGGTACTGAACCTGCTGCAAATCCATACTTTAGAGCAAGCAAAGGAACTAATAGAACGCAGTTTTGGGCAGTACATGGCAACTCTGCATTTAAGACCAGAATATGAAGAGATGACGGAACTGCAAACCCAATTAGCCCAACTGGAAGCACAAATAGCCACAGTTAATGAACATGAACTAGCAGTTTATGAGAAATTACGGCAACGCTTGAAAGTAGAACGCCAGTTATTATCAACCCTACAAGAACAAGCGCAGGACAACCGGCAAGAAGAATTTGTGATGATGTTGAGCTTTGCAGTTGCAGGAACTCTGTTGAGTCTCAAAGGTAAAAACATCGCCGTATCTATACCCATAACAGGAGTATTAGTCGGAAAAATCCCTGGTAATGGGGAAGCTCCGTATTTGATATGCTTGGGGCAAGATAATCGGTGGTATGTGGTGACAACGAAGGATGTTGTCGATTTGTATGCTGAATTGCCACGGGTAGATGTGCCAGCGCATATCATACCACCTCCAAACTTGCTGTTACAACCAGGTCAATCATTGCGCGGGAGTGAAGAAACATTTGCGATCGCTCAACGCATTCCTGAAGCTGGAGAAGGCTCATTATATATGCCTCCAGAAGTTGCCGAACAACTCAGTCGCGTTACCGCCGTCCAAGAGCAATTAGACGCAAATCCTATCCATCAATCAGGCAATGTTAGCAAGATTTTCAAACGCCGGGCGCGTTATGTAGAATTAGAAGCCGAACTTGAACAACTACAATCACAAGTTGAGGAACATTCACAACGCCATTGGGAAGAATTTGTCAATTTAATTTCCATATTGCAACACTTTGATGCTTTAGATAATTTAGTCCCCACCCAATTAGGGCGAATTGCCGCCGCCATTCGGGGAGAAAATGAATTATGGCTGGGTTTAGTTTTCGCCAGTGGTGAATTGGAACATTTAGATCCGCACCATTTAGCAGCAGCAGCAGCAGCCTTAGTCATCGAAACCCCTCGTCCAGATAGTAGGGTACACTTTGAACTCAGTAACGAAGTAGTAGAAGCCCTGGCAAAACTGCGGAATATTCGCCGCAAAGTTTTTCAACTGCAACGGCGGTATAATGTCGCTCTGCCTATCTGGTTGGAATTTGAATTAATTGCCATAGTCGAAAAGTGGGCGCTGGGAACACCGTGGACAGAACTCTGTGAAAATACAACCTTGGATGAAGGCGATGTAGTGAGAATTTTACGCCGCACCTTGGATTTATTGTCTCAAATACCCCACGTTCCTCATTTATCGAAAGATTTCCAGCGTAATGCTTATCGGGCGATGCAATTAATTGATCGATTCCCAGTTAATGAGGTAGCTGATTGAACCATTTTCAGCTAGGGCGTGTTTTCAAAGTCTAGAAGTAGGTTGGGTTAAGCGCAGCGCAACCCAACGCAGCAAACCAAATATGGGGTAAAGTTGGGTTTCCCAAAACCTCAACCCAACCTACATTTACGTCTAATTTTGGGTTTGAAAACAGTACCTAGTGCTAAAATCTTCCTTTTTCGCAGATTACAGGAGTTTTAGGTGAATTAGACCACAATGTAGGGAAGTTGCCTGGAACGTCTCTACATTGTGGTCTAACGTCCTGGACGGTTGCTATAAAATTAACCGAAAACTATCTATAGATATATTTTTTTATTGAAACTCTATTTACTTTTTATCTCTAGAGGTAGAATATAACAATTAACTCAAACTTGGGAATCCTCCAAAAGGGTGATTCTCAAAATCACTTGCCAATTCATCGCAGAGTGTAACCGGGGTCAGATGACGCAAGCTTTTAATCAAGTCCAAGAGTGGGAACAACGCCGAGACGAAGCCAGCCGCTACTACAAACAGGGGCAGTTTCAAGAATATCTCAATTTTGCTAGTGAGAATTTACAGTTAGCCAGAGCGATTCCAGACCGAGCCAGAGAAGGTCATACGTTGAATGATATTGGTTTAGCTCATCTGAGTTGTTGCCAACCTCTACAAGCATTAGAGTGTTTTCAGCAAGCCCGTTTGGTAGCTGTAGAACTTAGTAACAAGCGAGCCGAAGCGATCGCACTCAGCAATCTTGGTTCTACTTACAGCCGTTTGGGGCGTTTGACGCGATCGCTGGAGTATTTTGACCAAGCATTACGAATCTTCAGGGATTTACAAGATATTCCCGGCGAAGTTTCTACTCTCAATGATGTAGCACTAATTTATAGTAAGCTGGGCAAACCCAAGCGAGCGCTGTTGCTACAGTACCAAATTTTGGCGATGCGTCGCTCATTAGGAGATTTTTCTGGTGAAGCAACTACCCTCAATGGTATTGGTTATGCTTACAGCGCTTTAGGCAATTATGAGCAAGCTTTAGAATTTCTACAAGCAGCGCTCCCAATTCAAAAAGCTGTCAAGAACGTCATGGGCGAAGCTACTACCTTAAATAATATTGCTTCTATCTATGGAGATTTAGGAGAGCCGAAAAAAGCACTGTTACTTTACTCTCAAGTTTTGTTGACACGCCGGGCGATCAAGGATCGCGCTGGTGAAGGTACAACCCTACATAACATTGGTTTTACCTACGGTATCTTGGGGAATAACCGTCAGGCGATGAAATATTATGAGCAAGCGATCGCTGTTTATCAAGAAATTGGTGATTGTCTGGGAGAAATTTCCACGCTGCTAAATATGGGTAACTTTTACGCCAAGACTAAACGCAAAAAGTTAGCGCTATCTTACTACCACAATGCTCAAGATTTAGCCAAAGCCATCGAATCTCAGCAACACTTGCAAAAAGTTCAGCAGTTTATGGATGCTCTTTAAGAGTGCTGAGTGCTGAGTGGGGAGTGCTGAGTGCTGAGTAGGTAGGGGCGGGTTCAAGAGTTAGTCTGTGGTTCGTTGAAATTTTTAGTAAACCCGCCCGGACACCGAGTGCTAAGAAAGAAAAAATACTTACCTTTCTTCGCGGAGCAACTTTCTTGTACAGACGCGATTTATCGCGTCTCATTTTCAGCATTCAATACCAAAAGAAGCGATCGCTCTATAACTTGACTGATAAACTGATTACCCTGCAAATTGAAGTGGATATGGTCTTGATATAAGGCTTTTGGATCTGGATGTGCGTTGAGTAACGGTAAAAAATCTATATAGGTAATTTGCTGCGCCTGGGTGAAATCCATCAGTCTTTGACGGGTTTTAATTTCGTAGTCACGGGGGCCTGGTTCACCAATTTCTCGTAATAAAGGAGTCATCAGCAGCAAAAATTCGCTATTGTTTTGACGAGTGAATTCTTGGATTTGGCTAATAGCTTCTAAATTAACCCCCACTATATCCCCCGTTTCTTTCTGCACCGCGTTCATTTCGGGAATGGGTTTTGGTTTAATAATATACCTTTGCCATACTTCCGCTAATGCTAGGGGAGGTTTCTTGTCTGGGTAATTGCGATCGCGTCCCACAGGTAGAGAAGTTGGTGCAGTGCCAAATAAATCATCAGTATTAATTAATAACACCAACACTTGAGCCTTAAAACTACCAAATCGTTGTAAATAGGCTAATTCGTTTCTCGGTCCCCAAGAGTTCGCAGAAGCATTTAACACTTCTACACCCTGGAAATTACTAATATTTTTTTCTTGTAAAGAACGAGTAATCAAATTGGATATTGTATTATCCTGGTCTGTCCACCAGCCACCATTAGCAATAGAATCACCAATAATTAACACCCGGAGAGTAGAAGCTGCGGGTATCTCTTCTATAGGCGCACTTCGCATAGAATATTGATTAATTTGAATGCGATTACCAAAACGGCGAGTGCGTTGATTTGGGGCTAATAAATAACCAATTTGCGGATCACCAAGATAAAGCAGTGGATTACCAAAACCAAAGAGCGATCGCAATCCCACCTCAACCACCACACATAACCCCACAGCCGCCAAAAATATTATTAATGCTAACTTCACCTATAAACACCCTCCGATAAAACTTTGACACATAAAAAATTGGTATAACATAGTTTAATCGGTTCCGAGGTACTTACGTGTCGAACTTAAAAAAACCTTTGCGTACCTTTGCGTGAACCTCCGCGCTCCTTTGCGTTTAAAAATATTGTTGCAAAGCTTAAACAAAATATTATCTGTAATTTAGCTTGATCAGCAAATAGAAAGACTACAATCAAAACGGACAAATTAGCACTGTAACAAAGGAGGTTTACAAGCTATGTCCGATTTAAATCGCGGAATTATGAAATTTAAGGGCGCAGATTCCCCCAAAGTTGTTACCATCTCTACTGTGCTGCTTTTGGGATCGATTGCTGCCTTGATTCTTTGGGCGTTGCAAGCTGCGTATGCGCTAAACTAAGTAATCAGCAATTGTAGAGGACACTTGCAACAACGGTTCCTACCGCAGCCAAGTGTCCATCAACCAAGAGCAAAAAATTTCAGATTTGAGATTTTAGAGGGAAAATAAATCTAAAATCTAAAATTTATAATGATTGAACTTTGGGGAGTCTTAGTTATTTTAATTGTCTGTCCAGTATTGGGCGCGTTACCAATTATTGCTTGGATTACTTACGCCCTCAAAGGCAGGCAATTATCACAAATTGGCACTAAAAACATCAGTGTTTCAGCCGCTTTTTATCAAGGTGGCACATGGGTAGGTATTCTGGCTGTTTTGTCAGAAGCGATCAAAGGAATTGCCGCAGTATTGCTGGCGCGTGTGTTTTTTCCCGAAGGATCGGCTTGGGAATTAATTGCCCTCATTACCTTGGTATTAGGTAGATATGGGGTAGGTAGAGGGGCAGGTACAACCAATGTTGTTTGGGGATTTATCGTTCACGACCCCCTTGTGGCAATATTCACAAGTTTGTTGGCAATTATCACTTTTACAGTTCTGCAATCTCGGCAATTGGTAAAATTCGGAGTTTTATTTGTATTTCCTTTGTTTGTGTTACTTCTGAATGTGGGCAATTTCCCCAAAATTATGGCAGCTGTTGTCCTAGCTGGACTATTGGGATGGATTTATACCAAAATTCCCGATGATTTAAATTTGCCAGTCGAAGAAGCCGATACGGATTCACAAGCAAGTTTTGCATATTTACGCGGTAATCGCCCGATTTTCTGTTTAGATGACGAGTTAGATGCTGCTGTAGTCGGACAAAAAGCTGCAACGTTATCTCAAATTAAGCGCTGGGGCTATCCAGTGCCGAAAGGATGGGTAATTTCCCCGGTTGATGATCCTGAAGAGTTGGTTGCAATGCTTCAGCCTTCGGATTTATCGCCTTTAGTAGTGCGTTCCTCGGCAATTGGGGAAGACTCAGAACAAGCTTCGGCGGCGGGACAGTACACAACAATTCTGAATGTTACTAGCAAAGAGCAATTACAAGCGGCGATCGCTCAAGTTCAAGCTTCTTACAATCATCCTGCGGCTGTCCAATATCGACGCGATCGCGGTTTACCAGATACGGCAATGGCTGTACTAGTACAACAACAAATCCAGAGTGTCTATTCTGGCGTAGCGTTCAGTCGTGATCCCATTACCCAACAAGGTGATGCAATTGTGATTGAAGCTTTACCAGGTAGCCCCACTCAAGTTGTTTCTGGCAAAGTTACACCAGAACAATATCGCGCCTTTGTAGTCGAAACCGAGAATATTTCCTCGGTGCAGTTGGAGGGAAGTGGGCAAGTACCACAAGCATTAATTAAACAAGTAGTGTACTTAGTCCGGCGACTAGAAAAACAATATAACGGCTTACCCCAAGATATTGAGTGGACTTATGACAGTCAGAATCTCTGGGTTTTGCAATCTCGACCCATTACGACCCTGTTACCTATCTGGACAAGGAAAATCGCTGCCGAAGTGATTCCTGGCGTAATTCAACCCTTAACATGGTCAATTAATCGCCCCTTGACTTGTGGTGTTTGGGGAGATATTTTTACTTTGGTTTTAGGCGATCGCGCCTTGGGATTAGATTTTACCGAGACTGCCACACTGCATTACTCCAGAGCTTATTTTAACGCATCCCTCTTAGGACAGATTTTTATACGGATGGGCTTACCACCGGAAAGTCTGGAATTTTTAACCAGAGGCGCGAAGATGAGCAAACCGCCATTAAAGTCTACTTTTGATAATTTGCCAGGATTAATGCGGTTGCTGAAGCAAGAACTCAGCTTAGAAAAGGATTTCAAGCGGGACTATAGTCAAAAATTTATTCCCGGTTTGTCACAATTAGCAAATGAATCTATCGAAGAACTGACAGCGAACCAGCTATTAGAAAGAATAGATTTGATTCTGGAATTGCTTCGCAGTGGCACATATTACAGCATTTTAGCCCCTTTAAGTGCAGCCTTGAGACAGGCAGTTTTTCGCGTCAAAGATGGGGAGATTGACAACAGTGTAGCTCCAGAAGTAGCAGCATTGCGATCGCTCACTACTTTAGCCGCAGATGCGAAACAAATATTACCTGATTGTGAACCGAATCAAGTCTTTGAACAATTGGCACAAACCCCAGAAGGAGATAAAATTCTCTATGAATTTAACGAATTGCTGGAAGATTACGGTTATTTAAGTGATGTGGGGACAAATATTGCTGTTCCTACTTGGAAGGAAAATCCCCAACCCATTAAGCAATTGTTCGTGCAGTTATTACAAAATCGACCAGATACAGATAGTGGAGATTCTGTGAATCGAGTTTTATCAGCCAAGCGCAAACGAGGGGTAGTACAGCGACGGGTAGATATTAAAGGACGAGTTACCGAACTGTATTCTCGCCTATTGGCTGAATTGCGCTGGCGATTTGTAGCTTTAGAACAAATCTGGTTAAAATCCGGTTTACTCAAGGAAACTGGGGATATCTTTTTTCTAGAATTGGATGAAGTGCGGCGTTTAGTCGCTGGTGATGATTTTGAACTCAGGAAAGATTTATCTAAAATAGTACAATTGAGGCGATCGCAATTCGACCAAGATAGTCAGTTTAATCAAATCCCGCTTTTAGTTTACGGACATACACCACCTCATCCCTTACCCCCTTCTCTTCTATACTCAGACCAAGTATTACAGGGTATTCCCGCCAGTCACGGCCAAGCTGAAGGACGAATCAAGATAGTCAGAAATTTACAAGATTTACCAGAAATTAACCGCGAGATGATTTTGGTCGTACCTTACACAGATTCCGGCTGGGCCCCTCTGTTAGTCAGGGCTGGCGGCTTAATTGCTGAGGCTGGTGGACGACTTTCTCATGGTGCAATCATCGCTCGTGAGTACGGTATTCCCGCTATTATGGATGTTCATAATGCTACCTGGGTACTACAAGATGGGCAACGGGTACGAATGGATGGATCTAGGGGAATTATCGAATTATCTAACGACTTGAGGCCAGATTGAAAAAGAAGCAGGGGAGCAGGGGGATTGGAAATTACTTTGGACTCCCGGCTGCTTAGTTCTCCCTTCTCCTTTACAAGGAGAGGGGTTGGGGGTGAGGTTCTATATTTAATATTCCTCTGGTTTCCAATCAGGATTGATTAAACTTGTGAGAATATGATCTTCCCATTGTCCATTAATTAATAAATAATCTCTTGCGTATCCTTCCACTACAAAACCAAGCCTTTTTAAGACATTCCCACTGCGCCGATTATGAGGCATATAATTAGCCATAATGCGATGAAAATTTAATTCTTCAAATACATAATTAGTCGCAACTTTTAAGGCTTCTGTCATATATCCTTGACCTTGCTCAGATTCCGCCAGAGCATACCCCACATAGCAAAAATTTGCTGCGCCTCGGATAAAGTTAGTAAAATTTATTGTGCCAATAACTTTCGTAGATTTTTTCTGAGGAAAAATAAACAGCTTTAATGATTGGTCATGGATGAACTCCAAGACATTATTTTCAATTTGATATTGCCAATACTCTTCTGTAAACAACTGATCAAGTAAAATCGGATAAAATGGTGTAAAATAATTTTTATTATCCTGGAAATATTTAACTATTTGCGGTATATCTTTTTGAATAGCAATTCTTAATGTCAGGCGATCGCTCGTAATAAGTGGTAGTTCTGTTTTCATAAAAGTAATAATTTTTACAATGAATCTGCCAAATTACCAAAATCTTGGTAAGCTGATGTCTAATATTTAAAAGAGCCAAAAAAATATGGTTCTTGATCAATCCAGTTTATAAGAAGGATAGTGATGTCGGTGGGAATACGCTACAATTGGCAAAAAGCAGAGATTCAAGCGATATATAACACGCCATTCCTAGAGCTGATTTATCAAGCTGCTAGCGTGCATCGCCAATATCATGATTCAACGAAAATACAAGTTTGTAAGCTAATCTCAATTAAAACAGGTGCTTGTCCCGAAGATTGCGGTTACTGCGCCCAATCTTCCCGTTATCAAACAGAGGTCAAGCCCCAAGCACTGTTAGAGAAGGAAACAGTAATTAACATTGCCCAAAAAGCGAAAGCAACGGGTGTAAGTCGCGTTTGTATGGGTGCGGCTTGGCGGGAAGTGCGGGATAATTCTCAATTTGAGACAGTCCTAGAAATGGTGAAAGAAGTCACTGAAATGGGTTTAGAAGTTTGCTGTACTCTGGGAATGCTGACGACCAATCAGGCGAAGCGCTTAGAAGCAGCTGGACTATATGCTTATAACCATAACTTGGATACTTCCCAGGAATATTATAATACGATTATTACCACGAGAACTTATGGCGATCGCCTGAATACAATTGATAATGTCCGACAGACAAATGTCACTGTATGTTCTGGCGGTATTCTTGGTTTAGGTGAAAGTGTCGAAGATCGTGTGGGGATGTTAGAAACTCTATCAAATTTACAACCTCATCCAGAGTCTGTCCCGATTAATATTCTGTCTCAAGTCCCTGGTACACCCCTAGAAAACCAACCAGATGTACCCATTTGGGAAATAGTACGCATGATCGCCACAGCCAGAATCGTGATGCCAAACTCTGACGTGCGCCTGAGTGCTGGGAGGGCGAAACTATCCCAAGTCGAACAAGCTTTATGTTTTATGGCTGGGGCAAATTCTATTTTTTCCAGTGATGATAATAAAATGCTCACAGTCACTACTCCCTGTCCTGATTATGATGCTGACAAAGAAATGCTGAATTTGTTGGGCTTAGAAATGCGTCCTCCTCACCAAAGACCCGAAAAGGTGACAACTGCGGCCTTTGTAGGATAAACCCACAACCAACCCCTCCCCGCCAGCGACTATTCAATACCCGCATATTTGTTCACAATCAAACAAATATATCCCCCGAATCAAATTCGGGGGTTAGTAGCTTCATCACCGCAACATTTCTATTTTATGGTTTTGCTCCAAGGCTTGGATAACGCTGTGATATTTATCCTGGACATCCTGGCGGTCTTGTGATTCTGGCAACCCTTCATGGCTACCCCGCTCGATCATGTCAGCATGACGCTTGAGAACTTGGTGATATTGGGGATTGTGGGTGTAAGTGGCAATTAACGCGATCGCTTTGAGTAAATGAATCGTCACAGCTGCATCAGACCTGCTGTACTGCCGAATTTGGTTAAAAGCTTGATCGACTATGCCCTCAAAGGTTACTGGTTTGACAATCACCCGCAATTGGTTGTGATCATCGTAGCGGTAGGGTGAGGGAAACTGTCTTTGTACTAGATGGCACAGTGCAGCACTCAGACGGTCAATACACCGAATCGCAGTGAAAGGATCGTTAATTCCAGGAGAAATAGCCCGCAGAGCAATTTCTACTAACTGTTGCAGAGGAAACTCCACATCCTGCTGTTCAGTACGTTCCCTTCCTAAAATAAATGTTTTTTGTAGTCTATGGTTAAGTTTGCGATTGACTCGTTCACCAGGCCAGACCATTACCAGTTCACTGCCCTTAATCACAAACTTTCCTGGTCGAGACTTAACGTGGATCAGGAGATTATATTTACAAGCAATTTCCATGAGTTTTTGATTATTAATGGCTTGTAAATAACCATTACTATTGGCTTTAATTGGGTAAGCCTGTAACTCAAAATCGGGGGGAATTTCTCCTAGATGTAGTTGATCGGTTGGTGGATTAACGCCGATTTTTTCGGGAAATAGCCGATCAATAGCTTTGTCTAAATCTTCACTAACACTTTTAATAACTTGTGATGCTTGAATAATGGTTGATGCGTGATGAATGAAGTAAATGAGGACGGCAATGCTGAGAATCGCTAGCACGATCGCGACGGTGACTGAAAGATGGGGAATAAACAAGTTATAGCCCATGCCATAAATAGCACGCAGCACCAGCAAGGAATAAATAAACGTGGCAATGAATGTACCCAGGACAATTTGATTGCCTGTATCGCGCATAAAGTTACGCAGCAACCTGGGTCCGAAATTGGCAGAAGCTAGTTGCAGGGCGACAATTGTAATGGAAAAGGCTGTCGCCGCAACACTCACCATTGAACCTGCGATCGCAGATAGTACTTCTCTAGCCCCATCGGGGCCACCTGTGTAGATCCAATCCCAATCATCAAAACCAATTGTGCGGTCAAGGCTCAACGTTGTAAATGCCAAAATTACTGCACTGAGTGCCAGGATTCCTGGCAAAAACCAGTAGCTAGTATGAAGTGCATCCCATAGCTTGGATAACTTGACATTATTCATGATTTATGATCTGTTTCGTGAGCATCTACCTTGCCATTACGGTCTTGCAATTGGGCTAATCTTTGGAGTGAACCGCCAATGCTACGTGTTTTAGGGACTTTGTTTTTACCAGATGGCCAACCTTCTCGTTGACGAGTGCGATCGCCATCTGTTTCTTCGGTTTGGTCATGGAATAAAATTTGTCTGGTAGGATATGGTAAATCAATGCCATTTTCCACATAGAGCTTTTGCTTAATTGCAGAGATGACTTGATCCCGTGAATCTAAAGCATCTGACCATCGGGGTGGTTGAATCCACCATCGCGCCCGGATATTAACACTATTGTCCGCAAGTTCCATCACCAGAACATCAGGCGGCGGGTCTTTTAACACAACATCTACACTATGCATAGCTTCCAGCATTAACTGCTTTGTCCAGTCCAGGTCATCGCCGTAGCCAACGCCGACATCATATTCTAAGCGCCGATTCTCAAAGGCGGTATTCACAGTTACCGAATTGGTGAATAGTTCGGAGTTGGGAATCACAATCCGCCGACCATCGTAAGTTCTAATAGTAGTAGCCCGTGTTTCAATATTTTCTACCGTACCTTCAAAGTTCTTAAACACAATTTGGTCATTGATTTGGAACGGTTCTGTTAATAGGATTAAAATTCCCGCTAAAAAGTTTTGTAAAATATCACGAAAAGCAAAACCGATTGCTACCCCACTGATTCCCAGCAATTGCACCAAATCCGATGCTTTGAGAGAGGGAAAGACAATGGATAGAGAAATAAACAAACCCACCAAAACTGTAGTCCCTTGTGCCAACCTCCCCAGCACCATTCCCAAATTGCGCGCATAGGTGCGGTGGCTGGTTAAGCGTTTCACGAGTCGCTTAATTGATCTCCCGAAAATCACAAAGATTGTAAAAACAAACAACCCTAGCACAATATTGGGTAGCAGAATAATGAAATCGTTAGCCATTTTCTGCACCCTGTCCAAAAGTGCCGATATCTCTGCATTCATCCAGATTCCTCACTGTTCAGTCGTTGCCGATGATAGCCAAAACTCAGGTAATTAAATACCTTCCCAGGTCTGGATTTTGGTGTGCTGCAAGAGAGATTTTTGACATACCTCCTCTTCCTGAAAGAGAGAGGATTCCTTAACGCTTCATTGGGTCGATGCTCCCGAAATAGTCTTACCATCCCTCGACGTTCGTTTAAAGTCTCCCAATGCCCTGTAGTTACTGTTAAAACTTACACTAAGTTGGCTAGGCGATCGCTTAAGGATGCAGATTTGTGAGGATTTGGTGTCAAGCAGAGGCGCGGAGGGGAGAGGAAGAGTTAAGGAAAGGTAATTTTGGTAATGGTTTTTTTTTGCGCTAAGATGATAACGATTCTCATTGCTTGCAGGAGGCGATCGCTTCTAAGGAGTTAATTTAGAATTTCTCTTTGTTTGAAGAAGAGGAACGTTCGCGTAGCGTCTCCCCTTGGAAGAAGGAAAGAGGGTTTTAAAGGGTTTTTTAGTTAGGGTGTTATGTGTTTTGTTTGGCGATTTTGCGGGTTTTTATTATGAAAGTTTTTTTTGTAAAAAACCCACACATTTAAAATTGTACTAGAGGATGTAATATGACTACTCTCACACCATCACAAATCGAAATCATCCCAGAGATTCCTAAAAGAGGAATGCCAGTAACTCTAATTACTGGGTTTTTAGGAAGTGGGAAAACTACTCTTCTCAATCAAATACTCAAAAATAAAGAAAATTTAAAGGTTGCTGTTTTAGTCAATGAATTTGGCGATATTAATATAGATAGCCAATTGCTGGTTTCTGTAGATCAAGACATGATGGAACTCAGCAATGGTTGTATTTGTTGTACTATCAATGATGGTTTAGTTGATGCCGTTTATCGCATATTAGAAAGAGAAGACTGCATTGATTATCTCGTAATTGAGACTACTGGTGTGGCTGACCCATTACCAATTATCTTAACCTTTTTAGGAACAGAACTCAGAGACTTAACCAATCTTGATTCTATTATTACTTTGGTAGATGTAGAAGCCTTCGATGCGGAACATTTTCAAAGTGAATCGGCTTTAAAACAAATCACTTATGGAGATATAATTCTCCTGAATAAAGTTGACCTTGCTACTCCAGAAAAAATCAAAGAAGTTGAAACTTACATCCAGGAGGTGAAAGTGGGTGCGAAGATTCTGCCCACTCAATATGGAGAAGTTCCTTTACCATTGATTTTGGACACGCAGCTAACACCCCAGCAAGAGTATATCTCTATTGCCGAGGCGGATGCCCACAAGGAGCATGATCATGATCATGAACACCATCACAACGAACACGAACATCATCACCATCACTCTGATCACTTAGATAATGATGGCTTTATCTCTATTTCCTTCCAAAGCGATCGCCCTTTTGATGTCCACAAGTTTGAAACCTTCCTGACTGAAGAAATGCCAGCCGGAGTATTTCGTGCAAAAGGCATACTTTGGTTTAATGACAGTGATCTACGTCATATCTTTCAACTTAGTGGACCCCGTTATAATTTACACGCCGATGAATGGTGTTCTCAACCAAAAAATCAGCTAGTTTTTATTGGCAGAAACTTAAAAACCAGTGAAATTCAGACTCATTTGCATAAATGTTTGGTATGATGAGAACGTGTAAAGTTATGTTACACTCATTCATTAGTCGGAGGTAGTTAGAGGTGAGTAGCAACCTAAATCTAACAACTGACTAATTCATCAAAACATTCCTACAAAACTCAAAAAATGACTTTATCGATTCGTCCCGATCTAACTTCTGCCGATCAGGTACTATCGTCTTTAACTGCTCAAAAGCAGCCAAAAGTAACAGAAGCAGAAATGATGCAGGCTGTGCGGACTCTGTTGATTGGATTAGGAGAAGATCCAGACCGCGAAGGACTCAAAGACACTCCCAAAAGAGTCATGAAGGCCTTGCAGTTTCTCACAAAGGGATACACTGAATCTTTGGATGAACTGTTAAATGGAGCAGTTTTTACAGAAGATGCTAATGAAATGGTGTTGGTTCGGGACATCGATATTTTCAGTTCCTGTGAGCATCATATCCTGCCAATTATTGGCCGCGCTCATGTCGCCTACATTCCTAACGGTAAAGTCATCGGTTTATCTAAAATCGCCCGCATTTGTGAAATGTATGGACGACGCTTACAAGTCCAAGAACGTCTCACCACCCAAATTGCTGACGCATTACAAGGTTTACTCAAACCCCAAGGTGTAGCAGTAGTTGTGGAAGCAACCCATATGTGTATGGTCATGCGCGGTGTGCAAAAACCAGGTTCTTGGACTGTTAGTAGTGCCATGCGTGGAGTTTTTGCCGAAGATTCTAAAACTCGCGACGAATTTATGAATTTGATCCGCCACAATGCTAACTTTCATTAAATCGTTGTCATAGAGCTAAATCTATCTAGCTCATAATTTAGGTGTAGAGATGGGAAAATTCTTGTCTCTACTTTAATAAATAAACTAGAAATTACAAATTAACTATAAGTCATAAAATATACTAAAATTTCCTAGTGTTGCATGAGTGTGAACTAAATTGATCAAAAGCTCTAATCTTAAAATTAAGGTAGAAGCGAAATTATGATTTCAGAATTACAGTTTAATAATCCAGGTTTGATTCCCGCGATCGCACAAGACTATAAAGATGGCACAGTATTAATGATGGCATGGATGAATCAGCAATCCATCGAACAAACCCTAGCCACCGGTGAAGCCCATTACTGGAGTCGTTCCCGTTCCGAATTGTGGCACAAAGGCGCAACATCTGGACACATACAAAAAGTCAAAGAATTATTTTACGACGGCGACGGCGACACAATCTTGATTAACTGATAACTGATAAAAGTAATTTATTGACTCACGAAGGCAAAACAGACAGTCCCCCAGCACAAATTCAGCAGTAATGGCGAACGCTGGTTAATTTAGCTCAAGTGTTAGGGCTGGAAGCGCAACCAGAAGCCCCCAGTGTCAAACCTAGCGGGTTAACTGAAGAGGAAATGGAAACTTTGATTCAGCAGCGACAAGCCGCCCGCAAAGCTAAGAATTTCACCGAAAGCGATCGCATCCGCCATGAATTACAGGAACTCGGCATTACTTTAATAGATCAATTAGATGGTACAACTCGTTGGCATTCCTGATTGACATTTACTTGAATCGTAAGATGTAATCGGATAATCTGGGCAATTAGGATTGTTTTAAAAGGAAACCTCATGAACAAAAAAACTATACTTAGTTTGCTTTCGACTCCCATGCTAGTTAGTTCTATTCTTTCTATGGGAGTAATGGCTAACCAAGCACAAGCGGCTGAAACAGAAGCAAACGATACAGATAAATTAACCTGTGTCCAGAATGAACATATATGGAAGCCAGTCTGTGCTAGAGCTTCGGTCTTAGCTCAAATTCCTGAAGTTGAAGCTGGCGGAATCGAGTTTACTGGTGAAAATGTAGATACTTTACTAGCCTTTAATATTGAAGAAAGTGACATGGCTGTAAATTTATTTAATTGTGACTGTCCACAGTGTATAAATGCTTTGCGTAAGATGCGCGGTGTAGCACCTTTAGTTTATTAGAATTTCTGAGTAGGGATACAATAGCTGTTGTGTCCCTACTATCTTTCTTTGTATTAAAGCAACTGGATTTATACTCAGCACTCAGTGTTCGGGCGGGTTTACTAAGAATTTCAACGAACCACAGACTGACTGCTTTAACCCGCCCCTACCCACTCCGCACTCAACACTCCCTACTCAGTACTTTGCTATAACTACCAGCCCAAGTTACCCATTTATGAGATATTCCTATATGCAATACTTCTGGAGTTTTGTCTGGTTCATTGATGATTGTTCCTGTTAAGTCTGCGCCACTGAGTTCTGCTTCATTGATATTGCAAGCAATTAAATTAGCCTGTCTGAGATTAGCGTTTCTTAAATTCGCCCCACTCATTTCCGCTTCACTGAGGTTTGCATCTACCAGATTAGCAATTTCTAAATTTGCACTCCGCAAATCTGCACGACTCAAGTTAGTTTTCGCTAGGTTGACTCGAATTAGGTCAGCACCAATTAAGTTGACCTCACTCAAGTTTGCATCTTTCAAGTTTGCCCCACTCAGGTCAGCATCAGTCAAATTTGCCCGACTCAAGTTACATCCACTCAAATCCGCTTGGCTGAGGTTAGCACCACTTAAATCAGCTTCAGTAAAGTCAGCACCACTCAAGTTAACAGCACAAAGATTGATTTGATGTAAATTGGCTCGATTAAATGTGCGTTCTCCTGCTGCATAAAGATTCAGGATTTTGTTAGCATCCATATTGTCACCTCGCAACGTTTACAGGTCAGCAAGTTGATTTATAAGTTTTGCACTCTATCCAAACCACACCAAAGACAATTTTTTGGATTTACCAGCAACCGAGATTTTTAGAAAACTTGTTCTTCTATTGTGCTATAATCTCAAGCTATTTAAAAAATACTTCATAGAAATATACTAAATGGCTGATTTCATATCTACCCTATCTCAAGGCGTGGCTGCATATCGCGGACAAGGGGGCGCACTTCCTACTGCTGAAATACTTGTAAATGCTTTATTACAAGCTGAAAAAGCAGCTAAACAGCAAAGGCTGAGTTATCCCTTTGCATCGTTGCTGGGGACATGGCAACTTTGCTTTGCTACTGGCACAAAAAAGGCTCGCAAACGAGGTGGAATTATTTTAGGAAAGGGTTTCTATGTGCCAAAATTTGTCGCCGTCCAGATTTCTTTTAGTGCTACTTTAGACCAGGACTCAACCAAAGGCGAAATTGGTAATCAGGTGCAATTAGGGCCTGTGTTGTTGCAGCTTACGGGGCCAGCACAATATTTAGGGAAGAAAAATTTATTGGCGTTTGACTTTAACTATCTGCTTTTGTATCTGTTTGGTCGTATGGTTTACAACAAGCAGATACGCTCTAGTCAGGCTCAAACAGAGGATTTCTACGACAAGTCCATCGCTAAATTACCTTTTTTTGCTTTCTTTCTAGTGACTGAAGATTTTATTGCAGCTCGTGGTCGTGGCGGTGGGTTAGCGCTTTGGATTCGTCAGCAAGAAGCTGAAAAAACCTTGTCGGTGGGATAAATACAAAATTTGCCTACTAAAAAGATTTTGGGGAGGACTTTAGTCCTCACTACTAAAATTTAGATTAAGTTTTCCATTGTGTGCTGTAAATCATTAGTTAACTCAGCGACGGCTTTCCTAGCCTCCAAACGATTTTCTTGATATGCTGGGTAACGATCTGATACTGATATCGGCTCACCAATGGTAATTTTTACTCGTTGTTGACCCAATTGTGGCATTTGGCTAATTTTATGACCTTTAATGCGCGCAATCATCTTCCACAAAATTAGAGTTGTTTCAGCAAACCTTTCTGCTGTGGGTTTTTCTCTGATATAATTACCGGAAACTGCGACAAAGCTTTCTACTAATCTCATGTGCCACATTCGGGAATTGGCTTCGTCCGCGACGCGATCGCCTAATGCTTTCTCTACAGGTGATAATGCTTTGATATCCTTAAACTCTTCTCTAAATATATAATTCCAACCAGCTTGTTCTACCCGCCGACAGCGATCGCTTAACTGTCCTTTGGATAGTAAGTTAAAATATTCCTCGGATATGCGTAAAGCTGTATCTAATAAGGCTTGCAACCGGATGACTAAAGCAGCATTGCGGTCAGTTGTTTCGGCGGCTACAGTTTTAGCATCCGGCAAATTTTGATGATAAAATCGGTTATAAAAGTCTTCCATCAACGAAAGTAAGTGTTCTGCTAAGGTCAACAACCGGGGATAAAGTGACTCCAGACAGCTCACCTGATTTTGCTGTCCCGAATGTACCACCAACCCACTAGCCGCTTCTAATTCGCTTAATAGATTGGCGATCGCACTCCAAGGAGCAGCCACATAATCATATTTAATTCCAACTGGTACAATTAAAACTTGTTCCGAGCGTTCCTGCTTGTGCAAATCTTCCGCACACCAAAAGCCTAATTGGGCGATACCGGGTTCCAAAGGGCTGATAAATTCTGACAAACCATTAGTAGCACCTTCTGGCGCAGCAGCCATCGGAAATTGACCGTTAGCAAACAAATCACGCGCCGAACGTAACCCCGTCCAGTCAGCCTTACCCCGTTGAATGGAAGTCCCACCCAAACGCGAAGCAATCCAACCTGTGTAAGAACCAGCCCAGAGAGGAATGCCGCGATCGTAGATAAAATGAGCATGAATAGGTAAGTGTAGCGCTGTGTTCTGCTTTCGTGCTACTTTTGGCACGAGTTGAGAAAACAAATAGCCCAAACAAAAGGGATCATCTGTTTTAGGATGGCGAAATGCTAACAAAAAGCGGACTTTACCCTCTTGAAACTGGCGATAAAGATCCACCAACACCTCTACATTATCTGCTTCAATTTGGGTAATAGCTGTTTGCCAATTAATCCAACTCGGTAGCAACAGATGAAAGCCTTTGAGAACCAAGGGATTGAAGGCTGGAGGAATAAATTCTAGGGGTGCTTGTGCTTGATAAATTATATCTGACAAGGTAATTTGCTCCTGATTGATGGAAAATTTGAGACTTAACCAATTTTAAAGATTACTAATTCTGGAAAGGGAAAATAACGATGCGACTGTCACAAATGTTATTCGTCACACTCAGGGATGATCCGGCTGATGCGGAGATTCCCAGCCATAAACTCTTACTCCGTGCGGGTTACATTCGTCGTATCGGTAGCGGTATTTATGCTTACCTGCCTTTGATGTGGCGGGTATTACAAAAAGTTTCCCAAATTGTGCGCGAAGAAATGAACGCTACAGGCGCACAAGAATGTCTTCTACCCCAATTACAACCGGCTGAATTGTGGAAAGAGTCGGGACGCTGGGATACCTACACCAAAGCCGAGGGAATTATGTTTTCCCTCATCGACCGTCGCGAACAACAATTAGGATTAGGACCAACTCATGAGGAAGTAATCACAACTGTTGCTCGTGATATGATTCGCTCTTATCGCCAACTACCGTTACATTTATATCAAATTCAAACCAAATTCCGCGATGAAATTCGCCCCCGTTTTGGCTTGATGCGGGGAAGAGAATTTATTATGAAAGACGGCTATTCTTTCCATGTGGATGAAGTCAGCCTTAAAGAAACCTACCAAGATATGTATCAAGCCTACAGCAATATGTTACGCCGTTCTGGTTTAGCATTCCGGGCTGTAGAAGCTGATTCTGGCGCTATTGGCGGTTCTGGTTCTACAGAATTTATGGTGTTGGCGGATGCGGGAGAAGATGAAGTTCTCTACACTGAAGATGGCAAATATGCAGCTAACGTAGAAAAAGCTGTTTCTTTAGCAAGTGATGCGGAAACTTCACCGTTTACAAGTTATGAAAAACGGGAAACACCAGGAACAGAAACCATAGAAAAAGTTTGTAATTTTCTCAAATGTTCTCCTACGCAAATTGTTAAAAATGTCCTATATAAGGCAGTTTATGATAATGGCATGACGGTTTTGGTATTGGTGAATATTCGGGGTGATCAAGAAGTTAATCAAGTCAAGTTACAAAATGAATTGACAAAATTAGCTCCTAATTACGGTGCTAAAGCTATTATTGCCTTAGATGTACCCAATGCCGAAACGCAGCAAACATGGGCGGCTAAATCTTTACCTTTAGGTTATATTGCGCCTGATATTCAAGATGAGTATATTACTGCTAATAAACAGTTGCATTCCCAGTTTCTGCGGTTAGTCGATAAAACAGCCGTTGAGTTAAAAAACTTTGTCACAGGTGCAAATGAAGCTGGTTATCACGTTGTTGGGGCTAATTGGGGTGAACAATTTAAACTACCTGCGGCAATAGTAGATATACGCAAAGCTAGACCAGGCGATCGCGCCGTTCATAACCCTGAACAAACCCTACAAACAGCCAGAGGAATTGAAGTCGGTCATATTTTCCAATTGGGGACAAAATACTCCCAAGCCATGAGTGCAACGTATACAAACGAACAAGGTGAAGAAAATCCTCTATTCATGGGTTGCTATGGGGTGGGTGTATCCAGGTTGGCACAATCGGCTGTAGAGCAATCTTATGATAAAGATGGGATTATTTGGCCAGTTGCGATCGCACCTTATCATGCGATTGTGACAATTCCTAACATCAAAGATGCAAAACAACTCGAAATCGCCCAAAAACTTTACAGTGAACTGAACAAAGCAGGTGTAGAAACATTACTTGATGACCGAGACGAACGCGCTGGGGTAAAATTCAAAGATGCCGATTTAATTGGTATACCTTACAGAATAGTTACAGGTCGAGCTATTAACAATCGCAAAGTGGAAATAGTAAAACGCGCCACCCGTGAAACTCAAGAAATAGCCATTGAGGAAGTAGTCAATACACTCCAACAGTGGATTAAAGCAGCGCTAGAAGCATAACAAATATCTTTTGCACACCGACAAAGATCCCCGACTTCTTGAAGAAGTCGGGGATCTGACCCTCTCAGTATTTGCAAATCAGATTAGGATTGCAATATCTCAATGGATAAATTAGAAAAATATCGCAATTATATTGAAAATATCCTCAAAGAATACAGTCAGTATAAACCCTCTTATGGAGACGTAGAACTACAGTTAGTTATTGATAGAGAAAATAACCATTATCAATTAATGACTGTAGGTTGGGATGGTGAAAAGCGCATTCATGGGATTATATTACATATTGATATTAAAAATGGGAAAATTTGGGTGCAACATGATGGAACAGAGAGAGGAATTACTCAAGATTTGTTAGATTTAAGTGTACCCAAACAAGATATTGTTTTAGCCTTTCACTCACCAATGAGAAGAAAGTATACAGATTTTGCCGTCAGTTAAAGTTTTACACTAAAATTACTTAGGCTTAATTACTTGCCAACACCTATGAGTCAATGTCTTAACCCAAATTGTCCATATCAAAATCCATGTTTTCTTTCTTTTCAAATTCAATTTTATATTTATTATAAGAATCATTAAGCTCTGTCAATAAGCTATACTCGTCAAATAGTATTTCGATTCTTTCTAGTATTATATACATCTTTTCAGACTCATAATGGGCATTTCCTATTCTGTCTCCATGCTCATCGAAAATAGACTGCTTATTAATGTGTACTTTCATTTGGCTGTATAAATCTTGGACTATTTTTTTATAAGCATTAAATTTTTTATCATCCTGAAGTATTTCTCTACTAAGAAGCATAATATCTAATTTTATGTTGATAATTAGTTCTTTAATACCTAGACATACATATTTTTTGGATTCTCGATCTTGTTCTTCACGTTGTTCTTCACGTTGTTCTTCACGTTGTTCTTCACGTTGTTCTTCATATAATCGTGGCATTTGATCAAGTAGAGAAATTAAAGCTATATAAGATTTAGAAATTATATCTATATGTTTGCTTGTCAATATCCCAACTTGTTTAAGAGCAGATTCATATATATAATTATTTCTAATTTGATTAACTTGATTATAAATTTTATTCATCTGTAATTTAGTTAAAGCTTCATTTAGATATTTCCGTATTTCTTCTAAATTATGTAAGTGATTTTCCATACTTGCAATAATTATTCTTGTTACCTTCCTTTGTTCCTGATTTTTTTTGAAACTTTCTAAAAATCCATTCCCAATGAAAAAGCTTGTAGTTGTAGCAATGATTAGTAATATTTTGTCAATAATTTTGTCATTGATTAAATTATTACTATCTACTATAGAAATATGTAGTATATTATCCAAAAGATATTTAGAGAAAGAGGAGGAAAAAGGAGAAAGCAAAAAAAGTAAAGAAGGTAAAATAGTAGGTTTATTAATAAACCATTTAACTGTTATTTTAAATATGTCAATATTAGAGCTTATTTTGATACTCTGCCAAATTAGCCATAAACCTATAAGACTTGTTAAAAATAAACTCCAAATGACTTCTGATGGTAAATTCATGTTTAGATTTGACCTAAAGAAAAGAAAGTAGCATTCCTAAGTTATGGCATGAGAAGATAGAAGTATAAAATTATGTAAATATTTTCCGGATAATTTCAGGAAACTGCCATTGCAAAGTTGATTAATATATTAAAGGAGCAGATTACATAACCCAGTAGAAGTACACAGAAGTTTAGATACTTCAACCTTATGGATATTTAATTTCATCAATAGAGAGGATGCGTGGTCTAAAATCTTGGCTTATAGTCCCTGTTAGTATCCGTATTTCCAGAAACGATTATATTTACATTAAGGTTCAGGTGACGGACGAGAACTGTCAACCTAAAATTAAAGATGAAATAAAGTTACTATGGGTGCAGGATGACAAGTTGCTGCAATAGCCTCACCAAAAGGATTCCTACATTTTAAATTCCCAATTGGTATTGAAACAGGCAGAATATCAACTCAGCACAATTTTCATCTATAAAGGCATCTTGAGATTTTAAGAAACTCCCCACGCATCAATATCGTCTTTAAGCAGGCTGCTCCTCTGAACCACACTATCTCAGTCCTCAGTCAAGAAGGTTTTAAATAAATATGAACGACCAACAAGGAACTAAGCGTATTTCTTCAGGTGTAATTGCAGCCGTCTCAGCAGCAGTTGTAGCAGTAGGTGGTGGTGTAGCTTGGCTGACTTCTAACCAGTCTCCTACACCAACTAACCCATCTCAAACCATCACACAGCCTACTCCGCCAGCAATTACCCAGCCAGCACAAGAGCAAACACCTAATGTTTATTGGCTGCAACCAAAAGGACAAAGTGTTGATTTGGTTCCCCAGCCCGTTAAAATAGCAGCTACACAACCCAATCAAGTTTTAGAAAGTGCTTTCCAAGCTTTATTAGAAGGGCCAACAGAAGGAACAGATTCAACAACTATCCCCCAAGGAACTAAGTTGCTGGGGTTGAAGATGGAAAAGGATGAGGTTCACGTTAATTTATCTGACGATTTTACTACCGGTGGCGGTACTACCTCAATGATTGGTCGTGTTGGACAAGTGGTTTATACTGCGACAACACTAGATCCAAAGGCTAAAGTATACATTGAGGTCAACGGCGAACAGTTGGATATTTTAGGTGGCGAGGGTGTGGAGTTGGACCAGCCATTGACTCGTGAAAGTTTTGAGCAAAACTATCAGCTTTAGTACAGTTAACAGTTATCAGCTATCAGTTATCAGTCTAGGTACTGGTTACTGTTCACTGATAACTGACAACTGACTCAGCTTTTGCCGTTCAGCACACGAAAGGTGCGATCTGGTTTTTCTAGCCTGGTAGCCGGGCGATCATCGCACACCTGATGATACAATTCAGAAATCATTTGATCTTTTACCTGGTAGTAAGCGCAAGTCCCTTCACTGCGGCGGCTAAGGATTCCAGCTTGCCACATTACCTTCAGGTTTTTGGAAACATCTGCTACTTATATGCACACTTGAGAATATTTGTCTACCTTAGACGAGATATTCAGTCAAACTTTTCGATACTTAATCAGGGTTAATTCTCATCAAAGCCTGGCCATATTCGACGGGTTCGCCATTTTGCAGGAGAATTTCCATGACCTGGCCTGATACCTCAGCCTCAATTTCATTCATCAGCTTCATAGCTTCAATGATACAAACTGTTTGACCAACACGGACGCGATCGCCTACTTTCACAAAAGGTGCTTCACCTGGTGCAGGAGCGCTATAATACGTCCCTACCATCGGCGAAGGCACTTCTACTAACCTCTTATCAATGCTTGAAGGGGGATTTGCTGACAACTGCACACTAGAAGTAGTGACGGCACTCTCTAAAACGCGACTTGTTCCCACCTCCATGATTTGATTTGGAGGTGCGCTCACTTGATCACGACTCGATTTACGTACCGTGAGTTCAAAGTCATCGCTTTTGAGCGTTACTTCTGCAATGTCTGTTTGGGCGATAGTTGCCAGCAGTTGGCGGATTTCATTAAATTCCAATGGCACAGTTTTTATTACCTCGACCTAACCGTAAATCAAAATTTTAAGTTTGGCAGGGATTTAATCCCTAATATAGGGATTTTAATCATAATTGGTTCTAGTAAAAGAACAAACTTATTCTCTGCCGAGATATTTATCTTCACGAGTATCAATTTTGATACGTTCGCCTTGAGCAACAAACAACGGCACCATGACAGTTGCTCCTGTTTCCAGGGTAGCTGGTTTCGTTCCACCTGTAGCCGTATCACCTTTGATCCCTGGATCTGTTTGGACAATTTCCAACACAACAGAGTTGGGTAGTTCCACTTCTAGCACTTGCTCACCCCAACGAATCACGTTGACTTCCATACCTTCCTTAAGGTATTTGACGCGATCGCCAATTTGCGCCACGCTTAATCTGTTCTCTTCGTAGGTTTCCATATCCATAAAGACAAGCTCTTCACCCTCTTTATAAGTATGCTGCATCGTGCTTTTTTCCAGATTCGCTTGAGGTACTGTTTCCCCAGCTCGGAACGTTTTTTCCACAACGCTGCCATTTTGGACACTTTTGAGTTTTGTCCGTACAAAGGCAGATCCTTTGCCTGGCTTAACGTGGAGGAATTCGATCACTCGCCATACATTCCCGTCTAATACAATTGACACACCGGGACGAAAGTCGTTACTAGATATCATGAAGCTTTCAAATTTGGGAAGACAATCGGCATTTATTGTACCCTTCAAGGGTCGTAATTAGTCATTAATCGTCAAGATATAACTTAAATGATTGAGGACTAGGGGCTGGGGAATAGGGACTGGCAGGGAATTTGAGTTAATTTTTCCATCCCTGATTCTGAATTACCCCATTACTCAGCACTCGTACTGTGGGAAGATGATGGATGGGTTAAGCCTAGTCAACAATTTCATGTTGCATTTGAGTTATTTCATCATGTTTAACATATTAAAATCCTGGCTGAAAAACAGCCTAATGGCAATATTGTTAGTAACAATATTTTTAGGCATAAGTACAGCTGGCTGGACTCCTCCTAGTAACGCCGCCCTGCCAGCTGGAAATGCCATTACTGAGGGCAAGGCTTTATTAAGGTATGCACTCCCCATAGACAATAAACCAGTGCGGCGATTGCAAGCCAGTTTAGAAGATATCGCTACTCAACTGCGGGCAAATCGACGGTGGGGTGCTATGTCTAGCGACCTGAAAACAGCCTCACGCATTCTCGATAAACCTACCCAAATCCTAGCAAGTGTTCCTGAAGAACGCCAACCCCAAGCCGAAGCATGGATTGCTGAGTTAAAATCCGGCGTAGATTCACTCCAAGAAGCAGTCAAAATTAAAGACAAAGAACAAATTCTCGAAGGTAGAAACAAACTGCTGGATATAGTCACCCAGTTAGAAGAGTCAATGGTGACAGAATTCCCCTTTGAAGTCCCTGCTCAGTTCTCTAACCTCCCTCAACTCAAAGGTCGGGCTACAGTGGCAATGAAGACCAACAAAGGCGACCTCACTATGGTAGTCGATGGTTATAGCGCCCCCGTCACAGCGGGCAACTTTGTAGATTTAGTCCAGCGAGGTTTTTATGACGGCTTAGAATTTACCCGTTCTGAAGAATCTTACGTCCTGCAAACCGGAGACCCACCGGGAAAAGAAGTCGGTTTTATAGATCCTAAAACTAAAAAATACCGTGCTGTTCCTTTAGAAGTCTTGGTTGAAGGCGACGAAGAACCCACCTATGGCATTACTCTCGAAGAAGCTGGGCGTTATCTGGATATGCCGGTTTTGCCTTTTTCTTCCTTTGGCGCATTGGCGATGGCTCGCCCTGAAACGGAAGCAAATGGAGGTTCCTCGCAATTTTTCTTCTTTTTGTTTGAGCCAGAACTCACTCCGGCGGGAAGAAACTTGTTAGATGGTCGCTATGCCGTTTTTGGTTATCTCACCGAAGGCAAAGAAATCTTGGATAAACTCAAAGAAGGTGACAAAATTGAATCGGCAACTGTGATTCAAGGAATAGAAAATTTAGTTCAGCCACAAGCATAAAAGATGGTTTGTTGAATGAGACGCGATGAATCGGGTCTGTACAAGAAAATGTAGATATGAGCGTTTGAGGAGTGGTTGATTCATACTCCTCTTTTTTTTTAATGACTAATGACTAAAGTTAAAGATATTGGCGAACAAGGTGTTTTAGCAAAATTGCAGCGTTTCTGTCCCCCAGGAATGATTGGCGATGATGCAGCAGTACTTTTAACTGCACCAGATAAATCTTTAGTAGTTACCACAGATGTCCTTGTTGATGGCGTGCATTTTAGCAATGTCACCACATCGCCAGAAGATGCTGGTTGGCGGGCTGTGGCTGCTAACTTATCCGATTTGGCAGCAATGGGGGCTGATCCTCTAGGAATTACCGTGGGTTTGGGATTACCTGGGGAAGTTCTGGTGAGTTGGGTTGAGAAACTATACGAGGGAATGACAGAATGCCTCCAGAAATATAATACCGTAATTGTGGGCGGTGACATTGTGCGATCGCCTGTAACAACTATTTCTATTACCGCCTTTGGTCAAGTTGATCCTCAGAGAATTATCCGACGTTCTGCGGCTCAAGTGGGTAATGCGATCGCTGTCACAGGTGTTCATGGAGCATCCCATGCTGGCTTACAGTTGCTCTTGCATCCCGAATTAAAGCACAACCTCACCGAAACCGAACACAGGACACTCATCACAGCCCATCAGCGTCCACAACCAAGATTAGATGTTTTACCCATACTCTGGGAAATTCTCGCATCCTACCCCCCATCTCCCCATCTATCTATTGCTGGCATGGACAGCAGCGACGGCTTGGCAGATGCGGTTTTGCAAATTTGCCGTGCGAGTGGTGTTGGCGCTGTCCTAGAAGCCAGCAAAATGCCCTTACCAGCAACTTTTAACCACTGGCTAACAGCAGAAAAATCTCTAGAATATGCCCTTTATGGCGGAGAAGACTTTGAATTAGTGCTGTGCTTACCAGAAGTTCTCGCCCAGAATTTAGTGACAAAACTCGGTGAAAGCGCCGCCATAGTTGGAACTATTACAACAGGTTCCCAAGTAATACTGCACGACCAACAACAAAAATTCCCCGACCAAGTTTTAACTCTGGGTCAGGGATTCCAACATTTCACGCATTGACACTCTCTCCATCACACCCGTAGGGTTGATGGGAGTCCTCTTGCTATATTTAGATAGCCCATAGTGAGCCATTGTAGAGACGTTGTATACAACGTCTCTACATTCTGTTTCAGAGATGACTAATGACCAAGTAATGAAGTAACTGGGTTCATACTCAGCACTCAGCACTCAGAAAGGCACTCAGCACTTTACTAGAACTAAGCCCACTTTGTAGCTACTAGTTCTGCCAAATCTAGAACTCGTTGGCTGTAACCCCACTCATTGTCATACCAAGCCATCACTTTCACCATGTCATTCCCCATGACTATGGTCAAGCTGGAATCGATAATGGAAGAAGCATCAGAACCTTGATAATCGGAAGATACCAATTGTAATTCGCTGTAGTCCAAAATGCCTTTAAGGGAACCTTCTGAGGCATCTTTGAGCGCTTGATTAACTTCTTCAGTAATAGTACGCTTCTCAACTTGAACTACGAAATCTACCATTGAGACGTTTGGGGTAGGTACACGTAAAGCCACACCATTCAGCTTACCTTTGAGGTCTGGGATTACCAGAGCTACTGCTTTTGCCGCACCAGTGGAGGTGGGGACAATGTTAATAGCTGCTGCCCGCGCCCGTCGCAAATCCCGGTGAGAAGCGTCTAGCAAGCGTTGGTCGCCAGTGTAGCTGTGAGTTGTGGTCATCGTGCCTTTGATGATCCCAAATTTATCGTTCAACACTTTGGCTATAGGAGCCAAGCAGTTGGTAGTACAGCTGGCGTTACTAATGACGTGGTGCTTGTTGTGGTCATAGTCGTGATGATTCACGCCCATAACAAAAGTGCCATCCTCGTTTTTACCAGGAGCAGTGATCAGAACTTTTTTGGCTCCACCATTTATATGCTTCTGTGCGCCTTCTCGACTAGTAAATACGCCTGTTGCTTCGATAATCAGGTCAATTTCCCACTCTTTCCAAGGCAAGTTTTCCGGATTGCGATCCGATACGCATTTGATGGTTTTACCGTTAACGATAATGGAATTATCATCGGCGGTAATGTCAGCATTCCTTAACTTCCCAAGCATTGAGTCATACTTTAGGAGGTGTGCATTGGTTCTAGGGTCTGATGTGTCGTTAATAGCTATCAGGTCAATGTTGCTATTTTCTCTGCCTACCCAGCAGCGTGCAAAGTTACGTCCAATACGCCCAAAACCGTTGATTGCGACTCTAATCACAGTGTATTACCCTCTGTATTTATGCCTATAAATTGATATCTTTGAACCCAATCATATCGCAAAGGGGGAGGGTATTAATAACCATAAACTGTTTGATCAATAAAAAAATCACATATTTTATTCAGATTTACCTGAGTAAAGGCTGTGAGTCGTGATGTAGGATCTGACCAATTCTGGCACTAAATAGCGAATTGACTGGCATTCACGGCAAAGTTTACGAATTAGACTTGACGAAATTCCTACTAAAGGTATATTCAATAATTGCCAGTCAATAGTAAAAGACTGCTCTTTTAGTTGTTGCTCCACTTGCTTGCAGATTTGCTCACTTTGAGCTATAGTCTCACCACCTAGCAGTCGGGGTGCGATTAACCAATCACACATTTGTGCTACTTCGTGTCCACGGTACCAACGGGGTAAGGTTCTAAATGTATCCAAACCAACAATCCAGTACCAGTGAGTATTTGTATAACAACTAGATAAGTCCATCAAGGTATTGATGGCATAAGAAGTCCCTGAGCGTTTGGCCTCTACTAGGGAGACAGTAAATGCTGGGTTTTCTCTTGTCGCTAGTTTTAGCATTTCCCCACGATGTTCAAACAAAACTGCTGTTTTATGAGGAGGGTTGAATGATGGCACCCAAATAACCTTTTCCAGGGGTACTTGAGACAAAGCCGTTTGGGCTACGAGTAAGTGTCCCCAATGAATGGGATCAAATGTACCGCCAAAGATTCCTATTCGCTGCATTCACTCATGCCTAAAGTTTATTTGATTTACCAAAACTTTAATACAAATATACTATTATGCTCAATTTGTGCCACATAGACGTTGCTACATTTTCAAGGAGTTTGACTACCAATGTATTACTGTAGCCAACACGAGTAAGGAATTGAGAAAGATGTATTTCAAACTACAAGATTTTCTGTCCCGATGCGGCCTAAAGGTGCAGAATAATCTTTATAACAGTTCAGAAATAGCAAAAACCTCCAACAAAGGTAAAATCATTCTCAATCAGCAAAACAACAGAGGAAAATAATCCAAAGGTTAGGTATAAACAAGATGCAAGGACAGTTACAGTAAAAATCAAATTCCTGTTATGATACGCGTGTCATTTGTGATTATGGTGTGGTGTAAGAGGACTAATCAATGAGTAATTATGTAGATTTTAATGGCAGACCATTTCATTTCATTGGTATTGGTGGCATAGGTATGTCTGCCCTAGCTTATGTTTTGGCAAAGCGTCAAATACCAGTATCAGGTTCTGATCTTCGTCCAAGTCATATTACGCGAAAGTTGGAATCCATCGGCACCCATATTTTTGGCAGACAAGAGGCCAGTAATCTTGAATTCTTTCGCTCCAGTGAATCAAGTGATCGAGTATTATTAACCTCACAAGAAATATTAGCTACTGCTAGCAAGTCAAACTTGCCCCAAGTAGTTTGTTCAACAGCAATTAATGCCAATAATTTGGAATATAAAGCAGCACTAGAATTAGGCTGTCCAATTTTACATCGTTCAGATGTACTAGCTGCTTTGATTACAGATTACTATAGCATTGCAGTTGCAGGTACTCACGGTAAAACTACTACCAGTAGCATGATTGGCTATATGCTGTTAGCAGCTGGTTTAGACCCCACAATTATTGTTGGTGGTGAAGTTGATGCTTGGGAAGGAAATGCTCGATTAGGGCAAAGTAAGTATCTGGTGGCTGAGGCTGATGAATCGGATGGTTCCTTGGTGAAACACGCCCCAGAAATTGGCATTATTACTAATATTGAACTGGATCATCCTGACCACTACGACACATTAGAAGAAGTAGTTAACATCTTCCAAAAATTTGCCGATGGTTGTCAGACTCTTATAGGTTGTATTGATTGTGACACAGTGCGCGAGTTGCTACACAATGCCGGAGGCGATCGCCTCAAACCGACAATTACCTACAGCCTCAACCCAGAAAGCAACGCCGATTATACCGCTACGAATATTGACTATCGCGCTGATGGTACTACAGCCCTAGTTTGGGAAAAAGGCAAAGCCTTGGGAGTATTGAAATTGCGGTTACTCAGTCGGCATAATCTGAGTAATGCTCTGTCAGCCGTAGCTGTTGGTCGAGCCTTGGGTTTAGAATTCGGTGCGATCGCCAAAGGTATTGCCACATTTGAAGGAGCCAGACGACGCTTTGAGTTGCGGGGAGAAGTTGGTGGTATTACCTTCATTGATGACTATGCCCACCACCCCAGTGAAATCCGCGCTACTCTTGCTGCTGCACGTCTCCAAGCCAGACCAGAGCAAAGAGTTGTAGCGATTTTCCAACCCCATCGCTATAGTCGCACATTGACTTTTTTGACAGAATTTGCCGAGTCATTTACTCATGCTGATGTAGTGGTGCTGACTGATATTTATAGTGCCGGCGAACCCGATTTAGGGCAAATTAGCGGTGAACAACTAGCAGCAGAAATAGCCAAATTTCACCCCAAAGTACTTTATCAACCTAATCTGCCTTTAATGAGTGAGTTCTTGCGGCAAACCCTACGTCCTGGGGATTTAGCACTATTTCTAGGTGCTGGGAATTTAAATCAGGTAATTCCTGAAGTAATTAATATACTTTGCGAACCTGCTACGGCTACATCCTAGATGTGGGAAATATTGCAGTTTCCCTCTAGGAACGATTCTATCGATTGATATTATTGCTGTATTTTTACGGCAGTTAAAAGTAAAAATTTCACAAATTTACGTAAAGATGAAAATTTCCCAGGCAGCTGGAAATGTCTGCACAATTTTTGCTTCAACTACACAGAAGCAGGAAACAGAAGATTCAAGTGATAGTAAAATAATTTACTTAAAAGGTACAGATTGTGCTATCAAAGCCCAAGCCTCCTTATCTGCATTTACTTCTTATAGAGTTGGGGGAGCTGCGGAATGGTACGTTGCCCCTCGGAATTTAGAAGCATTGCAAGCTAGTGTTGAATATGCGAAAGAACATGGATTACCTGTAACAACATTAGGTGCAGGTTCTAACCTGTTAGTAAGCGATCGCGGTTTACCAGGTTTAGTAATTTCTACTCGTCATCTGCGCCATAGCTACTTTGACCCCCAAACAGGTCAATTAACTGTAGCGGCGGGAGAATCAATTCCCACCTTGGCATGGGAAGCAGCTAAATTAGGTTGGCAAGGATTAGAATGGGCTGTTGGTATCCCTGGAACTGTTGGGGGTGCTGTAGTCATGAATGCTGGGGCGCATAATAGCTGTATCGCAGATATGTTAGTTAGCGCCGAGGTACTTTCTCCTGATGGAACCTTAGAAACTCTGACCCCTGCCCAGATAGGTTACAGCTATCGCTCTTCTTCACTCCAAAGTAGCGAATCTTCCACAGAAAAGGGTAGCCAACGCATTGTTACCCAAGCCACCTTTCAACTCCAACCAGGTACTGACCCAGCAATAGTTCTGGCAGTAACCAAGCAACACAAACAACATCGACTAAGTACCCAGCCCTACAATTTCCCTAGCTGTGGCAGCGTGTTCCGCAACCCTACACCTTATGCGGCTGGGTGGTTAATTGAACAAACAGGTTTAAAAGGCTACCAAATTGGTGGGGCGCAAGTAGCACTACTACACGCCAACTTTATTGTCAATCGTGGCGGGGCTAAGGCCAGCGATATTTTCGCTCTGATTCGTCATATCCAGCAGCAAGTCAAAGAACATTGGTCGATTTGCTTACAGCCAGAAGTAAAAATGATCGGTGAGTTTCTAGCGGCTGGTTAAGGTAGGGGGAAGAGGCAGGGAAGAGGAGAGCAGGAAGCCGGGGTGAGTTGGAAATTAGTTTATACTTATTCTGCTGAACAACCGTTGTTTTTTCCCCTGAACCCTTTCCCCTGCCCCCTTTCCTCTTCTTGATACGCAGCATTAATTATTGGGAATAAAATAGGCAAATCACCGAGCGCATCTATAATTGAATGTGATTTGTTATTCAACGCATACGCGAACAATCAGTTATGACAGGAAAAGGACAGGGATTCGGTTTTGGTTTGGGAAAAATGAGAGAACTCGCGGACGCTTTTAAAAAGGCGCAGCAAGTTCAAGAAGGCGCTAAACTGCTTCAAGAAGAATTGGAGCAAATGGAAATCCAGGGAGAATCCGGTGGTGGATTAGTTAAGGTGATTGTCAGTGGCAACCAAGAACCCAAGCGGGTAGAAATTGCCCCAGAAGCTCTAGCACAAGGCGCAGAGTTACTTTCTGACCTCGTGACCGTGGCGATGAAAGATGCCTACACCAAGTCCACTGCAACAATGCGGGAACGTATGGAAGACTTGACTAGCGGTTTGGAACTACCTGGATTTTAGTCATTAGTCATTAGTCATTAGTCATTAGTCATAAACTATTAGACTGATGACTGTGGACTTTTGACCTGTAAAATATTTATGCCTTACAAGTTGCTGTTTGTCTGTCTGGGGAACATCTGTCGTTCACCATCAGCAGAAAACATTATGAATCATCTCATTGAGCAGGCTGGCTTGAGCGATAGCATCCTCTGTGAATCTGCTGGTACATCTAGTTATCACATAGGTAGCCCACCCGACAGACGCATGAGTGCTGCTGCTAGTGCAAAGTTGGGAATTAAACTGCTTGGTCAGGCTCGGCAACTGCAAAAATTAGACTTTCAGAACTTTGATATGATCTTGGCGATGGATCTAGAGAATTATGATAATATCCTTGCTCTTGATTTAACTGGGCAGTATCACCACAAAGTTCACCTGATGTGTGGTTTTTGCTCTCGCCACACTCTTAAAGAAGTTCCAGACCCTTACTACGGTGGAGTAGAGGGTTTTAATCAGGTTATAGATTTACTTCTGGATGCTTGTGAAGGTCTACTCCAACACGTTAGAGGAGAGTGCTGAGTGCTGAGTGGGTAGGGACGGGTTTAAACAGTCGGTCTGTGGTTCATCGAAATCCTTCGTAAACCCGCCCTTACAGGAGTGGGGAGTAAACGCTATTCCACTAGCCCATGTTTAATAGCAAAACGCACCAGTTCGGCTCGGTTACTGGTAGCAGTTTTTCTTAATAAACTGCTTACATACTTTTCTACTGTTCTTGGACTCAAGTGCAGTTGATGTCCCATATCAGCATTAGAAAAACCATGAGTCAACAGTTCTAAAACTTCTTGTTCTCTAGATGTCAAGGATGCTAACAACTGGGATTGCCGAATATTAGTTGATGAAGAATTTGGGTTTTCTACCTCTTTTGTAGGTACGAAGCTGCCCAAATTCTCTTTATGAGAAAAGCGGTACTCAGATTGAATAATTTGCGATCGCTCTAAAAGATTACGAATTGCTGCTGCTAACTCCTCTAGTTCAAAAGGCTTAGGTAAGTATAAATCGCAACCCGACTGGTAGCCCAAAATTCTTTCCTGGGTCTTGGTGCGTGCTGTTAATAAGATTACAGGTAATAACCTAAATGCTGGTTGCTGGCGGACTCGACGTACCAGTTCATAGCCGTTCATTCGTGGCATAATGATATCAGTGACGATCAAATCAGGATGGTAATTATCTACCATTACCAAGGCTTCTTGACCGTCATTAGCTGTCACCACAGAGTAACCAGACAGTTCCAGATAATCACTAATAGAGAGACGAGTTCCCAGGTCATCATCTACAACAAGAATAGTCAAGGGCATGGACAATACACCCCTAGCATTTTTTTACTCAGAAATTTATTTATACGAGCTACAACAGTAAACACAGGCAGAAATAGTGTCCTTATGTTTCATACTATGACAGGATTACCAGCTAATGACTGCCCGGAGGTTGATTTATGAATAAAATCTTAAATCATGAGAAAATATTCACAAAGCGTAACACAATTTGGGTAAAAAATGTAAAAAAACTACATTTAGCTTTTTAATTCTTCACAATTAACCCATATATACAAAAAATACTGACTGTAGTGTAAATTAATATTTAATTTGTCATAATTTTTCTGCAACCTTCGCCCTTGAGAAATAAAAGTTAAAATAAAAGATTATAGAATCACACTTGCTGTCACATTTACGAATTATCATGTTTTTCTAAAAATTCCCAAGTTAGTCAATTGATTTTGGAGTTTGGAGTTTGGAGTTTGGATTGACCTCTACCACCAGGGTTCGAGGCTTAGGAATTTGGGATTACTCAATTTTGGATTTCAATCTAAAACACTCGCTGCGTTGCTTCGGCGGCGCTAACGGCAACCTAAAATCTAACATTGGCACAGTCCCAATATTTTGCAGCACATTTAAAGCACACAAATTTTTTCAATGAGCGAAAAGAGTCAAAGTTACAAAGTCATTAGTGACAACCGTCAAGCCCGTTATTTGTATGAAATCCTAGAAACCTTTGAAGCTGGGGTTGAATTGGTAGGAACAGAAGTGAAATCGATTCGCGCCGGGAGAGTCAATCTCCAAGATGGTTATGCTTTGATTCGCAATGGCGAAGCATGGCTAATCAACGTTCATATCTCTCCTTATAACGCTAGTAGTCAATATTTTAATCATGAAGCACGTCGCACCCGCAAACTGTTACTACATAGCCGAGAAATTCGTAAGTTAATTGGCAAGGTAGAACAGGAGGGTTTAACACTTGTACCTTTAAAAATGTACCTCAAAAGAGGGTGGGTAAAAGTAAGTATAGCCCTTGGTAAAGGTAAAAAACTCCATGACAAACGCGAATCCCTGAAACGAAGACAAGATCAACGTGATATGCAACGGGCGATGAAAACTTATTAGATATGGAAACTATGTTCTATATCTTCGGTGTGAGTTTAGATAAAGCCCAGTTTATAGCCGCAGATTGATTTGATTAGTTATGGGACTCGATACAGTGGTGAATGACGTTGGAAGAGATTAAGAGATTTTCACCATGACACGTAATTTTACCAAAGCAGTTAGCGCTGGTTTTCTCACTTTGAGTATGGCCATGCTGCCTTTAACTCTACCTGTAAATGCCCAAGTTACTGACCCCAGAGTTGAAACTGTACCGAGGACTACAGTTTACGAACGCCAAGATTTCGATTGGGGTTGGTTAGGATTAATTGGTTTATTTGGTTTAGCTGGTTTAGCTGGGAAAAAGCGTGGTGGCGAACCTACTGCTTATCGTGAGCCGACTAGTACTGGAAGTACAACATATAGAGACTAAGCTATTTATAGCAAAGTACTGAGTGCTAAGTGTGGGATGCTGAGTGCTGAGTGCAAACCCAGTTGCTCCAAGACTTTGTGAAATTAACAGTGTCTTCACCGTCTCGACGGTAGCGATACATGGACTACACCACGTTAAGTTACCAGAATTCAGAATGACCGACAAAAGCCGATTTGATTTTCAGGAGCTACAAATCCCAACTGGATTGTGGCTCCTGAATTCTGCTATTTTTTGCAAATTTTTAGCTTGCGGTAGGTTCTCCGTGATTAAAATCTTGAATTTGATTTTGAGCTATAGGTGTCCAATAACTAGCAATTAAAGCTACCATTAGCCACCAAAGGCTATTGACTTCAGGACGAAACCAAATAGTATCAACAATACCGTGAGCCAACATCCCCGCCACAGTAGCCAATGCTCCAATCAACCAAAATCCCTCCACACTTCTAGATTGGCGCAATCGTCGCATTTGTATAAATGCGTTATTGAAGATCACAATTATCAGCCACAGGAAACAGGCTAAACCCACAAAACCAGTTTCTACAGCTATTTCTAAAAAAACCGAATATGCACTTAAAGCCGTAAAACGAGGGCGTTGGTAGAGGGGATAGATTTGATTAAAAGAATTGTGTCCAGGGCCAATTCCAATAATTGGGCGATCGCGAATCATCTCGAACACAGCATCCCAAACATTTCTGCGAAAATTATTACTGCTATCTTGGCGATCTGCAAAAATACTCAAAACTCTCAGGCGGACTGGTTCGACAAATATGACTGCTAGTAACAATAAGCCAATCATACCTCCCAAAATAATTGGTAGTGACCAAGTACGCCAAAAAGGCGGCATTTGCACACTCCACCAATAAACTAATAAGGCGATCGCAGTCAATACACCCACCACTAGACCAATCCAGCCACCACGACTAAATGTCAGCACCAAACAAGCAGCATTAGCAATAAACATCGTTAACGCTAAAGCCTTCTTAATCCAGCTTTGCCAAGCAAAAATAGCCACCAAGCTGAAAATTACTGCTGGTACAAGATATCCAGCCAATAAGTTAGGATTACCCAAATAACTATAAACCCTGGTGGTCTTAGCCAGAGGAGATTGGGGATCTACCCAAGTTGCCAGTGCAGTAGCACCAAAAAACCATTGCCGCAATCCGTATATACTCACGATTAAAGATACGTGTAAATACAAGATAATCAGCCAAGACCGTAAGCGAGGCGATCGCAATACTCTCGCACAAAGGGCAAACAGCAATAGATAAAGTGTCAATACGACCAAATCTTTAAACGCTGCCTGTTTGACTGGTGACAATGCAGCAGAAACTACCGCAATTGCCCAGTAAAGTAACACCAGCAGATGAATGGGGGTAAATAACGGCGTACTTGATGGTGCAGAGTCATCAGATAAAGTCAACAGTAGCCAAAACCCCACACAAGCTACTAACAATAATCCTACTAGGCTACTCGATACAAAGGGGGCCAGAGCATACACCAGGCTGAGTAAAGCCACGGCGATTACGTCTCCCCACTGCATTAAGATGCTACTTTGCCGCCAAGAGTGCAATATCCCCACCAAAAAACGGTGTAAGTAGCTTGTAGCAAGATATTGTTTCAGAGGTAAATAAGATAAAGTAAATCTTTGCCAAACTAAATTCATAAACGCAGTTTCTCTTCACTTAGCACATCCGCGCAGAACGTAATAACGTAAATTCCAAATTGGGATTAACACTGCAATTTTACTCGCGTCTGGTTGATGCTATGCGAAGAATTCTTGGTAGTCTTTTCACTCCCAACTCAGCACTCGGTGTCCGAGCGGGTTTACTAAGGATTTCGACGAACCACAAACTGACTGCTTTAACCCATCCCTACCCACTCAGCACTCAGCACTCGGTGTCCGGGCGGGTTTACTAAGGA
The DNA here is from genome assembly GCF_963920885.1 of Anabaena sp. CCY 0017. Classification (NCBI taxonomy): domain Bacteria; kingdom Bacillati; phylum Cyanobacteriota; class Cyanophyceae; order Nostocales; family Nostocaceae; genus Anabaena; species Anabaena sp. CCY 0017. The sequence continues at coordinate 458,016 of NZ_CAWUDG010000001.1, read as the reverse complement.
TTTCAACAAACCACAGATTGACTGCTTAAACCCGCCCCTGCCCCTACCCACTCAGCACTCAGCACTTAGAAAGGCACTCATTAATCAGAACCGTTGATTTCTGAAGCAGCAACCATCTGTAATGGCAAAGACATCACATAGCGGTGTCCTGATTCCGGTGAACCTTGAATCAAAATTTGTCCCCCGTGAAGTTCTGCCAGCTGACAACTCAGCAACAAACCCAAGCTTTCACGCGTTAAGTTACTATGATCTCCAGATAAACCCTGCTCAGAACTCATCATGAATGTGTTTAACTGGGAATCATTCAAATTCATTGTTTTTTCCATTCCCACAGGTATCACTAACTCCTCCTCACTTTCTGGAGAATTGCTGTAGGTTGCAGCGTCGCCTTTTAATTCAACCTTGGACAACGAATTTAGATGAAAATAGGAGTCAACCTCAGTCATCCCATCTCCTAGCCAAGGATGAGAGACCCAAACAGTAATATTCAGCGTATTTTCCTTATAAGAAACATGAATACGGACAATACTACCTGTAGCAGAAAGTTGACTGACACTAAAAATTAAGTGATATAAAATTTGCCGCACTTTGTCTTTATCCAAAAGCCAAATGCGGCTGTGTCCTGGTTCTATGGACAGGCGCATATTTTGTTCCCGGCGGTTAGCGGCCTCTTCTAGAGTATTAATAACTTGTTTACAAAGCATTTCAATATCTACAGGGGCTATATTCAGCACCGAGGTGTTTTCATCCAATATTCCCAGTTCAGCCATTTCGTTGACTAAAGAGAGTAAGTATCGACCACTATGTTGAATGATGTCCAAATATTCTCTTTGTTTCATTGTCAAAGGCCCATAAATCTCACGTCCTAAAACGCTAGCCATGCCTAGTACAGATGTTAAGGGTGTACGTAACTCTTGAGTTATCTGTCCCAAGAGTTGCAGTTTTATTTGCTTAGTAGAACTAGATTCTTTTTCTAAATTAGCTGGGGTAGCTTTTATGCCAATTGTGCGTTGATCATTGAGTGATTTCGTGGCTGCGTTTTGTGAATTAGTTTTTTCGGTATTTTTTTGCAGCACCATGAGGTTGCGCTCAAATTCACTCATACACCAACGAGCTATTATTTGTAAAAATTCAATATCGCGAGTTGTAAATTTACGTGGTACTAGATCCATGACTGCCAATGCACCCAAGCAATTCCCTGAAGCATCAATCAGTGGTGCGCCTAAGTAGGCACGGATGCCATAATCCTGTACTAACTTACCATTTCTCAATAATGAATTCGGAAGTTTATGGGTATCATTTATTGCATAAACTTGTAAGGTCTCGACCACTTGGGTGCAAAAAGACTCGTCGCGTAACAGCTGACGGTTTTGTGCTAGATGATTCATTAGCCCTAGCCTAGATAAACCCACTGCTGACTTGAACCAATGACATTCTTGGTCTACAAATCCCAATATGGAAATTGGCGCTTCTAAGGAGTGGGCCGCAGTTTGAGTGGCTTCTTCAAACACCGGAATTGTTTCTGGTTGCCGCAAACCTAATTCAGACAATGCTTCTAGGCGATGTTCCTCGGTAAATTCTTGAGAAACCCAACCATCTTTAAAGCCAAACAATTTGTTTTCAGGCTCTACCATTACCATTGCTACCTTGATATTTTTCAATCTTGTAATTTATATAACCCCTGTGTCTAGGGTTATGATTTCTATTTTTAAGCATTCCCCAATTTTGCTCTTAATCAACAAGCTGTGAACAAAAATTTTATATCTCATTGGTGAACAGCTAGTGTAATTTGCCTTATTTGAGGTTTTGATGGCAAATAGCGTTATTTTTTATCTGGGATAAGGGTAGTATAAGACTAAATACAAAAACAAACAAAAAATTCATCTCACTTTTACACTGCAACCCCTGTAAAATGGCTGTTAATTTCAGCGTTGATGTTGGAAGTGTTGATGCTTTCTTTGTACTTAAATATAGATATGTGCTGCCCAAATAGGCAGTTACGTCAATCTTCTTCCGGTTGTACAGATAATCTTGTTTAAGGAACCGCAACGGATAAAAAGAGTTTTCAAAAAAAGCAGAACGCGGATGTTCATCAATTAATCTGGGATTGCTGCGTATGAAATACGTCACTAAATTAATATTAAACTGAGATATTTTATATAAATATTTACAAACTTATATAAAACTTAGGGCTTTTTTTACGTATTTTTACTTGAAATTACTAAAATATTTATTTTCTGTATACAATACAATCGTCGTATATAAACAATAAACCAGTTTATGTAATAAAATTTATCAACCAAATAAATACTTTATTTAGACTTTACTATTACTTCATCAGTAAAGGCTTGTATTGGTAGTCAAAAATTTGATATCTATTTTTGAAGATAGCTAACAAAAAAATATGAATAGTAACATTCCTTTTGTAGACCTGAATTTACAACACCAGCCGATTGAACATCAACTGCAACAGGCAATACAGGCTGTATTGGCACAGGGAGATTTTATTTTAGGGAAAGCCCTGACAGATTTTGAAACCGCTTTTGCCGCAGCATCTGGGACAGAATATGGTGTAGGTGTGGCATCTGGAACCGATGCGATCGCTCTCGGTTTACAAGCGTGTAATATTGGTGTTGGAGATCAAGTGATCTTACCGGCTAACACCTTTGTGGCCACGTTGATTGGAGTTTTACGAGCTGGGGCCAAGCCTGTTCTTGTAGACTGTGACCCGCAAACAGCTTTAATTGATTTAGAAGCAGCTGCAAAAGCAATTACCCCACACACTAAAGCAATTATCCCCGTACATCTCTATGGGCAGATGGTATCACCGCAACAGCTTTTAGACTTGGCAGATACCTATAAATTACTGATTTTTGAAGATGCAGCCCAGGCACATTTAGCCGAAAGAGAAGGATATCGCGCTGGTTCCGTAGGTATAGGTGCGGCTTTTAGTTTTTATCCCAGCAAAAATTTAGGTGCATTTGGGGATGGAGGAATGCTGCTGACCGGAGATTCGGATGTCGCGCAGAAGATGAAACGCTTGCGAAATTATGGTTCATCCCAAAAGTATTTTCATGTAGAACCAGGGACAAACAGTCGTTTAGATACATTGCAAGCAGCAGTGTTATTAGAAAAACTACCACATTTGCCGCAATGGAATCGCGATCGCCTGACTATCGCCCAGCAGTATGATCTTGAACTAGCACCCTTAGCATCGGCTGGGATTATTCCGATGCAAAACCATAGCAGCACCGGACACGTTTATCACCTGTATGTGATCAAAATTGATGATTCTTGTCCTCTAGAACGCCAGCAAATCCAAGACAAACTCACAGCAGTGGGAATTCAAACCGGGATTCACTACCCCATTCCTTGCCATCTACAACCAGCTTTCACCGACTTAGGCTATCAACCAGGCGACTTTCCCCAATCTGAAAAGCTCGCAAATCAAATACTGTCCTTACCCATGTACCCAGGCTTAAGCAGTAACCAAATCAAAAATGTTGTAGCGGCAATTACATCTGCTCTCAGTGACGAACCAAAGAAGCTATTATGTATTTAATTTACATTCTTTAGTTCGGTAATTCAGTAATTGACATTGATTTAAATCATGGTACTTCGGCAACAGCTAAAACAAAGAAACACAGGACAATTGCTCAACATAGCAATTTTGGGATTTTTGGTACTGCTATATGCGCCTGTCTTGCTTCACTGGCTGGATGGTTGGCTAAACAAAAGCATTAGTCTCGAACACGAATACTTTAGCCACGGTATTATCGGTCTCCCATTTGCGGCTTACCTAATTTGGTTAAACCGTAAAAAGTGGCATCGTCTGGAAGATAAAACCCATCCTTTAGGTGCTGTTTTACTGTCAATAGGAGGAGTCTTTTATCTGAGCGGTGTTCCAGAGTGGGTTAATATTTCCCTACCGACAATACTCATAGGTTTGTGCTTCTGGTTCAAAGGCATAGCTGGTTTCCGACTGCAAGCATTTGCTTTGCTGCTGATATTTTTAGCAACTCCAACTGCCTTACCCTACCTCCTCGTTCCCTACACCTTACCTCTGCAAAGCTTCATTGCTGGTACAGCAGGCTTCATCCTGAATCAATTGGGAATGGAAGTAGTTGTGGATGGCATCAATATATATGTCAATGGACGCATTGTCGAAGTTGCTCCCTATTGTGCGGGGCTAAAAATGTTGTTTACTACTTTTTACGTCAGCTTGATGCTGCTTTATTGGACGGGTGCATTATCTTCCCGCCGGACTACTACTTGGTTTTTATCTTTTGCCCTACTCCTTAGTGTTATTGCCAATATCATTCGCAACACTTTACTGAGTTTCTTTCATGGCACTGGTCGCGAAGCAGCTTTTAAATGGCTACATGACAGTTGGGGTGGAGACCTTTACTCTGCTTGTCTGCTGCTGTTATTAGTACCCTTACTGAATTGGATGAATAACTATTTTTCTCCAAGTCTAGAACTTCAGGAATCAGGCGAAATTGCTGAATAAGGAATTAACCAATGCTTCCTCAATGGTACAAGCCACACAATTTATTTATGGGATAAATCCGAAATTTAAAATCCCACATTGTATGACCAATAGAAGGGAAAAGACTTGCCAAAATTTCCCTTCTGCTCCTCCTGTTACACTCAGCAATTTGATCCAAAAACTTTCGGATCATGGTTTCAAAAATATCTGGCGTAAATATGGTAATTTTTCCGAATGAAGCCCTTATCTAAGTTTTTCCAAAAAAAGCAATTGACTTATGTATCAGTGCTTTTATTGCTACTATTCCTATTGCTAATTAAAGGAGTTCCTGGATACCTGACAGGACGCTGGCAATGGAAACAACCACCACCTGTTCCCAACCTAACAGCATTGAGGAATATACGTCAAATCGGAATCACCCTTCCTAATTGGCAAACTGTTGAACAAGCAGAACAATTGGTAGGCACAAGTAAATGGTCATTACAAATTTTGCAGCAACAAGATACTCAAAATCGGGCAATATTACTTTTGCATCCACAAAACGGTCCAAAAGATCAACCCGAAGTGGAATGGACTGATATTAATAGCTGGGGAAAAAATCGCTGGCAGCGATGGGATATAGCTCAATTTCGCTCTGCGAAATTTACTGTCAAACACCCCCCCCAATTGAGTAAAAATACTGAATCTAAAGTGGAAGCAAGGTTCTTTCGCGTCTCTACCCAGCAGGAAACCTTCGCCGTCTTACAATGGTATGCAACGCCAAATGGTGGAAATTCTTCACCATTTCGGTGGTTTCTCAAAGATCAATTGGCACAATGGTCTCAAACTCGCGTTCCTTGGGTTAGTGTCAGTATCCTGATTCCGATGGAACCTTTAGGGCAAGTGGAAACTACTTGGGCTTTAGCTCAGTCTATTGGTGAAACAGTACAAGCTACATTGATGACTAGTCATTTTTAGAAAAATTCACAAGTGCGTTTGTGCAGCAACAATCAAGCACAAAATTATAAGCGTCACTATTCAGTTAAAGATTTAAAATATCTTCAGAGTAAAATCATCAACCGGTGGGATTTACTTTGAACTCAGTTTTACCAGGATTCTATTTCTAATATGCGTGCATCATTCAGCGCCCTATATTTTGTTAGTTTTCAAGTAAGTATTTTTTTGACAACTGCGGTTCAACCTGTTACTGCCCAACCTTTATCGTCTTCGAGAAATTTGATAGGGCAATTATTACCGACTCGGCCATCCGATGCGGTTAAAGTACAACCACCGTTACAACCACCTTCCCCTCCACTCAGTAATGAGAGTTTGAATAACGAGGTTTCCCCTCAACTCAACCGCTATCTTTTGGGTTCTGGAGATGTGATTAACGTTGCGTTTCAGCGCCCACCTGGCCCCTATCGCTTAGGCCCCGGAGATACAATTAGCGTTGCAGTGCAACGTTTCCCTGATTTGAGTTTTCAATCCTCAATCAATCCAGAAGGCAATATTATTGTGCCGCTACTTGGCACGTTGTCGCTACAAGGTTTAACCTTTGAAGAAGCACAAGAAAAAATTCGAGTGTCGCTGGATCGTTTTGTCATTGATCCTGTAATCGTTTTATCTTTAATAGGGCAGCGTCCAGATTCGAGTTTTCAAGCTCAAATTGATTTAGAAGGCAATATAGTTGTTCCGCAGGTGGGAACAGTCTCTTTACAAGGCTTGAGTTTAAATGAAGCACAAGAAAAAATTCGTTTGAGTTTAAGCAGTATTTTGGTGGAACCGCTTTTGGTGGTGTCACTAGCAACACCACGACCAGTTCAAATTAGCATTAGCGGTGAGGTGTTTCGACCAGGAATTTATCCTGTTAATTCCGCAACACCCCGTGTTGCTGATGCTCTATTTATCGCTGGTGGTTCTACAGTGACGGCAGACCTACGGCAAGTGCAAGTCCGTCGGCGGTTGATTGATGGTTCGGTGATTTCACAAACTGTTGACTTGTATGCAGTATTGCAAAATGACGGGTCAATACCAAGCTTACGCTTACAAGATGGAGATGCGGTTATTATCCCACGTCAAGAGATTGGTACTAATGACGGTTACGATCGCAACTTAGTTGCTCGTTCATCCTTAGCTGTACAACAAATTCGCGTCCGGGTTTTAAATTACACTTCTTCGGGAATAGTGACTCAAGCATTACCTAATGGCAGTACTTTTATCGATGTTTTAGGAGGAATAAATCTAGATAGTGCTAATCTTCGGGACATTGCCCTAGTTCGCTTCGATGCTGAACAAGGTAGAGCTGTAACCCAAAAATTGGATGCGAGAAAGGCTCTGGCTGGCGATGCATCTCAAAATGTGCCACTTCAAGATAATGATGTAATTGTTGTAGGACGCAATTTAGTTGGGAGACTTTCTAATCTTCTTAATACCATTACACAGCCTTTTTTCAATATACGCTCTTTCCTGAATTTCTTTGAAAACTTTGGTGGTAGTGGTAGGTAATTCGTAATTCGTAATATTTCCTATGGCTAACGCCACGCTGCGCTATCGGAAACGCTGCGCGAACGTAATTCGTAATTCGTAATGGGGGAATAGCATGGGGTTCATGGGTGTGGGGTTGATTTTTGCCAAGCTGTATTCTGGAACCACTATCTAATTTGTCAGTCAATAAAGAGTCTAAAACCTCTACCTATACATAACGCCAAGAATTGAGTTTTACAAGTAGTTTATGTATTAGTCGGTGTTCAAATCCAGGTCGAGAACAGTGTTCAATTTTAAATTTTGAATTGTTTATTATGACTCCACCAATTGTTAAGCGCTATTTAATTGCTTTTGAGAAATATAAATGGATTGGATTGGGCAGTTTTGCTTTAATACTTGCAGGGTCAACAATTGTGGCGACACAGCCAGAACCACCACCCAGCTACGTAGCAGATGCCGCACTTGCTTACACTAATCCACCAGTTTCCTTTTCGGCGACTGGTAGTGAAATTCAAAAACAAGGGCAAGAACTGACTCAGCAAGTTTTGCTGTCAGACCAGATAATTGAACGTGTAGCCGCGAAAGTCAGTGTAAAACCAAACATTATTGGGGCAAATGTAGCTCTGCGTCTACCGGACAGAAGTCCGACAGGACAACGGCAATCCTCAATCATTGAGTTAAAATATCAAGATACTGACTCTAAGCGATCGCAGCAAGTTTTGCAGGAATTAATGCAAGCGATGATTGCCCTGAGTGGTGAGATTAATAGTGGGCGATTAAACGCAATTATTGAAAAAATTAATGAGCGCTTACCGCAGGCGAAATCAGAACTGGAAGCAGCAGAACAAAAGCTTGAACAGTATGACCGCCTGGAGCGTCCGGCAATATTGGCGGCTGAGAATGGTAGTTTGCTGGGTGCAGTAACTAGTAGTCAAAATCAGCAAAGGTCAATTCAACTAACTATTGCCGGAATTGATGCCCAAATTCGCAGTTTGCAAGACAAGTTGGGTTTAACTGTGGCACAAGCCTATGTTTCTTCGGCGTTGAGTGCCGATCCCATTCTTTCTAGCTTGCGATCGCAAATCTATCAAATAGAATCACAAATAAGTTTACTCAGTAAAGATTTCCGACCTGAAAATCCCACCATGATTCAATTGGTGCGTCAGAAGCAATCTATTGAAGAATTGCTGCAACAACGCGCTGCTGAGGTAGTAGGAGGAGGGGGTAATGCGGCTCCTCTACCTGGTGGGGGTGTTTCCGGTATCCGCGCCCAAAGCAACTTAGACCCAGCTCGACAACAACTGGCTAATCAGATGGTAGCTTTGGAAACCCAAAAAGAAACACTCGAACAACAATTAGCTCAACAAACTAGAGAAGAAGAGCGATTGCGGCAAGAGTATTCTCAAATACCCAACAAGCAACTAGCGCGATCGCGTTTAGAACAGGAATTAGGACTGAAAAAAGCGATTTTCGACCAAATGCAGTCTAAGCTGGCCGACTCTAAAGCCGCAGAAGCAGAAACAGTTACTAGCTTAACAATTGCCAGAGCGCCTAAGGTTGTCAGTAATGCCACTAAACCTCAGAGTGTGCCTCTGACTTTAGGTATTGGTGGTTTATTTGGATTGCTAGTTGGTGGTGGGGTAATATTTTTGTTGGGTTCCCTGGAAGGCACTTTCAAAACCAAGGAAGATATCCGCGACAGCCTCAGACAAAGGGAAGTTGCTCAGTTGGGAGAACTGCCGTTAATGCCTGTTGATGATTTGGATACAACAGCTTTGCCTGTAGTACTTTCCCCTGATTCTCCCTATTTGGAGTTTTATGAAAAGTTTCGCAGCAATTTGCGTCGGATTGGTGGTCGAGATTTCAAAGTGCTATTGATTACTAGCACTAGCAGCCAAGAAGGTAAGACAGTCAGTGCTTATAACTTAGGTATCGCTTCTGCCCTAGCTGGTAAAAGAACCTTGATCATCGAAACAGACTTGCGATCGCCTTCTCATGCTTCATCCTTGAATGTTACCCCAGATTCCGATGCCAGTTTTGAACCCCTGCGCTACTATGCCAGATTGAATGAATGTGTTCGTTTAGTTCCTGATGTGGAAAATTTATACATTATTCCTAGCCCTGGTCCTTTGCGTCAATCTGCCGCTATTCTTGAATCAAGCGAAATGCGAAGGCTGATAGAGGATGTCAGGGAACGCTTTGATTTAGTAATTTTAGATACTAATGCCCTCAGTTTATCCAACGATCCTTTGTTAATCCAACCCTATAGCGATGGCATAGTATTAGTAGCTCGTCCCAACCGTACACAAGAAAATATGTTAGGAGAAGCTATTGACCAATTAGTTGAAGCTGAACTGGGCTTGTTAGGAGTAATTGTCAATGGTGCTGATATTTTCGTGTCCTCACCTCCGCCTGTCTTACCTGAAGAAGAAGCCTTAATTTTTCCAGAAGTTTCAGCCAGTGTGAACCAGAATTGAGTGCTGAGTGCTGAGTTTTGCTATATGACTTATCACTCATTTAGTCGTGTCGAAATAACCCGAATAATGGAGCCAGAATTATCCCAAAAGCAAAGCCGCCAATGTGCGCCCAGTAAGCAACTCCACCTGATTCCACAGCCATATTAGCAGCAGCTTGTAGACTGAGAAGACCTGATATCACATTCTGGACTACGAAAATCCCGATCAGAATCATTGCTGGAATCCTGATTGTAGTGATGAAAAAACCCAAAAAGACTAAGGTGAGAATTCTAGATTGCGGGAAACGAATCACATAAGCACCGAGAACTCCAGCGATCGCACCACTTGCTCCTAAAGAAGGTATAGTGGAATCCATACTAATAAACCATTGGCACAAAGCAGCTAAAGCACCACAAGCTAGATAAAAAATCAAATACTTGGAATGACCCATCCGGTCTTCAATATTGTTACCAAAGACCCAGAGAAACACCATATTTGAGATCAGATGCCACCAACCACCGTGCAAGAATTGTGACGTAAATAAAGTTGTCCACTCTTGAGCAAAGTTATTGGTTAACTCTCGCGGTATTACCGCATACATCCGAAAGAATTGATCTAATTGTTCACTGGATAGACTTACTTCGTGAAGGAAGACTACAATATTCAAACCAATCAACCCATAAGTAAAGTATGGGGTGATGCGTATTGGGTTTTCGTCATGGAGGGGAAACACAGGTGTTTTTCCTAATTATTGATTATTTGCAATATAGCCTGTGCTGCCATAGCAAGATGCTAAAATGCGACAAATCACGTCTGAAAAAAAACTGCTGAGATTTTAGCACCTACTTACCCAGATAAAGATTCTTGTTGAGATTTATCGTTAAATAAGCCCAGCAGTGGGCCAAGAACTGCCCCAAATACAAAACCTCCGGCATGGGCCCAATAGGCAATACCACCGCTTTCCATACCGATATTTGTGGGCGCTTCTAAACTGGCTATTCCGTAAAAAGCTTGTTGGATGAACCAGAATCCCAAAAAGAAATATGCTGGAACCCGGAAAGAGGGAAAGAAGAATCCTAAAGGTATGACACCGATGATTTCAACTTGGGGAAACCGCAAAATATATGCTCCCATCACGCCAGCGATCGCACCACTTGCTCCTAATGAAGGAATGGTAGAATCTTGAGCGAAGAACCATTGTGCCAAGGATGCCAAAGCACCGCAAGATAAATAAAATAGTAAATATTTAGCACGTCCTAACTTTTCTTCAATATTATTCCCAAAAACCCAAAGAAACAGCATATTGCCGGCTAGATGCAAGAAACCACCATGCAAAAATTGGGCGGTAATTAAAGTTGCCCATTCTGGTACCGGCTGATTGACAGAGATTCCAGAAAAACTTAAGCTCAGTTCTTGGGGAATTACGGCCGCTAGATGAAAAAACTGATTTAATGCTTGGGGAGGAAGACTTGCTTCATAAAGAAAAGCTAAAACGTTAGCTGCAATCAGTGCATAAGTTACATAAGGCGTAATTTCTGTAGGGTTTTTATCTTTAATTGGAACCACTGCTATTTTCCTGATCTTCGAGTTACTAGCCTCAGATTACTGAATTTGTTCAGTATTTTCTTCTATCTGTGGTTTCAATTTTTCATATAGGGCTACTATTTGATTTTTGTTGGCGTAGCCTGCGCTTGGCGCTTAAAGACACGTAGTGGCGTGACAAGCGTAAAATGATCCAAAAAATTGTAGTTTGGGTTGACATAAGGAAACCCAACATCATTGGTAGCGTTGGGTTGCGCTGCGCTTAACCCAACCTACGTCCAATCCACTACAATACTTAATTTTTTCATCAATCAAACCGGATTGCTATAGTTGCCATTGTTTGAGGGTGAAAGCGCTTTTATGATTATTTCTGGGAAAGATTCAAATATTTATCAGCATAACGAAAAGCTGATAAACAGTCATAAGCAGCTATAGATACAGCTTGTAAGAAAACCTTAATGGGAATTTCCAATTCTGCAAGTTTTTGGGTTAAAAACAACAATTCTTGCTCAGTTGCCGGAAAAACAGCTTCTTCCGCCCATTCTGGTTCATCCCAGGCATTTTCAATTAATACTTTCGACATTTTGTACCTCCCCAAAAGCAAAAGATGCAAAACCAGCAATAAAATTTAACTGCTGTTCACGAGTTTGTAAGTTAACGGGAAGTTCGGTATTAGAACATCCTATTTCTTGCAAAATCTCTAAACAATAAGCACGGATTTCCATGAGTGAGGCTCGCTCCCACTGAGTTGCAACTTCTTTGGCTATATCCCAATTGCCTCTAATAACAGTCTTTGCAGGGTAGTTCATAAAATGCACCCTAATAAACTCGATAAATGCAGTTTTGCTCATAAGTACAAATTAGCGTAACCGTATTTATGCGAGATTTATGAAGCAGGAACATAAAAAATGTCAGCGCATTTGCGTAAAGACTAGCAACGAGAGTCATCATTTCTCTCAATTTCCCAATTATTCACCAAAAAAATGCTCCAGAATGGTTATAGTACCTCTAGAGCTTTCAACAAAATTCATAATAAATTCATTTTTCAGTATTTTTGCTTGTTTTTGCTTAGACGTTTTGGGATACATTAACACCCATAATTTTTGCTGGGATGACAATACCGTAATATCCAGCCGCAATAGCAGCTAGAGCATTCAGCCAAGCATTAATTCCAAAAATAGGCATTAAGCCAAAAAATGACTTAGCAAATGGTAAAAATCCCATAATTGCTAGTACAGCATAAGCAACTGCAAAAACACGATTGAATATGCGAGCGCTGTTAGCGTTGTTATAGGAAGCAATTCCCCAAAATCCTACAGCGCAACGGACAAGATTATGCAAGAAATTAGTGGGAATTACCCCAAATATCAAACCAAATCCGGCAGCATAAGCGTTAGGAGATATATCAGCCGGGATATAAGATGCGCTTGTCCCTGGTAATGAAACCAACGCTGGGATAAATCCAGCTAAACCTAATAGCAAATAAATAACGCCGATGCTCAAAGCGCAGTAGCGCTCAGTCATTCTTGCTCTGTTGACGTTTTCTATATTCATTTTTACCTCTGGTATGTAATGGCAAAGTGTTGAGTATAAAGCCAGTAGGGGGGGGTTTATGAAAATTATTGTTGGTAATTGATCATATCTGTAAACCCGCCCCTACATCAAGGACTTCAAGCTATCAACACGGTTTTCACTCTTATGAAAACCGCTATAAATCTTGATGAAAAACTTAGTTGTTAGCTCAAATGTCGCTGCAACTAATTTATTAAACAAATTACAACGGTTTATCTATAGTCAGTTGATTGTCAAAGATCACACTTTCTATTCAACTCAAATTTTGGGCGTATAACTCTATCGCAAGTCAGGATTAAGCATTTCAAATGGCTGACTTTTAAAGAATTTTTTGAATTCACGGAATATAATAAGTAAATATGATACCTAGATTCTCGACTTCTTAAATAAGTCAGGGATCTGAGCCTTTCAGTGGAAAGCACTGAGCATTTTATTTTACTGAGCAGATAGACAATGCAGATTATCCAGTCTCTCCATACAGCGATTCTCGTGACTGACTTAGCAAAATCCGCAAATTTTTATGGCAATGTATTGGGATTATCCAAAATAGACCGCTCTTTAAAGTATCCTGGTGCATGGTATCAAGTGGGTAACTATCAAATTCACCTGATAGTTGTAACTACTGTCCCTACAGATCAGCCTGATCAAAAATGGGGACGCAATCCTCACGTTGCTTTTTCTGTTGCTAATTTGGATGTTGCTAAACAAGAGTTACTCAATCAAAATTATCCCATTCAAGTGAGTGCTTCTGGTCGCGCTGCCCTCTTCACTCAAGACCCGGATGGGAATATTATCGAACTAAGTCAGCAATGAAAATTATTGCTTACTCTTACAGTAATCCTTTACTAGAATCTTCTGTTGATGTCAATGATTGGGGATGGGAGGTGGATCGAGTTTATCAAGATTTGGGCAAAAGAACGCAGTTACAAAAATTAATCACAGATTGTCAAACTGAACCAGCAAATTATCTGCTCATCCATCGTTTAGAAGAACTGGGAGATAGTTTGGAGGAAGTAAGCGATCGCTTGCATGAAATCGAGGCAATGGGGATAATCATCATAGCTACCGAACAACCCTACACTTCGGAAAATTCCCATCTTGGTTCTGATTTGTGGAAATTGCTACACGAAATCCAACGACAGCACCATAGCCGCAGTATCCGTCAAGCACACGCCTATAATCGTCTGAAAGCCTCACCACCTCCGGGTAAAGTGCCTTATGGCTATCGTCGGAGTAAAGAAAAATATACAATTGATCGCAGTACCTCACCAGTAGTCAAAGAATTTTTTGAACAGTTTTTACTCTATGGTTCCCTACGTGGTGCAGTGCGTCACTTGGCGAAAAAATATGGGAAAAAAATTTCTGTCACTACCGGCAGACGCTGGCTGACTAATCCCGTTTATCGTGGTGATACGGCTTATCAGGATGAGCAAATTATTTCTGATACCCATATTCCCATAATTTCTAGAGAAGAAGCCGCTCAAATTGACCGAATTTTACGCCGTAACAGTCGTTTACCATCTCGAACTGCTAGCGCCCCCCGTTCTTTAGCCGGGTTGGTGGTTTGTAGTCAGTGTCAATCACATACAACTGTCACCCGTGTTAGCCAGCGCTACCAAGATAAAGAGTATCTTTATTTACGTCCTATTAGCTGTCCTCAAAACCCCAAATGTCGGGCTATTCCCTATCAGGATGTATTAGAAAAGACGATTAGGATTGTGTGTCGTGACTTACCTCTAGCTGTAGCCGGAATGGATTTTCCGCAGTTGGATAGCATTAAGAACAGTTTAGGGCAAGCGATCGCCCGTCAGCAAGAAATTCTCCAGCAGTTACCCGCTTTAATCACCACCGGGATTTTAGATGATGAAACCGCGCAATTAAGAGCTTACAAACTCCGCACAGAAATTTCTCAACTCCAAGCCAAACTAGCCACACTTCCCCCAGTCAACTTGCGTTCTGTCGCTCAAGCTGTTTCTATTCCGCAATTTTGGTTCGACTTGTCAGAAGCAGAACGCAGGTTTTATTTGCGAGAATTTATCAAACAAATTGAAATTATTCGCCAAGAAAAAGCCTGGGAATTACGGATAATTTTTATTTTTTAGGCGCAGAGTGGAATTAATCCGACAACCCTGATTTAGAGGCATTTTGTTGGCGCTTTTTACGCCAAGCCGCGATGCCCATGCCTATTAAACCGGGTAGCATCGCAGGTGTGGGAATGACTGTATCAACAGGATCGGCGGCAACGCTGAAGTCAGAAATGGTAACACTTGCACGGCCGAAGCGATTATCGTTTGTGGTAATCTGAAATCCAATTAACTGGCCTGCCGAGACTGACTGGGAGAAGATTCCTGTTTGATCATCAGCACCATTATCAGTTAATTGAATCGCGGTATTGCCAATCAACTTAATCAGAGTATGATTTCCATAAAATACGTCGTTTCAGACTTTTATCCTTGATTATTTTGATTGTAAATAGACCAGCATTAGGGTTTAGCATTGCTAAACCCCTACGAAAGATATGGTTTTTGACGATACATATTTAATGTTAGTTATCAATGCGTAACTTCTACGATTTTATTTTTTAGGCGCAGAAATCGGTGCTTTCCCTGCATTCCGCACATTTACAAATTTACCCAGTAAATCAAACCAAAAGGGCGCACCCATCGAAATCGCAATACCACTGACAAACCAGCCGAAAATCATAGTTATAGCTTTCCAGATAGAAAAATTATATTTATTAGTTTCATGCCAATCAATTTGCTGTTCTAAATTAATAGCACTCCAACCAATGGGTAAAGCAATATCTCCCAAAACTTCTTCAGTTTGTTGTTTTAAATTAGCTAAATTGTTCGAGGAATCTAAATTATTACTCTGCACAATTTGCCCAGCACTATTAACGATGGCAATCCGTATAGAAGAATCTTTTGATAATCTGCTCACAATATGAAACGCATCAGCATTGGCAAGTATGGCAATGGTAAAGCCAATTAAAAGTGCCACTCCTTTGGCATTTCGTCTGTAAACACCAGCAGCTCGTTCCATTGATTTATCAAAAGTTTGCTCTATCTCTTGTTGTAATATATAAATTCCTTCCTCTGTAGTTTTAGCTTTTATTTCGGCACGTTTTGATAAGGTAGCCATGTTATTGATTACAGATGGTGGCAAACTTTGTGTAAAAATTTGTAATTTTTCGCTAAAATATTGAAATTTTTGATAGACCTCACTATCTTTGTCTTGAAATTCATTGCGTAATCCTTGGTGAACATCACTACCGATATTGATTAACTGTACAACTTCATGAATATTCGGTCTTAAGCATTTAAGTGAAATAGTTTGTTCAATATTGCTAAAAACATCTTCTCTAAAAAATTTTAATTTTTGCAAAGTTTTGCCAGCAAAAAAATCATCTGGCATATCTTCTTGAAAAACTTCTATGTACCTATCTATACTGTGCTGCATCCGATTTATACTAGTCGCTAAGTCAGTTTTATTTTTTTCAAAATCAACAATAATTTTGGCAAAGCTTTCTTCCACTATTTCTGTAAAATCATGGTAGCTATTCACAGAAAATGTATTTATATGATCATCTATATTATTTACCTGGTTATGAAACTTTAATAAGATATTTTGTATCTCATGTAACTGTTCATTTTTAAAATTAATCAGCCTGGATTCAGTCAACTTTTGAACAAGTACTGGTATCCCTAATGTTTCCATTAAAGTTGTCGCAAAAGTCTCCGCCGGAATATAGGACGGCGCACTGTGTTTCATCGACTTGGTATTGTCATCTTTAATATCTTCTGTTTTATATTGTGTATATCCAAAAATACTTTTAGTTCTTTTTTCTCCAGATAGGGAAAATTTTACAGGAAGAGATGATAAGAACCAAATCAACTTGCGAGGTAAATTCGTCAAAAATCCTTTGGATTCTTGGTTGACACTTTTAATCAAGGGATGGTTGTACAAGTCATTGACAAAGCTAATTACACGATCATTGTCAGAATTGCTGGCATCACCAGCTACAAGAATCTCAATGGATTTTTTTAGGTGGACTGCACGCCATTGTAAAACGGTAGTAATCATTTCTTGGATTTCGGAAGCTAACAAGCTTAAAATTAAGTAGATAAAAATTAAACCAATTGTTATATCTAAAATAAAAGGTAAACTCATGGGCATTTTCCTCAACAGGTAACTAGCATATTTATATTGCTATTATTTGTATCATTTCTACCCAAGAATAATTGTTAAATAACTTGAAGAAAATTTAGCGGAATTTGCCAAATTTTTATCGTTCTCCAGAGAAAAATAAGCTAACCTGAGAACTTAGCAATTGTGCAGAATATATATTTTCACAGGGTGGCAACATTGGAGATTGGTTTTAGTCTCTATGTAATCAAATCCCTAGGCGGAATCATTAGTTATTGGTCTTTAGTCCTTAGTTAAACAAACTCAGAAGAGATATAGTTTTAACAGTTCTTACTGGAGTTTTTACGACCACTGGGGTATGCACCCCCAACAACTAATGACGACGTAATCAAACCAGCAAGTAAAATGATGATCATAGAATATGCAAGAAGGAAGCTTTGTTTGGGGCCATCTAGAAAAACAGCATCGTGTAGTTAATAAATGGATTGATTGGCTGTGGCTAATAGTATTGCTGTTGGCCGCAGTGTTACTGTTTAGTATCAATCTAGGAGAATTGCCTCTGCGAGATGGGGATGAAGCTACTGTGGCGCAGGTGGCTAGGGAAATTTGGAATGCTCCCGCAGGTTCTATGCGATGGCTTTACCCAACCCTAGGCGGTGAACCGTATCATTACAAACCACCTTTCATACATTGGTTGATTGCTGGGGCTTATTCTATCGCAGGTGTGAATGAATGGACAACTCGTTTACCTAGTGCAATTCTCACGGCATTTTCCGTACCATTACTGTACTGTATTGGTCGGGAGATATTTCGTCAACGTTGGGCAGCTATTTATAGTGCTGTAATTTATCTCACAATGCTGCCAGTGGTGCGTCATGGTCGATTGGCGATTTTAGATGGCGCAGTTGTCAGTTTTTTAATGGTGATGATGCTGTGCGTGTTGCGATCGCGCCGGGACTTACGTTACTGTCTTGGTATTGGCATCGGACTGGGTTTGATTTGTTTAACTCAGGGATTATTCGGTATATTACTCAGTGCGATCGCCATTGTCTTTTTGTTTTGGGATACCCCAAGATTGCTCACCAGTCATTATTTCTGGATCGGCATCTTCATTGGCATTTTACCTGTAGCTGCTTGGTATAGCGCCCAACTACTGCATTACGGTTATAGTTTTGCTCAAGTTGGCCTTGTCAATCAATCCTTAAGAAAAATCAACACAGCCATTGAAGGAAATTCTGCATCACCCTGGTACTATGTGATTGAAATCCTGAAGTGGACATGGCCTTGGTTGATTTTTTTACCCCAAACTCTGCGCTTAATTTGGGAAAATCTTAATCTCAGCTGGGCAAAATTCCTGTTGGTATGGAGTCTTGTCTATTTAGTAATCATTTCCTTATTGAGTATCAAACTACCTTGGTACGTATTGCCAACTTACCCTAGTTTAGCCTTAGCTTTTGGCGCTCAGTTAGCAGAAGTAGAAAATTTGCCCATCGGATCATCCTATCCACGGTCTTGGGTGGCTGGTTTGTCAATACTAGCTGTAGTCGCTTCGGCTGGTAGCATTTACTTCAGTAGCGGCACAGTACAGAAAACTGACTTACAGCTGATTTTTGCGGCCGTAGCTTTAACTATGACGTTAGCGGCTATTTTGGCAGAAAGAGGTAATGGAGAATTCCTGAAAATTTTGTGTTGGGGAAGTTATCTTTCTCTACTGCTATTGATGAGATCAAACTACTGGATTTCTTGACACTCCCCACTCCCCACTCCCCACTCCACACTCTACACTCCCCACTCAGCACTCCAAACTCCCCACTCAGCACTCAGCACTCCAAACTCCCCACTCAGCACTCAGCACTCAGAAAGACTCCCCTGGTTGAATTTCTTCCGTTGTAGGAAGTTGCGGATCGTATTTTGTATTTTGCTGCGTCATTGTGATCATGCTCAAGAAAATAGCCAGACCCACAACCAAGCTTAATACTGGACGCTTAATTAGAATAAAATCTCGTATAATTCTAGCTAAAGGGCTACTTTGACGACGTAGAGACGAACAAAGCATAATCTGTTTAAGCATAAACGGATCGCGGACGTAATGGCCACTGCGACAGACGACTAGCCTTTGCTGACAATACGGACAGCTAAACAAGCCAATATGTGAGTCGGCCAGTCTTTGCTTGGCATTTCTTTGACAAATTGGGCAAGCAACATAATCATTATCAAAGGTGTGTATATTCATCTACCTCGTCCGCTTAGTCCATTTACTCGCTCTATAACAATAGCTATATTGCATTTTTGAAAAATACTTAGTAGACCTCACAGTGTGATCTGACATCAGCCACGAATCAATCTGTGTAATTGTATTCCTACGAAGCATGGCTCAATGGTCACAACACGAGTATAGCTAGATTTGGTTGAAGATGGCTGTTTTTTCCTGCTTGCCGATGGTGCATTCATTCAGTTTACAGAAACTATATTTTCTCTACAGATAAATAAGTTAGCCCTGACTCCCACCCAAATAGCAATCTGATCGCGCCAATTTGGGATTTTGAATTTTGGATTGTTTTTTTGGTTCAAGCCCCTCGGCTATACCTAATTGATCAATCTAAAATCCCCAAGGTGTATCCACAAGGGAATACAGTCAATCGAAAATCCCAAATTGTTTGACCGTTGACCATTAATTCTCTCTTATTTAACCATTGTCATGATAAAAATTTTAACAAGCCTCATGTTTTTTTACTAAAGCTTTGTAAATCCATCAAATTACACTTAACTTGTTTGCTTAATCAAGAATGGCTGACAATAAGAAGTAGCAGCTAAAAATTTAAGTTTTCTCTGACATTTATCCCATATCTCCATGACTCTCCTGCCTCCCAGCGAACTGAGGAAGGTAACGGAACAACCTATATTTCCTACACCTTCTACTCGTTTAACACAACTGATTAACCGTTTTCAACTATCCCCAGAGACTGTTGTACTATTTTTAGCTCTACTCATTGGCGGTGGTACGGGGATGGGCGTAGTCACATTTCACTATTTAATTGAGCTAATTCATCACCTAA
Organism: Anabaena sp. CCY 0017; assembly: GCF_963920885.1. Classification (NCBI taxonomy): domain Bacteria; kingdom Bacillati; phylum Cyanobacteriota; class Cyanophyceae; order Nostocales; family Nostocaceae; genus Anabaena; species Anabaena sp. CCY 0017. The sequence goes on along the minus strand of NZ_CAWUDG010000001.1, from coordinate 438,292 downwards.
TGCGAGAAAAGTTTCTAGATGCAATTAGTGTCTGGGGTAACTGGACTTTTGCCTGTGTTCCTATTCTGGGTGGGTTAATCGTGGGATTAATGCGTTGGTATGCTCAAGACTTTGGCCCTGGACTGACATCAATGATTGCGGCCTCTCAGGGAAGTGGGACTAAGCAACAATTACGGCCTGTCACAAAAATGTTAGCTGCATCTGTTTCTTTGGGAAGTGGTGCTTCCTTGGGGACTGAAGGGCCAAGTGTCGAAATTGGGGCAAATTTTGGGATGCTGTTATCTGTAATTCTCAAAGTTTCTCAAGAGCGACAACGGTTACTTTTAGGTGCGGGTGCGGCGGCTGGATTAGCGGCTGGATTTAACGCGCCCATCGCGGGGGTATTTTTTGCTCTAGAAGTAGTCATGGGGGCAACATCTTTTGCTACTTCGGCTGTGAGTGTAGTTCTGCTGGCCGCAGTCGTAGCAGCATTAATTGCTCAAATTGGTTTGGGCGCACAACCTGCGTTTGATTTACCTGTTTACCAAGTCCGTAGTCTTTTGGAATTACCGCTTTATCTGGGGTTAGGTTTAGGCGCAAGTTTAGTTTCTCTGACTTATACAGGCACAATTCGGTTAGCAAAAGCTGGCTTTGCTGGGTTAATTCCTGGTTTTGGCTTGTTTAAACGCATCCCTAGACCCATTCATCCCTTAATTGGTGGCGTAATTCTCGGTGGAGTCGCTTTACAAGTTCCCCAAATTTTAGGCATCGGCTATGAAACTGTGGAAGCTATGCTTCAGGATGTAGAGTTTTCTCTGCAATTATTGGTTGTATTGTTGGTATTGAAATTATTGCTGACAGCCATCAGTACTGGTAGTGGTTTTGTGGGTGGTTTATTTGCACCAGCGATGTTTCTGGGTGCTTCTTTTGGAGCTGCTTACGCTAAAACCGTCACCCTCCTATTTCCGGCTGTTGGTGCAGTGATGGCGGCTCCCCCAGCCTATGCAATGGTGGGGATGGCAGCAGTTTTAGCCGCAAGTGTGAGAGCGCCATTAACAGCTATTTTGATGTTATTTGAGTTAACCCGTGACTACCGCATTGTTTTACCTTTAATGGCAGCAGTGGGTTTAAGTGTATGGGTAATAGAACAGTTTAAGCCCAATTTTAACTCTAATTCTAATTTGCAACAAATTGGTCTTTCTGAGTTGAAAGACGAACAGGCGGAAATTGTGCAACAACTTTTGGTAGAAGATGCTATGCTGATTTCTCCAAAAAAGTTGCCGGCAAACTTGGGAGTGTTAGAAGCAGCGCTGGAAATGATCCGCGATCGCTGTCGTAGTGCTTTAGTAATTGATGAAGCAGAACAATTAGTGGGTATACTCTCTATAGAAGATATTAATCGTGTTCTGCGTCTACCGCAAAATCAGTCCCATTCTGCTAGTGAAATTTCCAGCAATTTAGTTAATCAAACTCTGATTGATATTTGTACAACTGAGATTATCTATGCTTGGCGAGATGAACTCTTGTCTGAAGCTTTAGATCGCATGACCCTTAGAGGATTACACCAGTTACCAGTGGTAGCACGAGATAATTATGAATATATTTTAGGCTTACTAGAACGGGAGCAAGTTACATTAATATCCAGCTTGGCTGTAACGCACAAGGCACTTCAGGAATTGAGTCATTAGTCATTGGTCATTAGTCATTGGTCATTAGTTATTGGTCATTAGTTATAAGCCAATGGTCAGTGGCCAGCGAAAAAATTAACGACTGACAACTGACAACTGACAACTGACAAATTATTAAGCTGTAGCCTCTAGGGCTTCCACGCCTTCCTTCTCATCTGCGTCTACCTGTCTGAGACGAATATGTTTTTTCCCCAAGGTAATGAGAAACTCATCTCCTGGTTCAAGATTCATCTGTTTTGTATAAGCTGAACCTATCAATAAATTACCGTTGGATTGCACGCTAATTCTATAGCTAGCACTGCGCCCGCCACGTCCATTGGCACTGGGTGAACTGTCTAACTGAATGCCTTCAGCATCAATGAGGGCATTCAAGAATTTCATCATATTCACACGCTCTATACCATTTTTGGTGATGGTAGAGTAGCCGCACTGCTTGGCTTTATCTTCTTTGCTAAGGCTCTCTAGCTCTTTAACTTTTTTGAGCAGTTCTTCACCCAGTAGGGGTTCTATTTTTTTCAGTTTAGGCATCAACTTAGATGAGAAATGAATGGTTGAAGTAGTTGAATCGATTTTATTTTAGCTGACGTTGAACTAGTAAGAACAGAATCCTTTAGTTTTGATCTCAGCTTTGCCAAGTATATTACACTCTGATATGAAATTGTTACACAATTATCAATATTGTCAAGACAATCTATTTTCTATAATCTTCATAACTATATCCAGTTTGTGATCTCTGCTAGACTATATTTGTTTAAGTTTCCTAAAGCCACGCTCAAAACTTGTATAGCTGGTAAGCTTGATAATGAGAACATAAGATGATCAGCAAAACTGATCCTTTAATCATTACCATTAGCAATTATTCACTGGTCGAAAGAGAGGAAAGGGAACAGGGGGCAGGGGGCAGAGGCGAAGAACCCATATATCAGGGACTGACAATTAAAAAAATATTCCATTGCTGAGGTAGGCAGGGGAGCAGGGAGCAGGGAGCAGGGGGGATAAAGAACAAATATGGTCTGATGAAATGGGGCAATTTATTTTCTGGAAATCCCTAAATTTAGTTTCTCCCAAACAAGGACGCATTATTTCTTCTGCTTTGCATCTCGACATCAATATTTATTTTTTTTGAGCATAAATAAAAAAATTTGCCCGCATGAAACTAACTACCAGAGGACACTACAGTGTAAAGGCATTGCTAGATTTAAGTTTACAGCCAGGTTATGGTCCGGCATCAGTGAGAGCGATCGCACTTCGTCAAGATATTCCCGCCCCTTACCTAGAAAAGTTACTCATAGAAATGCGTCGGGCTGGATTAGTTAAATCAATTCGGGGTAGCGTTGGCGGTTATCAACTAGCATTAAAGCCTGTACAAATTTCAATAGGTCAAATTTTAGAAGCCGTCGGCGAAAATATTACTCGTTTACCCCATCACACACCAACGCCGGCGCAAACTGAAGATTGGGTAACATTCACTCTCTGGAAAAGACTCAACCAAAAGCTCAAAGAAGCTTTGTACAGTATTACTCTAGCTGATCTCTATTACGATGCTCGAAGTTGGCAAGCGTCTCTGGGAGAAGAAGCTAGTTTTGTTGTTTAGTCAGTGGTTATTAGTCATTCGCTTTCACACACAAGACAAATGAGATCATCTGTAGTTTTGATCGTTGCTGCACTATTAGATTATTTCATTGGTGATCCTTGGGGTTGGCCTCATCCCGTGCAAGTTATGGGGTGGATAATCTCTCGCCTGACTAAATTTTTTATTCAAGTTTGTCAGAATTCTCTCACACAACGGATAGCGGGAATTTTTTTAGCGATAATTTTAATATTTGGTAGTGGCTGTGTAGGTTGGTTAATAATTCAAACAGCCCAAGCGCTGCATCCATTGTGGGGGATTGTCTTAGAAAGCATTCTTCTGGCTAGTTGTTTCGCTTTTAAAAGTCTCCGCACAGCTGCGAATCACGTTTTAAAACCATTAACAGCCGGAGATTTAGAATCAGCTCGTCAGACTTTAAGTAATTATGTAGGTCGAGATACACAAAAGCTCTCAGAATCAGAAATTTTGCGGGCTGTGTTAGAAACTGTGACCGAAAATGCGACTGATGGTGTTATGGCTCCACTTTTTTATGCCATTGTGGGTGCTTGTGTGCCTGGTGTGGGTTTAATTCCTCTGGCTTTAGCATACAAAGCTAGTAGTACCCTGGATTCTATGGTGGGCTATCGGCAAGCACCCTATACTTATTTAGGATGGTTTAGTGCTAGGTTTGAAGACTATTTAACTTGGCTACCTTGCCGCTTAACGGTGATTACCTTGGCACTGTTATCAGGTAAACCCCGATATGTTTGGCAAATGTGCCGCCGAGATGCACTCAAAGATCCCAGTCCTAACTCAGGCTGGAGTGAATGCGCTTATGCTGCTATTCTGGGTGTACAAATGGGAGGAACAAACTGGTATGGGGGAATACCTAAACCTAAACCACTATTAGGAGATGCGATTCATCCCATTACTCCAACCACCATTGAAACGGCCTTATTATTAACTCGATATTGTTTTTTATTGTGGTTAGCGATCGCGATCGCTATATTAATCCTACTTATAAGATAAAACATTGAGCATGGGGACATTTTCTCGCCCCGTCTCCTTGTACAGATGCGATTCATCGGCTCTCTACTCATTCCCCCATCTAAACTATGTCTGCCAAAGTAGTTGAAATTCTTTCCTCAGAAGACCTCCGTCGAACCTTAACTCGCCTAGCCTCTCAGATTGTGGAAAAGTCCCGTGATTTATCCCAATTGGTACTCGTTGGCATTTATACTAGAGGAGCGCTGTTAGCAGAATTATTGGCACGTCAAATAGAAACACTTGAAGGTGTGAACGTGGCAGTGGGAGCATTAGATATTACATTCTATCGAGATGATCTGGATAAAATTGGCTTAAGAACTCCTGCCAAAACTAATATCCCTTTTGACCTCACCGGGAAGACAGTTGTGCTGGTAGATGACGTAATTTTCAAAGGTCGCACGATTCGGGCTGCATTGAATGCCGTTACTGAGTATGGTAGACCCGAAGTAATTCGTTTGGCTGTTTTAGTAGATAGAGGTCATCGAGAAGTCCCAATTCACCCCGATTTTATTGGTAAGCAACTACCTACCGCTAAAGAAGAAATAGTAAAAGTGTATTTACAAGATTGGGATGAAAGAGACGCAGTTGAGTTGATGGCGGCAAATAACTAGGAATGCTGATTTACATCAGTTTTCATGTATTTGAACCACATCTGTTGTTAGGGCGCAAGGCTTTGCGCCCCTACCGTGTCGTCTATTGACCTGAAAATACCTGAAATAGAATACTCCTGATCTGATCAAGAGAAGGGGAGAGCAGGCTAAAAATTTATTTTTTCCAATTGATATGTCATCCTCCTTAAGGCATACTATTATAATGATCACAAGGTTATCTGCTGACACCTTTGAGATAATTTTTATCCTAATTTTATCCAGATCAAGTGCAGTTCAGACTTAACTGATCTGGAGTCCGAATTAGCAGATGTTTTGTAAATTATATGGCACTTGCAAAAAAACTGAACACGGGCAGTAATTCAGCATCATCTGGATACCTTCCCTACGTTATAACTTGACCAAACCATAATTAACACTTCTGGGCAGGTTGTAACTTAGTATTAGTAGGAAAATTTTCATGAAATCTTCTGTGTGTAATCATGAACTAGCAAGAATTGCGGCTCTCAATCAATATGAAATTCTTGATTCTGCACCAGAACAAGTATTCGATGATCTGGTATTATTAGCCGCACAAATTTGTGATACACCAATAGCTTTAATTAATTTGCTTGATGCAAATCGTCAATGGTTTAAAGCAAAAATTGGGTTGGATGTTCAACAAATACCCATGAATATTGGTTTCTGTAGACGTTGCGTTCAACAAAGAGAAATTTTAATTATTCCTGACACCTTAGCCGATGAAGAGTATGCTACAGACGCAGTAGTGACTTCACAACCTTATGCGAGATTTTATGCTGGCGTACCTTTGATAGTACCAGGAGGTCAGGCCATTGGGACTATATCCATAGTAGATCGCATACCACGCCAAATTACTACAAAACAGGTGGAAGCGCTGCAAGCCATTAGCCGCCTCGTAGTTACACAGCTAGAAGTCCGGCGTAACTCCATAAACATCTCTGCACGTCAACGAGCCGAAATGCAAATCTGCGAACAAACAGCATTCCTAGACATCGCAACAGATGCTGTAATTGTGCAAGATTTATCTCACAATATTTTAGCTTGGAACAAAAGTGCAAAAAACATTTATGGTTGGTCAGCCGCAGAAGCTATTGGTAAGAATGCGATGGAACTTCTGCACAACGAAGCTTTGCCAAATTATTTAGAAATTTATCGAAATGTCTTAGAGTATGGGTCTTGGCAGGGAGAGTTGCAAAGAAAGCGTAAATCCGGGTCAGAAATTACAGTTCAAAGTCACTGGATTTTGCTTCATGATCAAAATTTTAAAGTTAAATCTATCCTGATAGCAGATACAGATATTACTCAGCGCCAAGAACTGGAAAAGCAATTTTTACGCGCTCAACAGGTAGAGAAAATTGGTATACTTGCGAGTGGGATTACCCACGATTTAAATAATGTCTTGTCACCCATTTTAATGTCAGCACATTTATTACAACGTAAATACAGCGATCGCGACACTCAGAAAATTTTATCTATCATAGAAAATAACACAAAACATGGCATTAATTTAATCAAACAAGTTTTGTCTGTTGTCCCAGAAATCGAAGGTAGTATTCCTGAAAAAGTAGCAGTACTTAAACCCAAAGTAATTCAGATCAAAGGTTTGATTTTAGAAATGCAGCAAATGATGCAACAAATATTTCCGAAATCAATTAGCCTCTCCATAGAAATTAAACCAAACTTATGCCCAATTTATGGAAATAAGACGAAATTTTATCAGATATTGATGAATTTATGTCTCAATGCTCGTGACGCAATGCCTCATGGAGGTAATTTGTCAATATCTGCTGACAACATTTTTATAGATCAAAACTATGCCCAGATGTATCCCAATACTCAAGTTGGTGATTATCTGCTCCTGATAATTACTGACACTGGTTTAGGCATCAATGAGAAATTATTAGACAAAATATTTGAACCATTGTTCACAACCAAGAAAGTTGGTAAAGGTACTGGATTGGGATTATCGATAGTTTTAGGCATTATCAAAGAATATAATGGATTTATTAAAGTATCAAGTTGTGTCGGCAAAGGGACAAAATTTCAGGTATATTTGCCAGCAGTTAGCAATGACCTTGAGAAGATATAAGTAAGTCGGCACAAATAAACCTAACTATGTAACAGAATGGAAAAACTCCAAAACCCTTGTGATTGCTTCGTTCCACTCGGTTACACTCGCAATGAAATATATTGAAATTTTCACGCCGACTTACTTAGTCATAGTTGTATTGTTTACATCAGTTCTCATATATTTGAACCACATTTGTACGTAGGGGCGAAAGTCGCTGTCTGTAGGGGCGCAAGGCCTTGCGCCCCTATCCCGTGGTCTATTTACTCAGCACTCAGCACTCAATAACTGTATGTTAAAGAAAGATTCTGCCCTGATTTTAGTTGTAGATGATGATGCTTTTACCCGAATGCAGCTGTGCCATCTAATCAAACAAGCTGGATATCAGTTAGCAGAAGCGAGTAATGGTTTAGAGGCACTTGCTACCTATACTAATCTACGCCCAGATATAGTTTTGCTGGATGCCGTGATGCCGGTCATGGATGGATTTACTTGTTGCGCTGAATTACAAAAACTTGCAGGTGCTGAAAACACATCTGTGTTAATCATGACTGCTCTTTATGATCAAGCATCTGTGGAAAAAGCTTTTGCTGTGGGTGCAACTGATTTCATTACCAAGCCAATTCAATGGGCAGTCTTATCTCAAAGATTATACCGTCTCTTGGAAGCTAATTATGCCATACAGGAATTACGACGGCAAACCAAGTCAGCGCTATTGCGAGAGCAAGAAATGGCGATGGTATTGGAGGCGGCTCAGATGGGTATTTGGAACTGGAACCTCTTGACCAACCAAGTTACTTGGTCTGATACCCTGGAAACTATCTTTGGCATGGAGAAAGGCACTTTTGATGGTAATTATGAAACTTTTTTTAATTGCATTCATCCTGAAGACCAGGATTTTGTCAGGGAAACGGATCAGCGAGCGATTAACGAAGGGTTAGATTATGATATTGAATTTCGTGTAGTTCTGCCGAATGGCAACATTCGCTGGTTAGCTAGCAAAGGAGCAGTTTTTTCTGATGATGCTGGTTTGGCTGTGCGGATGACTGGGGTAGAAATCGATATTACCCAATCAAAGGAAGTCGGGATATCACTGGAAACTCGTGCTAATCAACAAGCGGCTGTGGCCGAACTGAGTCAACAGGCTTTAGCTGGTACAGAGTTGAATATACTGATGGATTCCTGTGTAACTCTTGTTGCCCAACTGCTAAAGGTGGAATATTGCAAGATTTTAGAATTGTTACCAGATGGTGACGCGTTACTACTGCGGGCGGGAGTCGGTTGGCAATCTGGTCTAGTGGGACAAGCAAGAGTCAGCACTGATGTAAATTCCCAAGCTGGTTATACTTTACTTTCTCAGTCACCAGTAATTGTGACTAACCTTGATCAAGAAACGCGATTCCACAGCCCACCACTACTAAATGAGCATCAAGTGATCAGTGGCATCAGTGTGGTAATTGATGGACAAGAATCTCCTTTTGGCGTATTGGGCGCACATACAACCAAGGAGCGTACTTTTACTAAAGATGATATTTATTTTATCCAATCTGTAGCTAATATCTTAGCAACAACTATTGAGCGTCAAAGATTTGAGGATGCACTAAAAAAGAGTGAAGAACGTTGGTATTTAGCTGTACGGAGTACCAATGATGGCATTTGGGACTGGAACCTGAAAACTAATGAAGTATTTTTTTCGCAACGCTGGAAGGAAATGCTTGGTTATGAAGATCACGAAATTTCCCATAATGTTCATGAATGGTTTTCTAGGATACATCTAGAACAGATTGATGCTGTGCAACAAGCAATTGCTAACCACAGCGTGAAAAAAACTCCATTCTTTATTAGCGAGCATCAAATTCGGTGTCAGGATGGCTCTTATAAGTGGATTTTGGCTCGTGGTCAGGCTGTGTGGGATGAAGATGGTTATGTAGTGCGGATGATTGGCGGCATGATGGACATTAGCCAACGACGCGCCGCATTATGCGAACTCGAACAGGTACAAACAGAATTAAAACGCCAAAACTTGCAAAGCCTTGCGGCGGCTTCCGCATCGCAATTATTCGCCGATATCACCCTAAAAGTTCGCCAGTCGTTACAAATTGACACAATTCTGCAAACCAGCGTGACAGAAGTCCAAAAGCTACTACAGGCCGACCGGGTATTAATTTTGCGAATATGTGGCGATGGTGCTTACAAAGTACGCCAAGAAGCAGTATTACCCGGTTTACGTGTTGTCTTAGGAAAGCATATTGACGAACCTTCTTTAGGAAAAGGTTACATAGACCAATATCGCCAGGGAAAAATTAGTGCGATTTCTGATATAGAACAGGCTGGACTCCAACCTAGCTATGTGAAATGGTTACAAGAATTTGCCGTTAAGGCTAACTTAATTGTTCCGATATTCCGTGAAAATAAACTTTGGGGTTTACTCATTACTCATCAGTGTTACCGTCCCCGTGAATGGAATAAATGGGAAATAGAACTGTTGAGACAACTAGCAGATCAAATAGGTATCGCTCTAGATCAGAGTTTAATCTTAGAAAAAGAAACTCGTCAACGCCAAGAACTTGCCCGTTCTAATGAAGAATTACAACAATTTGCCTTTATTGCTTCCCATGATTTACAAGAACCACTACGTAAAATTCTCACCTTTGGCGAGCGACTCAAAACTACCTGCGAGAACGACTTAAGCGAACCAGGACGCGATTATTTAGAACGAATGCAGAACGCTGCTATGAGGATGCAGACGTTGATTAAAGACTTATTGACACTTTCACGCGTTACTACTAGGGCGCAGCCTTTTGTGGAGGTGAATTTGACACAAATAATCCAAGAGGTATTGTCTGATTTAGAAATAACTATTCAGCAAAGCAATGGACGTGTAGAGGTAGGTGATTTACCCACTATTAAAGCTGACCCTTTACAAATGCGCCAATTACTGCAAAATCTTATTGGTAATTCCCTAAAATTTCACCGTCCCCAAATACCGCCTGTGGTTAAAGTTTACAGTCAAATGTTGCAGAGTCAATCCGATCAAGTTTCTGTAGTTTATGACACTTGCCAAATCACTGTTGAGGATGATGGAATTGGTTTTGACCAAAAATATGTTGACCGCATTTTTAACGTTTTTCAACGTTTGCATGGTCGTCAGGAATATCCGGGTACTGGTGTGGGTTTAGCCATCTGCCGCAAAATTATTGAACGACATCATGGGATAATTACAGTAGAAAGTAAACCAGGGGAAGGTGCAAAATTTATGGTTACATTACCGATACATTACAACTTATAATTATTCTTCCTAGAGAGGGATTACTAAAATATTCCAAAATGGCATCTTCTAACTTAATAGATATGATTACTATTCTGTCAACTTAGTGTTTGAGATCAAGGCACTGACCACAGAGGGCGCAAAGCCGGAAAAAGATGATTTTGAGAAAATAGTCTAGCTATATGTGAAAATATGTTCTTATTTACAATACTTTAGCAATTTTTTGTAGGTTGGGTTAAGCGACAGCGCAACCCAAAGCATTTGTTGGGTTTGATGCTGATTGCTCCGCAACGCTACCGCGAACAACCCAACCTACAAATTAAGGCTTTTTTAAATTAATTGAGAGGAGATAATTCAGGGTGAAGGATGACCAAAAAACTGTCACAATATTAATGGCAGATGATGACGAAGCTGACGGGGTGACAAAAACCTTGGAATTACATACGCAGCAAGGGTTTTGAAGGTTTGCGCCTTGAAAAAGTAAACATCATTTTCTGGCTTTATTGATTCTATTGTCAATAACTAAACCCCACAAGTCTAATTTTTATGTTGGAATAGGTTCCCCATTTGTTTTAATCTTTTCAAGGCTGACTCTTTCATAATCCTTATTCGATAAGGGTTTGAGCCTAAGTTGTCACCCCTTCAGATGACGAAGATGATCACATATTAGTTCGTGCAGCATTGGCAGAAAGCCAATTACCAATCAATCTACATATTGTGAACAATGGTGAAGAGTTGCTAGATTATCTGTATAATCGTGGTGTATATGCTGACAAAAACCAAGCCCCTAGTCCAGGGTTAATTTTATTAGACTTAAATATGCCCACAAAGAATGGTCTTGAAGTCCTTCAAGATATTAAAACAGATCCCATCCTGCGGAATATTCCCGTGATCGTACTGTCTACTTCTGATGGCAAAGAAGATATATACCATACTTACAATTTAGGTGCAAATTCCTTCATTACCAAGCCAGTAACTTTTGTTGGTTTAGTTGAGATGATGAAAAGTATTGGAAAATACTGGTTTGAAATAGTGCAACTGCCAACAGAAGGCATGGCGAGGAATCAATGAACGACAAGCCGATCAGAGTTTTATTAGTGGATGATGATGAAGATGATTATATCTTGACTCGTGAATGGTTTGGAGAATTTCAGGTGGCTGGCTGCGAGTTGTCATGGATAGCTAGTTATGAAGCGGGAAAAGATGCGATCGCTCATCATCATCATGACGTTTATCTGGTAGACTATCGTTTAGGAATTAACAATGGATTAGAGCTATTGCGTGAAGCGATCGCTAACGGTTGCTCATCTCCGATCATTTTATTAACTGGTCAGGGAGACAGAGAAATAGACCTAGAAGCGATGAAAGCAGGCGCAGCAGATTATCTAGAAAAAAACCAGTTAAACGCCCCTCTACTAGAGCGTTCCATTCGTTACGCTATGGAACGTCAACAAACAGAGCAGAAAATTCGCCAACAAGCTGCTTTACTCGATATTGCTACCGATGCCATTTTTGTGCATGATATAGACGACCCTGTTTTATTTTGGAACAAAGCTGCTGAAAGCCTATACGGTTGGACAAAAGCAGAAGCCATTGGCAAGAAAACACAAGAGCTTTGGCATGAAAACAATGAACCGCTATTACAAATAGCATTTCAGCATCTGATGGAACATGGTTCATGGGAAGGAGAATTACATCAAAGAACCAAATCCGGCCAAGAAATCATTGTTGAAAGCCGTTGGACATTAGTTCAAAACTTCGGTAATACAACACAATCTATCCTAGTTGTCAATACCGATATTACACAAAAAAAACAATTAGAAGCTCAGTTTCTCAGGGCGCAAAGATTAGAAAGTATTGGTACTTTGTCAAGCGGTATCGCCCACGACCTCAACAATGTTCTCGCTCCAATTATGATGACAGCCCAACTGTTAGAGTCGCAAATGCATGATGAGCGATCGCGGAGGTTGTTGCCTATTTTAATATCCAATGCTAAACGTGGAGCCAGTTTAGTTAATCAAGTATTATCATTTACTCGTGGTTTAGAGGGAGAGCGTACCCTTTTACAAATCAGACATTTAATTATAGAAATTCAGCAAGTTATTAAAGAAACTTTTCCCAAATCAATAGAAGTTAGTAGTCAAATTTCCTCTAATCTTTGGACTGTCTCTGGTGATGCGACACAACTACATCAAGTGTTGATGAATTTGTGTGTTAATGCTCGTGATGCCATGCCCGATGGCGGGAAGTTAAAAATATTGGCGGAAAATCTGTTCATAGATGAAAATTACGCCAAGATGAACATTGATGCTGAAGTCGGTTCCTATATAATTATTACTGTCATCGATACAGGTATGGGAATCACCGCAGAAATATTAGATCGAATATTTGAACCATTTTTTACAACTAAAGAAACCGGGAAAGGGACTGGGCTGGGTCTTTCTACAGTCATGGGGATTATTAAAAGCCATAATGGTTTTATCAAGGTAGACAGCAAACCAGGAAACGGCAGTAAATTCCAGGTTTATTTACCAGCACAAGAGATAACAGCAACTATAGAAGCAGTAGAACAGACTTTGCCTCAAGGGAATGGAGAATTAATATTAGTTGTAGATGATGAACCTACTATTCGAGATATTACTAAAACATCTTTAGAAAGCCATAATTACCAAGCTATCACTGCCTGTGATGGGATTGAGGCTCTAGCTTTATATGTAGAAAATCAAGATAAAATATCTCTTGTTTTAACTGATATGGTGATGCCGTCTATGGATGGGATGACAACTATTAGGACATTGCAAAAGATTAACCCCAAGGTAAAAATTATTGCTGTGAGTGGACTGGCGACTACTAATAAAGTTAATGCGGCTCGTGATGCTGGTGTCAAAGCCTTTTTAGCCAAACCTTACACAGCTAATCAGTTATTGCAAACTATTAATGCTGTTCAAAGTCAGGATTAGTGCCAGTGTCAGGAAGATAATCAGCCAAATAATTTAAGTTCTCAATCTAGAGACACTGGGAATATTGAGCAAATATCTTATAGGCTGGATATATATATTTAACTTGTTGGAGATGGTAGCAAATGCGAGATCCACAGAAAAATCATATTAAAATAGATCCGGCAACACTTGTTTTAATTGTGTCGGCTTTAATTCTCTTACCGTTGATAATTACTGGCTTTTTGTCTCAGTAAATTTAAAGCAGCAGGAACCTCACCCTGGTTTTGCGGTGCAAAACTTGTCCCTCTCCTTACCAAGGAGAGGGGGAATGGATAAGTCCAAAAAGCTTTCAATTCGTTTTCAACCTCTTGTTCTAGACTTTGCCAAATCTACGCTCTCGTTTTTGATAGGCGCACAAGGCGCGGTAAAACTCAGTCCGGTCAAAATCTGGCCAGAGAGCATCAGTAATATAAATTTCCCCATAAGCCATTTGCCAGAGGAGGAAATTGGAAAGCCGCATTTCGCCACTGGTACGGATTAATAAGTCGGGGTCAGTAATTCCGGCTGTGTACAGGTGACGCTCAAATAACTGCTCATCAATTTCATCAGGTTGAATGATACCTTGCTGGACTTTTTGAGCGATCGCTCGGCAAGCTTGTAAAATTTCCTGCCGTCCGCCATAATTAGTAGCGACCGTAAAGCGAATCGCACGATTATGGCTTGTTTCTGCCATTGAACGCGAGATTTCTGCTTGTAGCGATCGCGGCAGAGCCTCCAAATTGCCCACAAACTGAATCTGCACATTCTCCTCAACCATTTCCCGCAGTTCTTGGCGGAGAACCCTTTGAAACAAAGTCATTAAAAAATCTACCTCTTCCTGGGGTCTTTTCCAGTTTTCAGTAGAAAAAGCATAAGCCGTGAGTGCCTGAATACCCCAATCTTTGCAACAGCGCAGCAGATCCTTGAGAGCATCCACTCCGCGCTTATGTCCCATAATTCTGGGTAGACCTTGACGTTTAGCCCATCGACCATTGCCATCCATAATCACTGCGACGTGTTTTGGCAGTAGTTCTCGTTTTAAGTCAGAGGGTAAATTTTGCAATTGAGTTTGTTGTGCTGTCATTTTTTATTTCGAGAAGCGGTCGATGGTAATCCGAGTACACGTGAAACTAATCCTATTGCCTTACGACTCACCTGAGAACCCAAACCTAACAGACTAGGAGCCACAGCTTCCCGGTCTACAGTAGGAGATAATCGAACCTCTAAAGACTCTTTGAGTGTCCTAATGGTCAGTGGTCGATTGAGATTTCCTCGTTCCGCTAAGGAAATAGAACCCGTTTCTTCTGATACAACGACACAGATACAATTTTCGACTCGCTCAGTAATTCCCATCGCCGCCCGATGGCGTGTTCCCAACTGGCGCGAGGCTGTGCGTCCCGAAAGTGGTAAAATTATACCTGATGAAACAATCCGCGAGCCACGGATCAAGGTTGCCCCATCGTGCAGTAAAGTTTTTGGTTGAAAAATTGTTTGGATAAGTTCCTTAGAAACATCAGCATTCAGCTTGACTCCAGGTACAGAAAAATCTCGCTCGTGAATCGGACCAGTTGTTTCCAAAATCAGCAAAGCTCCTATGCGGTTTTTGGAAAGTTCTTTAACCGCATCCACAATTTCATCAATCACACTATCAGACTTAGGGATTGTTAAACTGGATGGCTTAAATAACTGTTGGAATTCACCACGTCCCACTTGTTCCAAAAATCTGCGAAACTCTGATTGGAGAGCAACTGCCATCGCCACAGCGCAGCCAATCACCAACTTTTCTAGAACAAAATTTAGCAGTGGTAGACCCATTCTGCCGCTAATTGCTGACGCTAGCATTAAGATAATAAAACCCCGCACCATCCAAAGTGTTCGGCGCTCACTAATAATAACTAGTATCATATAAGTCAGCGCTAACACTAACAAGATATCCAGAGTCCCAAGCAGCAAGGACTGCGACCATCCTAGGTTTGTCAGCCATTGCTTCCACGAATCTCTCATGACATCTGGATTACTCTTTGTTCTCCCTCAATGTTCTGTCATTTCGCTGTCATTTTCATGCCCCAAAGGTTGACGCTTGAGGCATTAACAGTTATCGGTTATCAGTTAACAGTTATCAGTTATCAGTTTTATAACTAGTGAAAGACCACACCAATTAGTGAAAAGCTTTGGTGGCGGGTTTCAATTCCTTACATACGCCTGTTAACTGTTAACTGATTTCAACTGGTTACTTCTGCGCGTTTAGTCTGTCTGGTAAACAATCTTGTCGAATCAAGTCCTGATAACTTTCGCGGCGCAATATTAAATTGGCTTCGCCATTGGCTACTACAACGGCTGCTGGCCGGGGTAAGCGATTATAGTTAGATGCCATACTGTAATTGTACGCACCAGTTCCCATAATGACCAGAATATCCCCAGGTTCAGTTTTTGGCAGTTGGGCATTTTTAATCAGAATATCCCCTGATTCACAATGCTTACCCGCAATTGTCACTGTTTGGGTGAGTGGAGCAGATACCTTGTTGGCAACGACTGCACGATAAACTGATTGATAAGTAATAGGTCGAGGATTATCAGACATACCGCCATCAACGGAGATGTAGGTACGAATTTCGGGTACGACTTTCGATGATCCAATAGTATAGGCCGTGATGCAGGCTGTGGCAATAAGCGATCGCCCTGGTTCACACAGCAGTTTTGGCAAAGGCAGATTTGCGGCTGTACAAGCTGATTGAACGACTTCACAAATTGCCTTCACCCATTCTTCAATACTGGGGGGATCATCAGATTCGGTGTATCTAATTCCTAAACCACCGCCAACATTTAATTCTGTGACGTTTAAACCGTAATTTGCGGCTTTCTCTAACCACTGCACCATCACAGCCGCTAAATCGCGATGGGGTTGACGTTCAAAAATTTGGGAACCAATGTGAGCGTGTAACCCTACGCAGTTCAAGGAAGGTTGTTGACTAACAAAGGTAAATACTTCATCCAAATCATTGGGGTCAAAACCAAATTTACTATCTAAATGTCCAGTACGAATATATTCGTGAGTATGGCATTCAATCCCTGGTGTTAACCGCAACATGATGCGAATGGGGGCAGATGTACTCGGTGCTGCTGCTGCCATCTCCACCAAAGTCCGCAATTCTTGCCAGTTATCCGCCACAATAGTGGAACCAGAGTCGATGGCTAAAACGAGTTCTTCACGAGATTTATTATTACCGTGGAGGTAGAGTTTGTCAGGACTAACACCAGCATTCAGGGCTGTGTAGAGTTCGCCGCCTGAAACTATATCTATTCCCAAACCTTCAGAGGCTGCGATCGCGCAAACAGCTAAACAATTCCAGGCTTTTGAGGCGTATAATACCTGAGATTCCCCCTGGTAATATTGCTTAAATGTATCCCGATATTGCTGACAAGCTAAACGCAGCGTTTCTTCATCTAAAATGTACAAAGGCGAACCAAACTGCTCCACTAGGGTTGTGACATCACACCCACCAATTTCCAGGATGTCTTGACTATTAACTTTGGCGGTCAAAGGCAAAAGTTCTTGATTGGGCGAAACATTTGCGTTTTGGCTGCGCCTTTGAGGTAAATACTGACTACCAGTATATTGAACCTCTGTGGGGTGAGTCGATACCATAGTTTTTATAAATTTTCCTTGCTCAAAGTTCAAAGTGTTTTGGGCGTGGCGTAATAAAGTGTCCCGATCCTCAGTTTACCGAAAATATCGCGACAACAGAAGATATGCCAAAAGTCAAAAGTCAAAAGTAGGGGCGGGTTCATAGATATCATTCAATATCAACGAGGATATTAGTAAACCCGCCCCTACCCATTCCCCATTCCCCATTCGGTGTCCGGGCGGGTTTATTAAAAATTTCGACATACCACAGACTCACTGCTTCAACCCGCCCCTACCCATTCCCCACTCCCCATAAACGTGACTTCATTAGAATTAAAGCTTAAAACACTGACTTCAGACGATCTGAGTGCAATTCTGGAATTAGATCAAGCCTGTTTCGGCGGTTTGTGGACTATGGAAGGCTATCAAAGAGAGTTAGACAGTCCTAACAGTGAATTATTGGGTTTGTTTTTCCCCCTTGCTCCGTCCAAACTCCTAGGTCTGGGCTGTTTTTGGGCAATTTTAGACGAAGCACACATTACAATTTTGGCGATTCATCCCCAATATCACCGCCAAGGTTTGGGACAGGTTTTACTATATTCTTTGTTGAAGGCTGCTTGCGATCGCGGCTTAGAGCGATCTACCCTCGAAGTTCGAGCTTCTAATGCAGCGGCTATATGCTTATATCAAAAATTTGGCTTTAAAATAGCGGGGCGGCGCAAAGGTTACTACCAAGATAACGGCGAAGATGCTTTGGTGCTATGGCTGTCAGATTTACAATATCCGCAGTTTACAGAAACTTTGGACAATTGGTATATTACCGTGAGCGATCGCTTGCGCCAGTCTGATTGGCAGATGCTTTGAGTCATTGGTAATTTGTCGCGGAAAATCAGCAAACCGCGATCAGGATCACATTAACGAGAAAAAATTCAGGTTTCCGGGGAAAATATTCATTAAAATATTTAATCAATAAATAATTTTAGTTAAGAAGAATATATATGTCGGCGATATTCTTGACTAAATGATGATGAATATGATACAAGTGAATGTTTGTAAATGGTTGAACAGATCCTCAATCATTGTGGCCTGTTGCATAGGAGTTAAGCCCAGAAACACTGGTAGACTCAAGCCCCTCAGTATAGCAACCACAGAAAAAGTAATAAAGAACTAACAATTACGCCATCATCTCCGGCGAAACTTTTTGGTCGCCTATAATCTTTATACAGGCATCCAAAAGCCGAGCCTGTGCTAAAATCAGCATACCGGCACGACGCAGGTGATGGGAAAAATGTATGTTTGAACGCTTCACAGAAAAAGCCATTAAGGTAATCATGCTGGCCCAAGAAGAGGCCCGCCGCTTAGGTCACAACTTCGTCGGAACCGAACAGATCCTCTTGGGTCTGATTGGGGAAGGAACGGGAGTTGCAGCCAAAGTGTTGAAATCAATGGGTGTCAATCTTAAAGATGCCCGCATTGAGGTAGAAAAAATCATAGGCCGGGGTTCGGGCTTTGTGGCTGTGGAAATTCCGTTTACGCCACGGGCAAAGCGTGTTTTAGAACTATCCTTGGAAGAAGCGCGCCAATTAGGGCATAACTACATTGGCACCGAGCATCTGCTGTTGGGCCTGATCCGGGAAGGGGAAGGTGTGGCAGCCAGGGTGCTAGAAAATCTAGGGGTAGATTTATCGAAAGTACGAACCCAAGTTATCCGAATGCTGGGAGAAACAGCAGAGGTTTCAGCCACTGGTCCATCGGGACGCACCAAAACTCCAACCTTGGATGAATTTGGCTCGAACCTGACCCAAATGGCCGTAGACAACAAGCTAGACCCAGTTGTAGGACGCGCCAAAGAAATTGAACGAGTGATCCAAATTCTGGGTCGCCGGACTAAAAATAATCCAGTATTGATTGGTGAACCAGGGGTTGGTAAAACAGCGATCGCTGAAGGTTTAGCATCGCGAATTGCCAACAAAGATATCCCCGATATCCTGGAAGATAAGCGCGTAGTCACTCTAGATATTGGCTTGCTAGTAGCAGGAACCAAGTACCGGGGTGAATTTGAAGAACGCCTCAAGAAAATCATGGATGAAATCCGTTCTGCGGGTAACGTCATTCTGGTGATTGACGAGGTACACACCCTAATTGGTGCAGGTGCGGCGGAAGGAGCCATTGATGCAGCAAACATCCTCAAGCCAGCTTTGGCTAGAGGCGAATTGCAGTGTATTGGAGCCACAACCCTAGATGAGTACCGCAAGCACATCGAGCGAGATGCAGCCTTAGAGCGACGCTTCCAGCCAGTAATGGTAGGTGAACCGTCAGTTGATGAAACTATTGAAATCTTGCACGGGTTGCGCGAACGCTACGAGCAACACCACAAGTTGAAAATCTCCGATGAAGCTCTTGTTGCGGCGGCTAAATTATCAGACCGTTACATCAGCGATCGCTACCTTCCAGACAAAGCCATCGATTTAATCGATGAAGCTGGTTCTAGGGTACGTTTGATGAACTCCCAATTGCCCCCAGCAGCCAAAGAGTTAGACAAAGAACTACGTCAAATCTTAAAAGAAAAAGACGACGCTGTTCGCGGACAAGACTTTGACAAAGCCGGCGAACTGCGCGATCGCGAAATGGAAATCAAAGGTGAAATCCGGGCGATCGCTCAAAGTAAAACCAGCGCCACCGGGACTGAAGGTGACGAACCTGTAGTTGGCGAAGAGGACATTGCTCACATCGTCGCTTCCTGGACAGGCGTACCGGTGAACAAACTCACCGAATCGGAATCCGAGAAGTTGCTGCACATGGAAGACACCTTGCATCAGCGCTTAATCGGTCAAGAAGATGCGGTGAAAGCAGTGTCAAGAGCCATTCGCCGAGCTCGTGTCGGTTTGAAGAATCCTAATCGACCCATCGCGAGTTTTGTCTTCTCCGGTCCAACTGGTGTAGGTAAAACCGAGTTAGCCAAGTCCTTGGCTTCTTACTTCTTTGGTTCCGAAGAAGCAATGATCCGCCTGGATATGTCGGAATATATGGAACGCCATACAGTTAGTAAGCTGATTGGTTCGCCTCCTGGTTATGTTGGATATAACGAAGGCGGTCAATTAACTGAAGCTGTCAGACGGCGACCTTATACAGTGGTGCTATTCGACGAAATCGAAAAAGCCCACCCCGATGTCTTCAATATGCTGTTGCAAATTTTGGAAGATGGTCGGTTAACCGATGCCAAAGGTCGCACGGTAGACTTCAAGAACACCTTGCTGATCTTGACTTCCAACATTGGTTCTAAGGTCATTGAGAAAGGCGGCGGCGGTATCGGCTTTGAATTCGCCGATGATGCTACCGAAACTCAATACAACCGCATTCGCTCTTTGGTGAACGAAGAACTGAAGCAATACTTCCGTCCAGAGTTCCTCAACCGTCTAGATGAGATTATCGTCTTCCGTCAGTTGAGTAAGCCAGAGGTGACAGAAATTGCCGAAATCATGCTCAAGGAAGTATTTGGTCGTCTAACTGAGAAGGGTATCGTCTTAGAAGTTACCGATCGCTTTAAAGATCGCCTGATTGAGGAAGGTTACAGTCCCAGTTACGGTGCAAGGCCGTTACGTCGCGCGATTATGCGCTTGTTAGAGGACAGTCTAGCAGAAGAGATTCTGTCTGGTCGCATCAAGGATGGCGATACAGCCTTAGTCGATGTTGATGAAAATGGCATTGTCCAAGTTAGTTCTCAACAAACACGGGAGTTATTACCCCAAGGCGTTGAGTCTTAGTTAAAATTTGTAAAGTTTAAATAAGCGGTGGGGAATTTTGGTTCTCTACCGTTTTTTTTGTGTCACGCACCAGGCGCACCAGAGGAGGAAGAGGGGTTTTAGTCTAGGATAAAATGTTAAGTATAGTAATCATAGGTATTGACAGTTATGATGTTTAGTGATGTAGTTGAAGCGATAAAATGTTTTTCAACTGAAGAAAAGTTACATATTCAATTGTTATTGCAGCAATATTTAAGGGAGGAAGGTCGGGAGGAAATTTCTCAAAATTTGCAAGCAGCGAAGCAAGAAGAAAATGGTGAACTTCGATTTTCTGCAAATATTGATGAACTGAAACAACTGATAGAAGAGTGATGATAGTCGTAAGTTTTAGTTCTGCATTTTAACGTGCATTTAAAAAACGTATTAAAGGTAACGTAGATTTAGAAGCACGGTTTTGGCAAAAGTTAGAGCAGTTTACAGCAGATCCTTTTGAACCAATTTTAAAAACTCACAAATTATCAGGAAATTT
The DNA here is from genome assembly GCF_963920885.1 of Anabaena sp. CCY 0017. Taxonomy (NCBI): domain Bacteria; kingdom Bacillati; phylum Cyanobacteriota; class Cyanophyceae; order Nostocales; family Nostocaceae; genus Anabaena; species Anabaena sp. CCY 0017. Next base: position 417,168 of record NZ_CAWUDG010000001.1, on the reverse strand, counting down.
GCAAAATTCCTGGAGTTTTAGCATAGATTATGATGCAAGGGTGATATTTTACTTCACTGATGATGGAGGTGCTGTATTTGTAGATATTGGTAGTCATGATGAAGTTTATTAGGAAAAAATTAATGCAGACAACCAATATAATATTATCCTCCTCATCAAACCTACTCAAGAATAATTCGACTTTACGGAACAATCAATAGATTCAATATTATATACTTCATATATGCTGATGACAAGCGGTAGAGGATGTATTTTCTCTACCGTTTTTGATTGTGAATTTTAATTATTTAGTTTTCCCCAGGTGTCAGCTTTAAAGGATACAATGGTTCAGCGCCATTTAATTGCCAAATTCTAAATACCAATGCAGCAGCTACAGTTATCCAGACACAGGAAACAGATAAAATCATTCCCGCTAAAGGAACTGTTTGCCAATACACTGCTGTCACCACCAGAGCAGATAACCAAGGGCCTAAAATTACTACAGGAACAGCAGCACCTAATCTCCGTTCTACACTATAAATCGTATTCCAAGTATCGCCTAAAGCCAGATGTACCACAAACAGAATTAAAGGTAATACTAAAAATTGGTGATTCATTTCTTGCCAAACTAATACAGAAGAAATTACCCGTAACACTGCAATTATCATCCAAACTATGGGAAATGCTAAAGGTGGAGGAGACCATCTTGGCCTAATTACCTGGTCATAAGTTGTGCGAGAACGGGTATTATCTAAAAGGGAAAAAATTCGGGAACGGATACTTAACACCGCAAAAAATAATGCAGTCAATACAGTGCTAAACCAACTAGGAAAGGAAGAATTGTTATCAATGAACATGATCAATTTTTCCATTCCCATCAACACAAGAATCATCACTCCTATTTGCAGGATAGTTCCTAGTTTATAAACTAAAACTGCGTTGATATCGAGTTCTTGTGTAGTAGCTACTGATGCATTGGGAAGCTGTTCTTTACCAGGTTTCAACCCCATTACTGTATTGACAAACTTTTCCAGTATTCCCGTATTGTTGGATTGGTTCATAATGAAGAGGTTGTGAGTAGTTTGTAACTATTAACATTGTATTATTTATACATTGTATTATTTATAATATTGCAGCAATTTATCAAACATATAACTATTCTTCAATTAACCAACCGCGCTTTATCCCATATTCAATTCCTCCAGTCCAATCCATTATTAAATGCTTTCGCACTTTATGAAATAAATGCTGAACAACAGTTGGATTAATTGCATTTTTAACATAAGTGTCTTCATATCTAAATTCTCGGTCAGTGTTTTTTTGCTGACGTAGTACATAAATCTGATCAACTTTGTACTTCCGAAGATTGACATCACTGGTTAACTTGATCCACTCCATTAGTACAATATATAAACTATTTGGATTTCTTGCTTTTAAGTCCTCTGCTGCTCGTGATGAACCTTCCAGCATAGTTTTATCCAGATATGTTTTACATTCAATAACAATAACTGGAATATCAAAAATATGAGTTTCCGTATTACCTGTGATTGTAACTTCTGAGTAGTTTTCTGGTTCTTCTTTCATAATTGTAATCGTTTCCCCAGGATTTTCTTCTTCTTCCGGTGGTGTAACTGCTTCAAACGATGCTTCAATAGTTGCACCAATCACAAAATCATGGTCTTTCTTTTCAATACGCGCATAGGGGCGTTTAAGCATCTCAGCATATTTTGGAGGAACAAAGAAAATATCTTTGAAAGTATGAGATTTTCCAATAAGAGCATTTTTTCCGAAATCTTTTGCTAAATCTCGAAATAAATAATAAAGAAATTCTTCCAATACACTGGAGTGAAGATTTGAGCGAGAGTCAAACTTCTCAGCAAAATGTTGTTGATCTAAAAAATCCTTATATGTTGAGAAAAGTTCTACTCGCTTGTTAATAGTTTCAGCATCATTATCAGTAGGTATTGATGTAGGTCCGACTAATTGAACATTAGCTAAATGCCATATATTATATTGAACTCTAATTTCTTGGAGATATTTTTTACTTTCAGCATCTCTATATTTTTTACGATGATTCTCCTTTTGTTCCAAATTTGAACCGTGAACTAAAGGGTTTCTCTCAGTTACGGACATAGTTCTAATTTCTCTTTAAGATGAACTGCAATTGCTTTAGCAAGAAGAGGTGGTACAGCATTACCTATTTGATTGTATTGACAAAGAAACTTCTCATTTAATCTATTTTCTCTTTGTAATAATTTATGAGATACAACGGTTTTTTTCCCTAAAAAACGATAAGTATCAGGGAAAGATTGAATACGTGCACCTTCACGAGCGGTTAAATTACGGTGCTGGAAAGGATGGATAAAATTTGCATAAAAAGAAGCTGCTATGGTGTGAGCTGGTTTATGAGGATTTAAACGCCTGTTATTTTGGTCGTAAGTTTTATTTGATAATTCACCATTTCCACTACGGAGTTTAGCACCATATTCTTTTGGTACATCTGAACTAGATTGTCCCCATTTGATTTGTTTAAAACGTTCTACCAACCTCTGTGAATGTTCCATTGCTACATGATTATAGATAATTTTACTACAATTTCTGATCCAGTGCTGATAGTGATTTTGAGAGTCTAATATCAAGGGTTGCTCCTCTTGTCCTTCTCGCGCATTAAGTGGAGGTAAATCTGAAATAGCATCCCATAATTTAATTGCAGGAATTAAATCTATGTCTCCAAATGATAATTGATAACTATTACTAGTTAATAAATTTAGAGAGTGCGTTTTTGGCGGAATACCTAATTTTTTACCTAGTTTGTTTCCGACAATAAAGACACGCTCTCTAATTTGAGGTACGCCATATTCAGCAGAATTAAGTAACCATATTTCTATGCAATATCCCATTTCCTCAAAAGTTCTTTTGAGAATATCTATGACTTTTATACTTTCACTGTTTTTACGTGATAGCAAACCTTTAACATTCTCCATCACAAATGCTTTTGGTTGAATAAAATCGATCCACTGAGCAAAGTTAATGAATAAAGTATTTCTTGGATCATTTGGATCTTTTTGTGCTGGTCCAGCAATACTAAAACCTTGACATGGTGGACCACCAATAATAACATCGGGCTTGTAGAGACAGATTTTTTTAACACTACTTAAAGTATTAAATTCACGAATATCATTTTGAATCACTGTCATTTCTGGGTGGTTATAACGCAGCGTGTCACAAGCCCAAGCATCAATTTCCACAGATAGAGGTATAGAAAAACCTGCCATCTCAAAACCTAAACTAAAGCCTCCAGCACCAGCAAATAAATCAATAGCCACAAATTTTTCTGTTTTCATAGAATCTTAGTTACCAGAAATGTTGAACATTAGTATAAAATTTTCTATTTTTAGTTAACGTAAGTCTAAATTTAACACGCCTATGCTTTATGGAAATTGTCAAGTTAATTTTTGTGAAAGCGATCGCATCTCAATTCCCTATTCATCAACTTCTAACCAAATGTACCTTGCAAACTAAAGTCATAACGACTATGATTTAAGAAAGGATACAAAACAAACGAGTTAAGTAAACTTTTGATCATGAGAGTTCAAGAAATTTCCTTAAATCAAATTAAGCGGCCTTTACCCCGTGCAAACGATCCCAATAAAGTTCAAGCCTTAATGGAATCCATTGCAGCTATTGGTCAGCAAGAACCCATTGATGTTCTAGAAGTGGAAGGAGAGTATTATGGCTTTTCTGGTTGTCACCGTTATGAAGCTTGTCAGCGCTTAGGCAAAGAAACAATTATCGCCAGAGTCCGAAAAGCGCCACGTAGCGTCCTCAAGATGCACTTAGCATGAGTTAATAGATGTTAGATGTTAAATTTCTCAAACATATAACCAATTAGGAGAAAAATATGTCACCTCAAGCAACAGCCAAAAATGTAAATATCGGTATTGATGACGCAAGTAGGGCTAAAATTGCCGAAGGGCTATCTCGCCTATTGGCTGACACCTATACACTGTATCTCAAAACTCATAACTTTCATTGGAACGTTACAGGGCCGATGTTCCAAACTTTGCATTTAATGTTTGAGACTCAGTATACAGAATTAGCTTTAGCCGTTGATTTGATAGCCGAAAGAATCAGAGCATTGGGACACCCTGCGCCAGGAACCTACAGCGAATATGTCAAACTGAGTTCAATTCCAGAAACTCCAGGAGTTCCCAAAGCAAAAGAAATGATTGGCTTGCTGGTGGAAGGACAAGAAGCCGTAGTCAGAACTGCACGTTCTATTTTTCCTCTATTGGAAGAAGTCAACGACGAACCCACCGCCGATTTATTAACTCAACGGATGCAAGTCCACGAAAAAACCGCTTGGATGTTGAGAAGTTTACTGGAAGAATAGGATGTTTCGGTGAGTTACGACGGAAATACATTTTTCTTGTTGTGCAAACATTTATAGCTGTAAAGGTGGGTTACGACGAAAATACATTTTTAGTGTTTTGTAAAGTTTTTTAGCCGTCTAACCCACCCTACCCCTAATGACTAATGGCTAATGACTCCCAGAAGTTGCAAAATTTGATGCAACGTGTAAATATTTCTAGTTTTAAAGCGTTGAGTCGAGATGCTGGTGTCTCAGAACGGCAAATTTTGCGACTGCGACAAGGCAAACTAGAACAGATGCGGGTGGATGTGCTGCTGAAGTTATGCCAAGTTTTCCAGATTTCATTGAGTGAATTACTCGAAACTTTTTCAGCACTCCCTACTCCCCATTCCCCACTCCCTAGCGAAAAAGAGATTGCGGATTTAAAAATAGAGTACCAGCGATCGCAACTGCAACTAGCACAACAGCGAGAAATATTAAAACAAGAATTCCAGCAGTCGAGTTTACAATTGCTGGAATCTTTATTATTACAATGGCCGACAGCAGCCCAGAAAGCTCAGGAAAATCCCCAGTTAGCTGCTATTAAAATTGTGCCTTTGGTGCAGAAGCCCTTAGAAAGATTATTACAGGAGTGGGAAATACAAGCGATCGCACAAGTGGGAGCAGAAGTACCATATAATCCCCAAATGCACCAATTAATAGCAGGAACAGCCCAACCCGGTGAAACAGTGAAAGTACGTTACACAGGCTATCTACAAGGCGACAAGCTACTGTATCGAGCCAAAGTTAGTCCAGTTGAAGAAGCAGGGGCGCAGGGAGCCGGCTTGCCGTGAGCGTAGCCGTTAGCGAAGCTTCCCAAAGGGTACGGGAGCAAGGGGGAGTGAGAAATTACTTTAAACTTCCGGTTACTTAACAACCTTTCCTCTTCTCCCCTGCACCCTCCCCCCTGCCCCTCCGCCTCTTTTACGCTGGATAAATCCGCAAACGGCGATTTGGTTCCTCGCCAAAACTATCAGACTTGAGTCGATAGTGTTCTACCAACTCATGCTGCATTTTGCGGACTTTGGAAGAACGGGGTAATAACTCCACTGGCTGACCTTTGGGAATTACAATCTGCTCTACAGCTAGTCTGGCTTCTTCCAGAGCATCCATTTCATCATCTGAGCCACCGTGCAGAAACAATTGCAGTTCCCGGTCATCGGTCATTTCCGGATCTTCAATGTTCAATAGCCGCCGCAAACCACGGGTAATCTGTGGAATTGTACTGGACTTAATGATATGAATTGGCACATGACGAACTTTAGCCATTTGCCGTAACTTGGCGTGGTTTTTGACGTGCGATCGCAATGCTAAAATTGCATCAGCAGTATCAATGTCTTTTGTCAAGACCACTGGCAAAGTTAGTACACCAATCACCTGTTCCAATTGATGGCGACTCACACCATAAGGATAAATGTGTAATGGCAAATCTTCGCCATTTGGCCCTGCGTGTCTACTCGTCTTGACCTCAATACTTTCTGGATAGTTGAAGGATTCATCCAGCAAGCGATCAAACTCACTACGTCCAGTCGTGCGCTCCCGTTCTAAAGACAAAGGTGGCAATGCTACCATTTGTCCTGATGAACGCCAGCCATTAGTCGGTCGCGCTGGTGGAAACGATTCCGCTCTGGGGGAAACTTGCCCACCTCGACCATTAACCACTGATAACTGCCGTGTAACAGCCACCTTCCCTTGCTCATCCACAGTTCTAGTTTGTGGACTAGGCTGACGACCTCTGAGCAAAGTATCTACCGTATCCGCCACACTTTCGTGTACTACCCAGCGTTGCCGTTCCAACATTTCCACAGCAATTTCAAAAGTTGGGGGGGCTTTGCGTTCCAAAACCGTCTTTTGACTACCCCGCCTTCTAGCTTCGTCGTCCCCTAAAGTCACAGCCTGAATACCCCCAACTAAATCAGACAACGTGGGGTTTTTAATCAGGTTTTCAATTTGGTTCCCGTGGGCAGTACCAACCAATTGCACACCCCGTTCAGCAATGGTACGCGCCGCTAAAGCTTCTAATTCCGTACCAATTTCATCAATCACGATGACTTCTGGCATATGGTTTTCCACAGCCTCAATCATTACCTGATGCTGTAATTCAGGTTGTGCAACTTGCATCCTTCTGGCGCGACCAATAGCCGGATGAGGTACATCACCATCCCCAGCGATTTCGTTGGAGGTGTCAATGATGACTACCCGCTTATGGAAATCATCTGCTAAAACACGGGCAATTTCTCTTAAAGCAGTAGTTTTACCCACACCTGGCCGTCCCAGCATGAGAATTGATTTACCAGTTTCTACTAAATCGCGGATCATGCCAATAGTGCCGAACACTGCCCGACCTACACGACAGGTCAAGCCAATAATTCTACCACTACGGTTACGGATAGCGCTGATGCGATGCAAAGTTAGCTCAATTCCGGCTCGATTATCTCCGCTAAAGGTTCCAATTCGCTGAATGCAATCATCGATTTGGGCTTGAGTGACGGGTGTTTCGCTCAGATACTCAGCTTGATTAGGAAAGCGAGCCTCTGGGGAACGACCTAGATCCAAGACCACTTCAACTAAACTATCTCGTTGCGGATGACTCTCCAGGACTTGTCGCAGGTCTTGGGGCAAAATGTCTAATAACTTTTGAAGGTCTTCGTTAATCGTCATGCTTTCTATGGTGACGTTTTTAGAGATAACGTTTACACTGAGCGCAGCCGGAGTGAACGAGCAATTAGCGCTCCTGCTGTGACTTGATTTGAGAAACCAGGGAATGGGCAAGCTTTACTGCTGGCCAGAGTAATTCGGGTTCTGCTTCGAGGCGAATTTTCGCCTTGACACTGGTTGAATTCACCTCCTTATTTTCTAATTGTTCCAGAATTGGTGACAGCAACACACGGGCGTAGCTACCGTAAGCGATTCCAGATACATGGGGCTGAGGATAAGACTCTGCACTTTTCAACAGTCCCATTGCCTTTAACTTAACAATGGTGTAGCTATTAGTGCCACCTGCTAACTGCACATATCCCGGTAACTTGGCTGTCAAAACTTTCTGCCCTAGTTTCACCGTTGCTAAAGTGGTGCCATCTCCAATATCACCACTCATAGGACGGCCGTCTGTCTGCCAAATTAAGCACCCACGTAATGGACTAATGATTTCAGTAATTGCTTGTAGGTAGTCAATCATGCCCTCGCCATCGGGACAGCTAATGGCTAATACCTTGAGGTGGTCAGCCCACGGGGAGATTGTTTGCCATAATTGGCGAAATTTTGCCAAATGTCCGACTTTTGTGTGAATTTCTACGGCATCTACGACCTTTGACATTACCAATGGCGCGATCGCTGTCGCAGTGGACATATATGATTTTGTATAAATTTTACCATAAGGGCAAACGGGTATGCAACGTCCACAGCCGTAGCACTTTTGGGCTTCGACTCCCGAAGTGTTTACATTGAGCGGAGTCGAAGTGAACGCAGTCGAAATGTCATCTATCCGGTTAAATGCGATCGCCTGGGCTGGGCAAATGCTTTCACAGGGTCTAGGGCAATCTGTGGGGCATTCACTAGCGTTAAACTCGGCTTTGCGAAAGTGGGGGTCTTCGCCATCGTTGAGGCTGACCATCAAAAAAGGTAAATTGCCTTGATAGGCATAACCCCGCGCGTTGGCATCCTGCACCAAATGCCTGGCTACTTCTATCCCTTCCTGCGCTGCTGCTATTACTGCCGGATCAGCTGCCACATCTATACAGTCAGCACCTGCCAATGTATAGGCCAATGTTAAACTTCTGACAGCTGGCAGATGTTGGAAGCTGGCTCCGCAGATCAGTTTGAACCAGTGTCCTTCTTTCAAGGATTGTAAAGGGGCGAACAAATCAGTCACATTTCTATTATGCGTTTACGAAACTAAAAATAGTAGTCTCTAATATAGAAAAAGTCTTGATTTTCTCATCCTGAGTTCTTACTGGTTAGAGTCTCACTCTAGGAATCGTCTGTCAACCCCCTATAGTCAGAGATTCTACTGCTAGGTTATATACCACAAAAAGTCTAAGTAGAGGCTGCTATGACTACGCCACGCAAGCTATCACTAGATATTGTTGAGATTTTGTGATTACCATTGAGGTGCTGCATTGAGAAAATTGAGGACTAAATCTGCTTCTATTGGTCTAGAAAATAGATATCCTTGAGCAAAACCACAATTTAAAGTTCTGAGTTTTTCTAACTGTTCTCTCGTTTCAACCCCTTCAGCAATCACAATCATTCCCATTGATTCAGCGATACTAATGATAGCTGGTAATAGTCCCATATTTTCGGGATGTTCTCCCATGATTTTTACAAATGATTGGTCAATCTTTAGTTTAGTTAAAGGAAAATTATGTAGATAGCTTAAAGAAGAATAACCAGTACCGAAGTCATCCATAATTAATTTAATATTTCTATCTCTTAACTGCTGAATAATCTGCTTCACAGCATGATTATTTTCCATGATCACACTTTCTGTGATTTCCAATTCTAAATAAATTGGATTGATTTGTGTTTCATTAATAATTTTATCGATTTCAAATATTAAGTTGGGTTGTGAAAATAACCGCGCACTCAAATTAGCACTAATAGTTAAGTTTTTTGGTGTAGCAGGGTAAGCTTGCCAAATACGTAATTGATTACAAGCTGACCGCAGTACCCATTTATCAATAAAATTAATCAAACCTGTTTCTTCGGCTATGGGAATAAACTCTGTGGGATAAATTAGACCACGAACTGGATGTTTCCAACGTACAAGTGCTTCAAATCCAGACACTTTCCCTGTAGCTAAAGAAATAATGGGTTGATAATAGACAACAAATTCTTGCCGTTCTACAGCTCGACGCAAATCATTTTCCAAATCTAAAAGCTGAATAGCTTCTTGATACATGGCTGGGTCAAAAAGATGGTATCTAGCTCTTCCTAAAGCTTTAGCACGATACATTGCCGTATCAGCATCCCGCAGTAAATACTCTGGCTGCTCGTAGTCTTTACTCCCCCAGTTAATGCCAATACTAGCATTCATAAAAACTTCGTATCTGGAAAGTTTAAAACTAAGTGATAACTGTTCTAAGATGCGTTCAGCGACTTGGATTGCGGCATCAATATCTGGTACATTTTCCAAAATAATGCCAAATTCATCACCACCCAATCTTGCTAAAGTCTCATTTGCTCTCAGACATAATTGTAGCCGACGAGCAATGGCGATGAGTAATTCATCTCCTACTAAATGCCCTAAAGAATCATTGACAACTTTAAAGCGATCGCAATCTAAAAATAATACAGCAAATTTATAATTTGATTCTTGCTTAGAGAGGTTTAAAGTTTTCTCAAGTCGCTTACTAAACATAAATCTGTTTGGTAAACCAGTGAGAGAATCATGTAATACCATATCCAACAGTTTACCTTGCAATTGCTGACGAGAAGCAATTTCTTTTTGCAATATTTCTAAAGTTTTCTCCAGTTCCAAGGTGCGCTGTTTTACTCTGTTCTCTAGTTCATTATTTAGTGTTAATATTTCTAATTTTGCTGTCCTTAACGCCAATTGATTTTGGACACGGACTAAAACTTCTTGAAAATCAAAGGGTTTGGAGATATAGTCAACTCCCCCAACCTGAAAAGCCTTCACTTTGTCGAAAATATCATCTAAAGCACTAATAAATATAACCGGAATTTCTGCTGTTAAATCCCACGCTTTTAAACGTTGGCAAACTTCATAACCATCTACATCCGGCATCATAATATCAAGTAAGATCAGATCCGGTAACGCTGATTGGCAAGCAGTCAAAGCCATTTGCCAATTTAAAGCTTTACGAACGTTATATCCTTCTTTTGTGAGGATAGAGGACAATACGCGCAGGTTGTTTGCCGTATCGTCAATGATCAAAATATCTTTTTTATCAGGATTTAATGGCTTGTAATTCATTCTGCCTTTGTTCTGGTCAATTCCATAATTTTCTCAAACTGATATTCGCTGGCTAAATCCCTGAACAATTGGAAAAGTTGACTTTTAGCTGGCGGTACTTCCTGGAGTAATTCAAAAATCAAGTCATCGCTACAAATGGCTGCGGCATGGTGGATATTCTCTAGCCAAGTAGGTGACATTTGTGACAACTCCCTGAGAATTTCGGGTGCTTGGGATAATATCTGTCTTTCTTGATGAACATCTGCTGTTTTAGTAATTTCTCCCTGGCTGATATATTTTACACTGAGATGTTGCTTCACCTTATCTAGTAATACTTCCCGTGTAAATGGCTTGCGAATAAAATCATCGCCACCAGCTGATAAAACTTTCTGATGTTCTTCCTCAAAAGCACTAGCAGTTAGAGCGATAATCACTGTATCAGCCGGGGGAACACATTGCTGCTGTTGGGTTTCCTTCATCGATGGAATAGTATTTAGTTTTGCCGACTCATAAATATCTGAAGAATTGCCATGAGGGTGAAGTGCTTGGTTTGACAAACACTTATATCCGGTGTCGGTATCTGCTTGAGCAGCAAGCTGTAGGTAAATTTTTTCTAGCCTGTCATTATCAGTCTTGAGAGTTTTCTTGACTCGTTGACCCACCACACTAGCTTTAATGATTTTTGTGGCTTCGTAACCATCCATTACAGGCATCCGCATATCCATAAAAATCAGGTGTGGTTGCCATTTCCTCCATTGGGCGATCGCTTCTTGACCATTATCCGCTTCTCGGACAATAAAGCCAATAGATGATAGTAGTTTAACTACAACTAAACGACTTTCTAATACATCGTCTACTACTAGTATTCGGTATACTTGCTGTCCTGGGGCTAAAGCAATTACTTGTTGTGGAGGTTGCTGGATGGTAATTTGACTAGCTGAAACTGGAGTGATTTGAATATTAAAAGTAAATTTACTTCCTATCTCCAGTATACTACTGACACTAATATTACCACCCATTAGTTGCACATATTTACGGCTAATTGCTAAACCAAGTCCTGTACCCCCCTGAGATTTGATTCCACTGTCGGTTTGCTGAAAAGCTTCAAAAAGCAGGTTAATTTCTTGGGGAGAAATACCAGAACCCGTGTCTGCTACCTCAAAAATCAGGGATTGGCTAAAATTTATACCACCATTCTCTTCTTGTCCTCTGATCTCCTGCTCCTCAGTCTCCATTGAAACACGTAATGTTACACTTCCTATTTTGGTGAATTTGAAAGCATTTTCTAAAAGGTTGACTAAGACTTGACGTAGTTTGCTTTCATCAGTTTGCACATATTGCGGGATATCAGGTGTATATTCAAATATTAGTTTTATTCCTTGAGAAATAGCACGAAAATGAAACATATCTTCTAGTCCATCCAAAAGACGAACTAAGTCAAAATTGCTCATATTCAATGTACTTTTACCGGCTTCAACTTTCGACAATTCCAGAATATCGTTAATTAAGTTGAGGAGATGTCCACCAGCATGATTGATGATATCCAAATTTCGTTTATTTTCGCAGGATAAAGAATTGTCATAACTCATAATTTGAGTAAAGCCGAGAATAGCGTTGAGTGGGGTACGCAGTTCATGGCTCATGTTGGCGAGGAATTCGCTTTTGGCGTGGTTTTGCTGCTGGGAGATGTGTTGAGATTGAATCAGTTTTTCTTGAGTACTTTGTAATTGAGTTAATTGACTCTGACTTGTAGATAACGCCTCATTTAAAACGTTCATTTCAGCACGTTGTGATTCCAATAGCATTAAAGACTTTTGTAATTGCCATGATATGATGTTAAATGAATTACCTATTTCTCCTAATTCGGCACATCTTTGCATGGCTGTGATCTGGGGACATTCCCCTGAAGCAATTTTTTTGCTGACTATGTTTAATTGCACAATTGGTTTAATGATCCATCGCTCAATTAAAAAGCCAATTTCTATAGCCACTAGTAATGCAGCTACGCTTAAAAGAATAGTAATAAGAAGATTTTGATGAATTTTTTCGATAAATTCAGCTTCAGGAATCACTACAACAACTAGCCAATCAAAACCAATTTCATCTTGCCAATTCTTGATCTGTACAAAATAACGCGCTCCGGCTTCAGTAAATTGGAATTCTTGATTACCTAGCAAAAATTTCCAGCTACCAAAGCGTTGAATTAAATGCCGATTTGTGAGTAGAATTAAAGAATCTTGGCTCTGTGATCCTAAACGGCGTTGTTTTTGACCATCAGTAAAGTTGTATTTTGCCTCTGTTTTAGAAGTAGCGATCATTCGCCCATAACGGTCTACAATAAAAGCTTTTCCCAAATGTCCAATTTTTAAATTACTTAAGAATTTATTGATTTGTGGCAACATTAAATCAACAGCCATCACGCCATTGATTTGATTAGTTTGTTTAAAACTCGTTAAGTAGCTATTGAGGTTTTGTTCGATGCGATCGCCAATTTCATTTTGTAATTGAATAGCCTGCTTTTTTACCGCTTGCTCTCCGTTCTGCAATAACAGGTAGCAGGCAAACACCATTAATCCACAAATTTGCAAGACAGGAGGCACAATCAGAACCGATCTGAGTTGCACCTTCGCAGAGAATCTGCTAATTAAGCAGTTAAACAATTTAACCGACTGAAGTTTAGACAACATTGTGGTTTAATTTTTCCCCAACGCTAAAATTGAGCAAAATTAGCTCTGTTTGTATTACTGTCTTTTTCAGTGATATTACTGGATTCAGTTTTGCCAAATAACCAGCAAATAACTGATACTAGTATAAGCGAGTATGAGCAATTAATATATATACATTTTTGACTTTGACTTTTTAAACTTCTATCATTTACAGCAACTGCCAAGGAGGTTAGGACATTGTTGATTGCTGAAAGCCTTAAGCTAACTTGGTTTCTACTCAGCACTCAGCACTTTGCTATAGCTTGCGTGGCGTAGCCATACCCACCCCTACTTGGTTTCTACTCAGCAGTAAAACTACAAAAACTTGTATAAAAATTTTTACGTAATTTAACCATTTTTGCGTATACCGTAGCCTCACTTGTGGGGAGGGGCTGGGGTGTTAAATTGCAATATGGTTAATTTAAGTAACCCAACTCTTTACGTCCTTTGGAATCTCCCACTACAACCGCAAGACTTACTAGGAAATAATGTCAATTGTATCACCAATTTGAAACGTTTTTCCAGTTTCTGCTGGTGTTAATCGTGTATTTACACTCAAGCGATAAAAATGGTGAAAGTACGATGAGTCAACCCAATTCGGTAAAGTTGCTTGTCGCTGCCGCACAAATATTTTTTGAAAGTTTGGGTAAACTTCTCCTGAATCAGGATTGCGGGTGGGAACTATACAACGCTGACAAGGATTAACTCCAAATAAACTGACATCTCCTACTCGCAAGGAGACTTTATTGACTGGTTGACTAAATAACTGATCTTCCCAAAATGCTGGTACACCACCAACTTCAATGTTGGCACGGATACGGCGACGCATTTGCTCCACATCTAAATCAGGGAACCAGGAAGCTACCTCGGTTAAAGTTGCTGTGCTAATTACTGTTGGCCCTGGTGAGTTGGTATCGTCGGGAAAGCCCAGGAAAGAATTTTGTCCTAATTTTACGGCAAACCCCAAAAAATCACTGAGGCTTGCCGCTATTTCTGGCTGTTCTGTATCCAAATGAAAAATTTGTGGTGAGTCTTGCTTAGGGGTTTGCAGCGAGATAGTTCTATTACGAATATCAAATTTTGATCTAATTAAATGGATTTTGCCCACACGCTTGCCATTCACAAACCTACCCTGCACGTCAAAAATGGCAAACTCACGGTCATACTCTAGCGCACCACTAGCTAAAACCTTTGTTTGCTCAACTTCAACACCATCCAGTGATTTAATCGGGTAGAGGAGGATTTTGGCTAAGTATGGCATTAATCTATGGATACAATGGTGGTTTATCAAGTCCACCAATATTATTTAAAGGCCAAAAGCGGAGTACGGCACGACCGATAATATTTCCGCGAGGTACAACACCCCAGCAACGGCTATCGTAACTACTATTACGGTTATCACCTAGAACTAAGTATGAGTTGGGGGGTATAGTTTGGGGTTGTGCTAAAAAAGCTGGTTGCGCTCCTGATGTGCAAACATCAATTGCTGTGCGTTGCTGGGAGTCCAGATATTTGACTTCTTCCAGGGGTTTATTGTTGATATAAACTAGTCCGTCCTTGAGTTCTATTTTTTCTCCAGGTAAGGCGACTATACGTTTAATAAAGGCATCGTTGTATTGTTCATTTTGTAGTGTTTTTGTGGGTGAAAAAACTACAATATCTCCTCTCTGTGGCTCAGAAAACCGATACTTCAATTTATCGACAATTATTTTGTCTGCCTCCCACTGGTTTGGAGTTCCGTTCAGTGTAGGTTCCATAGAGCCAGAAGGAATCCAACGAGCTTCAGCAACAAAAGTACGAATGCCCAGGGCTAGCACAATACTTAATATAACTGTTCTGGCTAGTTCGGCGAACCAGGAATTATCGGGTTGTTGACTAGAGTTGTTATCGGACACTTGATTTCGCATGAAACTACTGGAATAAGGGAGAAGTGCAGGTAATGAACTCGTTGACGGAAACTATATTCTTTAATCTTAACGAGTAAATTCTGATTTCCCGGATAAAGTAAGCATCTATGGCTGATGCCATGCTCCGCTATGAGAAAGGAATTTATCAGTTAAAAATAAATATTTTCTTAACGATATGCAAATATTGATCATGGCTAGCGCAACCAAGTTTAACCTGAAAGTCTAGGCATCTGTCTAAATCCGGTTAAGCTCATGTCATTTCCACAAAGTTTACTGATTCGCCACGCTAGGATTATTCTCCCCAATGGTGAGTTAGTGCTGGGGGATGTGCTGACGCGCGATCTGCTTGCAGCAGCGCTGAGTGCAAAGCACACGCTCCGCGAACGCTATCGCCGCAGGCGGGGCTTTGCCCATCGCCAAATCGTTGAAGTTGCACCTGAAATTGCCCCGGCAACACCAGTTAAAGAAATTGACGCACAAGGGTTAACTTTGTTGCCGGGAGTCATCGACGATCCGCAGGTACATTTCCGCGAACCAGGCTTAGAACACAAGAAAGACTTGTTTACAGCCAGTTGTGCCTGTGCCGGCAGTTCATTCTCAGATTCAAGATAGTACTGCGGCACTTTTGGCAACCCAACGAGCATTAAAAATTTCTCACAAAAATCACCGTCTTTTGCATATCCTGCATCTATCTACAGTAGTAGAAGCGGACTTGCTGCGTCAGGAAAAACCCCGTTGGGTAACAGCAGAGGTGACACCACAGCATTTATTATTGAATACCAGTGCTTATGAAACAATTGGCACTTTGGCTCAGATGAATCAACCGTTGCGATCGCCTCACGATAACGAAGTGCTTTGGCAAGCTTTGCGCGATGGGATCATTGATTTTATTGCTACAGATCATGCCCCCCATACTTTGGCAGAAAAAGCTCAAGAATATCCCAATACACCCTCTGGAATGCCAGGCGTAGAGACTTCTTTGGCGGTGATGTTAACTGCGGCTATGGATGGGCGTTGTACAGTGTCTCAAGTCGTGAAGTGGATGTCTCAGGCTGTGGCTGTGGCTTATGGCATACCTAATAAAGGTGCGATCGCCTCTGGCAGGCGCAAAGCACATCGATTCTAGAGAATATCCTGTATCATTTCTTTTGCAGACATCGGATTGTATTTATACTATAAAAATCGTATAAGTACTAAACTAAAATTCCCAGCCATTTGTCAGGGAACAATTATTTTTCACAAATTCATAACTACATCGATAGTTACAGACATAAGTAGAGCTTCTATTAAAAATCATTTAAATAAATTAATCTCATTACTCTACAATCAGTAACTTTTGGTTTATAGATTCTGAATCTTACCTAGAAATACTAATCGCGAACATAAGTTAAACCAAATGAAGTGCAAATGTTCAACACTGAACTTTTCACTACAATCTTTTTGTATTCAACTATCCGGATTTTTTCTCTAAATAATGTAGAGAATTAATAGGGTTAAGTAAACGGGCAAATTTCTGTGAATACTATGTTTTATACATATAAAAATTTTATCTGCACTGAATTTGTACGGTGCTAAAACCTAATTTTTTCAGTGCTGACTGTTTTGGGTTTCCGTCCGTAACATTGCTAAAAAGCTTAACATTAGCCAGCAAAACGGAGCAAATAAAGACAAATCAGCATCCAATCAAACAAACTGAATCACTATTTATCGAGATAATCAAAGCAATGAAGCAATAGGAATAATCAGAGTGTAAGCAGATGAAAAAAAATACCAGCATTTACTGAGTAATTTCAATTCATCTCACATCCCTATTTACAAATATGATCCCCTAGAGGACAGAGTTATGTTAATTCTGATATGAATATAACTTCTCTTGAGGGTAAGTATTAAAGACTATCTAGCAGCGTGCTAGATATTACCTGCAAGAGCAGTTTTCTGTAACGGTTTGAGTCCAGTTTTCATTCATCTACTGCAATATTATCTGCGAGAATACGGCAATCCTAGCTAACCGCAGCAAACAGCTAGTAGATGTGAATCTTAACCAGTTCTTAAGTTGAACAGTATTTCATTGATTTTTGAATAATGAAGACAATAATGTTAGTGAATTCTTTTGATGAGCGTGGTAGCGGTAGATAGAACGAGTGTGGAATTCTCCCTCTCTGCTTTTCTCTTCTCTTCTCCTTGAGACGCTACACAGACGACTATCAGACCAATAGGCCATATCAAACAATTTGGGATTTGAGATTTGTTCCACCGACAAGCTACGGGGCTTGCAGTGAAGAATCAATCCACAATCCACAATCAATCCAAAATCGTTACAATGAGCGGTTTATCAAGCCTCTGATGGATTGCGATGCTTCCGCATTCCATAGGCGGACACCTTGCGTATGGCTCAAAAAAAGGGTTTCTGGAGAATATCTCAAGCTTTATCCATTGATTTTGGGTAGAAAAACCCTGTCTGGCACGAGTTCTCTCAGCCCACAAAACCTGAGATACTACGAATGAGTTTGTGAATGCTGCAATTACATGATGTAAGTTTTACTTGACGAGTGCCGTCATCGCCATGAGTCAACACTAAACTCAAATAAATATCTGGCTTGTAAGGCATTCTTTCTGCCCATTCAATTGCCACAATTCCCGGCATTACCTCAAAACCTTCCCAGTAAGTTTCTAGGTTTAAGGCTATGACTTCAGAGGGTTCTAGGCGATATAAATCTAAATGGTAAAGAGGGAAATGTCCTTGGGTATACTCATTAATCAGAGTAAAAGTAGGACTAACAATTGATTCAGTGATGCCTAAACCTTGACCAATTCCCTGTACCAGTGTAGTTTTACCAGTGCCTAAATCACCTTCTAGTAAAATCACACTGCCAGCCGTCATATTTTGACCAAGTATGATGCCCAAGCGTAGCGTTGCTTCTGCATCGGTAAGTAAAATATTCATGGCCGAGTCAAGATGGGATATTTTTTCTGACTCCATTTTGCATTCACTTCGGTTAATGGGTTCCACTGTACCACCGCAGCAAAACTCGTGCTAGTTTCTGAGGATTGTGACGCACGCAGCCTGTTTCATCTTCATACAAGACATTAGCTAGAACAATTCGCCGCCCTAATAGGGTAACATCTTCCCGATCCAAGAATACTGGATGGGAATTTTGTTGAGCATACCGGATGAGTGATTGCTCTGAGGGAGATTTTTTGTGTACTAATACGGCATCAAACAGCTGTCTTTCTCCGCAAGCAGCATCAATAGCTTTAATGTGGTCAGCAACTGTATATCCCTGAGTTTCGCCTGGTTGAGTCATGATATTGCAGATGTAGATGCTAGGGGCTATAGAGTCAGCGATCGCATCAGCAATTTCTGGTACAAGTAAATTAGGAATCAGGCTGGTATATAAGCTACCTGGCCCCACAATAATATAGTCAGCTTCTTTAATAGCTTTAATAGCTGCTGGCAAAGCTGGAGGACTAGCAGGGATACAGCCAATCTTGACAATTTTCCCCCCAGCTTTAGGAATACTCGACTCACCCTCAATGCGACGGCCATCGTCTAATTCTGCCCAGAGACGAACATCACTTAGGGTAGCTGGTAGAACTTGTCCCCGGACTGCTAGCACTTTGGAACTGGCTGCAACCGCCCGTTCTAAATCCCCAGTAATATCGCTCATGGCAGTTAAAAACAAATTGCCAAAACTATGGCCTGTCAAGCCATCTCCAGCCTTAAAACGATATTGAAATAATTCTGTTAATAACTTTTCTTCATCTGCCAGTGCGGCGACACAATTCCGAATATCCCCAGGTGGTAAAACACCAAATTCCTGACGCAATCGCCCAGAAGAACCACCATCATCAGCTACAGTCACAATGGCAGTAATATTAGCACTATAGGTTTTTAATCCCCGTAATAAAGTCGAAAGTCCAGTCCCACCACCAATTACGACTATTTTCGGACCACGATACAATCGACGATGTGCCATCAACACATCAATTAAATCCTCTTCGCCGCCTGGTCTAAGCACCTGAGTAATTGAGCTAACCGTGCGAGTTTGCCCCCAAAAGAGTAAAAGTATACCACTCAGTAATACCAAAGGGCCGCTGATATAGTAGGGTAAAATCTCAGCAATTACTCCCAGAAAACCCCTGACCAACTCCAAAGCCCAAAAAATTGGGGTTAGCCTCACCCATATAGCCGCCCCCAAAATTGCCAGCAGTACACCTCCAAGGCTAATTAGCAACCAGCGTTTGATGGCTAGACCAGGAGATAACCACTTGAACCACTGGTTAACACGATGGGAAGTGCGGGAGCGCGACTGCTTTTGCAGGGCTTTGAGGGCTTGTCTGAGAAAACCAATTGACATACCTGATTCGGAGCAGTGCTACAAAATAAATGATTAACAGCAAATTTACACTACTTGGTCTGAACACCAAATGTAGAGTTCTTAAATTTATCAAGGACTTTACACTAGCAGCAAGTTGTTAAAGTTGCCAGTTGAGTGCTGAGTGGGGAAAGTACGGAGTGAAGAAAGTTATTAGTAGGTTTCTTCCCCCCTGCTTCCTGCTCCCCTGCTCCCTGTTCCCCTGCTTCTTCCCCCCGCTATGACTACGGCTATAAATTGAATTTAATGGAAAAACGCATTTTAGGATTAGATCCAGGACTAGCAATTTTAGGTTTTGGCGCAATTAGCTGCACAAATAATTCCCAGAAGCCACAAGATACAACGGTAGAAATGATTGATTTTGGTGTAATTCGTACAACTTCAGATACCGAAATGGGTCAGCGCCTCTGTATTCTGTTTGATGATTTGCACACCGTGATTAAGGAATTAAAACCTGATTTGGTAGCAATTGAAAAATTGTTCTTTTATCGTATGGCAAATACAATTGTTGTGGCACAGGCTAGGGGTGTACTAATGTTGGTCTTGGCACAGCATAAGCTACCGTATGTTGAATTTACTCCTGGCCAAATTAAGCAAGCCTTAACAGGCTATGGTAATGCCGATAAATCAGAAGTGCAAGATGCTGTGGCGCGAGAGTTGGATTTAGACTATGTTCCTAAGCCAGATGATGCTGCTGATGCTTTGGCGGTGGCTTTGACTGCTTGGTATCAAATTTAGGTGTAAAAAGAGAATAGTTAGTTGAAATAGAGAATAATTAATTAAAACGGCAAAAGTCAGAAATTCACATTACCCTAAGTAAATTAACGTTTTATGTTTTATTAAAGACAATGCGATTGCTGAGTCGCAAGGCGAAACGCTACGCGGTAAGCGTTCGCGTTAGCGTGCCGGAGGCTCTAGCTATGCCGAAGGCTTTACGTCGTTCCTCCTGGCAATGACAATATTATTCTTTTTCTGAAAAATAATATCTGGGATACACCCGATTCATTTGTCCTGGTGATGTTTTCTTTTGATTCGGCTTTCCTTTCAACTTCATTCCAGCTAACAGCTTGCTTCCCCAGTGGTTACGGTTTTCTGATTTTTGCTTTGGCTTGTACTTGCGACAAAACCCCCGATATCTAACCTGACTTTTCACGTTATGTGGAAAAATTAACGTGAAAAGTCCGAAATTAATACTAAATTACTATTTTTACCAAAAACCGCTTGCCAATATTCCGTATTTGTAGATTTTTGCAGTGTTAAAATCCTTACTAATTTGTAGTTTAGTTAATTATTTTCGTTATACATAGGTGGGAAAACGAGAATAATTAATTAAACTCAGAAATAAACGTTAGTAATACCTATATAATTTATGGCTGTTAGGACGATCGCCTGAGCCGATAAACTGTAATTGAATAATGAGCGATCGCTGATTAGATTGCAACCGCCAAGGATCTGAGGATAAACGCCCCAGTACCGCATTAGGTTATCAGTGGCTGCTCCCATTGGGGCGATCGCGCAGTGCGACAGAGGAATCTCATCTCAAACAATCCATTCCGAGGCGCGTTCACCTAAATCGAGGGGAATACTCACAGCTTTGCCCAGTCGGGGGCGATCGCGCGTTTGGGCAATAAATGTTTGGACTTGCACAACGCCATCCAAAGCCTGAAGATAATTAGCAATGCTGTCAAGATGCTCTTGGTACTCTGCCTCAGTCAAGGGAAAAGAAGCTTGCTCAAGATACTTCCACATCACTTGCAGAAATATCTTCCCCTTCGTGCGTCGGAACTGGACATCGTAAGAATATCCCCATTTGTCAAGCAATAATCTGCGTAATTCCTGTCCTGTCATAGCTTTTCTCAATTAGATTTTACATTTAGTTATGATGTTACGTTCCGTAACTCAAGTATGATAGACATATAAAGAAATGTAATGCTAACAGAAGAGATGCTCAATATATCTTGGAATAAAGAAAATTAGCATCGTTGTAGGCGTTGGCATTTCCACTCAAACAGGAGTAGCTCAAGTACTGGTACTCTTGTAAGAATGCTTAACAAAATACACAAAGATCGCGTAAAATATGGCTCAATTTTCTGAATCAATGGACGTGCCAGATATGGGCCGTCGTCAGTTCATGAATTTGCTGACTTTTGGAACAGTGACTGGTGTAGCTCTGGGTGCATTGTATCCTGTAGTCAAGTACTTTGTTCCACCTGCTAGTGGTGGCGCTGGTGGCGGTACAACAGCAAAAGACGAACTGGGTAACGATGTCAGTGTCAGTGGCTTTCTAGCAAGTCACAACGTAGGCGATCGCGCCTTAGTTCAAGGACTCAAGGGCGACCCCACCTACATGGTTGTAGAAAGCAAAGAAGCCATTGGCGATTATGGCATTAATGCTATCTGCACACACTTAGGTTGTGTTGTTCCCTGGAATGTCGCAGAGAACAAGTTTAAATGTCCTTGTCACGGTTCCCAGTACGATGCAACTGGTAAGGTGGTCAGAGGTCCAGCACCTCTGTCTTTGGCTCTCGCACACACCAAAACCGAAAACGACAAAATCGTTTTGACCCCTTGGACTGAAACCGACTTCCGCACCGACGAAGAACCTTGGTGGTCTTAATGAAGTGCTGAGTGCTGAGTGCTGAGAACAAAGTCAATGATCAATGACCAATTAACCAGAGAATAGTTGTCCTTATAGAGATGAGAAATGCCCGTACCACAGCGAGTCTAACTCGCAATGCTAGAGCAATTATGAAAACATTGCTCATAGCGATCGCTACCTTGACATTTTACTTCACTAGCGATTTAGCCTTACCTCAAAGCGCTGCTGCATATCCTTTCTGGGCGCAACAAACCTATCCTGAAACCCCTCGTGAACCAACCGGGCGGATTGTCTGCGCTAACTGTCACCTAGCAGCTAAACCAGCAGAAGTGGAAGTTCCCCAATCAGTTTTACCTGATACTGTGTTTAAAGCAGTGGTGAAAATTCCCTACGATACCAACATCCAACAAGTTGGTGCTGATGGTTCTAAAGTTGGCTTAAACGTCGGCGCTGTGTTGATGTTACCAGAAGGCTTCAAAATTGCACCAGCAGACCGCATTTCTGAAGAACTCAAAGAAGAAGTAGGCGATGTTTACTTCCAACCCTACACTGAAGATAGCGATAATGTTCTTCTGGTTGGACCAATACCCGGTGAACAGTATCAAGAAATTGTCTTCCCAGTTCTTTCTCCTAACCCCGCAACAGATAAGAATATTCACTTTGGTAAATATTCAGTTCACTTAGGTGCGAACCGGGGACGTGGACAAGTTTATCCTACTGGTGAAAAGAGCAATAATACCATTTACAATGCTTCCGCTACTGGCACAATCAGCAAGATTGCCAAAGAGGAAGATGAGTATGGTAATGCTAAATATCTAGTAAATATCCAAACAGAATCTGGCGATACTACTATTGATACAATTCCCGCAGGACCAGAATTGATTGTTTCTGAAGGTCAATCTGTAACTGCTGGTGATGCTTTGACTAATAACCCCAATGTTGGTGGATTTGGTCAAAAAGATGTAGAAATTGT
This sequence comes from Anabaena sp. CCY 0017, assembly GCF_963920885.1. NCBI lineage: Bacteria > Bacillati > Cyanobacteriota > Cyanophyceae > Nostocales > Nostocaceae > Anabaena > Anabaena sp. CCY 0017. The sequence goes on along the minus strand of NZ_CAWUDG010000001.1, from coordinate 394,304 downwards.
CTTGCAAGACTCAACCAGAGTTCAAGGCATGATTGCATTCATTGCTCTTGTAATGTTAGCTCAAGTTATGCTTGTACTGAAGAAGAAGCAAGTGGAAAAAGTTCAAGCTGCTGAACTTAACTTCTAAATTATTGGTTAAATCAATACTTTTGAGGACAGGCGAAAAGTCTGTCTTTTTTTTATAGAAAATACAGAACCTCACCCCCAGCCCCTCTCCTTACTAAGGAGAGGGGAGACTTTGATGCAAGTCTGAGGTCAACAGCCAGATTTGGATGTTAGTAAGTGTTTTAAGAAATCTGTTTCCAGGAACTTGTAGCTACAACTTGTGATCTTTGAATCATTAGTTATCGGGAAATCAACATCAATGCCAGTCAAACAATCCCAAAATAAATTACCTAAAACTATATTTTTATTTCTATTTGGACTTACGCTGACTCCAATAGGTGGATGTACAATTTTTCACTCAAATCTTCGGGGTGATAATTTAGTAGTTGCCCAAGGTTTACCAAAGCCAACACCTCAAGAAATAGTGCAAGCCGGGGAAGTACGAGCTTTACCTGGCAAACTGGATACAATACCTGTATTTAATAGCAATAGTCCAGAATGGATCAAAACCGAGGGCATTTTACTTTCTACATTTCCTCCACATGGGAAAAAAGTAGCCGCCGCACACCTCAATTTCCCTTTTCAGGGACGCTTTGACTTATTTGCCCATCACTATACCCACACTCCCAAGGATTTACAAACCCTTTATTTAGGGGTAATTCTTCACAATCCTGGTAAAAAATCCGTCACCGTAGATGTGTTGCAGGCAGCAAGTTATTTGATGGAAGATGCACCTTTTGTTACCTTACCATCTTATGTAGAAAATAATGATGGTAAAGCCTACTCAGGGCCAGGTAATCGTGCTGTGAGTGACGTACTTCGAGGCATCCGCCAAGCTGATTTTCCCGCCAAACTGGTAATTCCTCCGGGAAAAAGTCGAATGTTACTCAATCATCCTATTCGCGTGCGACATTTAGAAAAACCTGTCAATGGTCGCTCCAGCTTCATGCGTCTGCGTAGTAATGGCAAAATTTATGCAGCTAGTTTGGCTACATTTGCTAAAAAAAACGCTGATAATAGCGATCGCGCACCCACTCTTGCAGAATGGCAAGCATTACTGGATACTGGGAACTTCGCCGGGCCAAGGGACAAAACCCCCACTTCTCCAGATGCTACCAGTGGTCAACTGATTTATGGGCGCGTCGCTGGTGTCTCTCAAGGTTCCCAGTGGCAAGCAAAGCTGGTGGATAATCCCCAAGCCAACTATTTAACAATTCCTCAACCAGGTAAAGGCATTTCTTATGCTTTAGACACTCTGCGGAGTGGTCGATTAGGTACTGCACAAAATCAAACGGCGAAAATGCTGGTACGCTATGCCGATACAGCCTATGAAGCACATGGTAATTATGGGGTGGAATATAAACTCAACTTGCCCCTAAACAACAACACTAACGCCACCCAGAAGGTTACTCTGACTCTAGAAACACCTTTGAAGGAAGATAAGTTATCTCAAGGTGGTGTGCGTTTTCGCAAGCCATCTCTGGATTTTCCGTTTTTTCGAGGTACAGTCAGATTGCGTTATGTTGATGACCAGGGACAAGACAAAACACGCTATGTGCATCTATGGCACAGAACTGGGCAACTTTTAGAACCATTATTGCAAGTTACACTACCACCCTCGGCTAACCGCAATATACAGTTAGATTTAATTTATCCACCCGATTCTACTCCGCCGCAAGTAGTCACTGTGAGAACTTTACAAGAATAAGGATCTCATTTACCGCCATAGAAAAAGGCAACTTCTTTCTCTTTTAAAGGTGCAAAACCTGCATCTACAAGGAATTTATCGAGTTCTGCTTGAGGAATGTGTTTTGCGCCAATTCGCACAATGCGCGATCGCATGGTATTAGATACACCACTACGCTGTCTATTTCCCTCTAAAGCCATGACTTTGCTATACAGTTCTAGCTTTGCAGTGGGAATGGCAGAACCATCAAAATCGATTCCCTGAGCGATCGCTGCGTCGATAGCATCAGCACCCTTGGTTGTAGCATTTACTTCATTCGTTTCAGCAGGCATGGCAATTTTTTCTCAAAGCTATGGGTAAATTTTACCAGTCTTGCTGACACCAAAAAACTATGGAAAAAAGAAGTACCACCCCAGCATCATTCTGGGCGTGTGATTGAACCGCCAACAAATGCTCCTAAAATTGTACCTGTCCATAATCCGGTTGTAGTACCTTGCCAAGTAGCACCGGGTGTTACCCAAACATTACACATCATCTTTAAACCCCAGGCTTGGTTTTGGCATTTCTGATTATGCAATATCGATGTCATTTGTCCACCGATGTAGCCACCAAAAAATCCTGATGTTAAAGCTAAAAAGGTGCAAGTTAATAATCTATTTTTAATCATGAGTTGAATTTAGCAATGAATGGTGGGTTACAGCTATTTTCAGGTAAATAGACCACACGGTAGGGGCGCAAGGCCTTGCGCCCCTACGACTCAGCACTCAGCACTTTCCTCTGATCAACCTGTATTTCTCATCCCGGCGGCAATACCGTTAATCGTTAACAGTGCGCCTCGCAGTAACTCACCTTTACTGTAACGAGAATGAATTACACCAGAGGTAGCGGTAATATTCCGGGACTGTCGCAAGCGTTTAAGTAGGGAAACTTGGATGAATCCTAAAGGTACAATTGTGCCATTACGTAACTGTACCGAACGTTGCAACACAGGATCACCATCCAAAAGCCGAGTGTGACCAGTAATTTTTAAGACTAAATCCCTGGTGAGATAGAATTCATTGGCAATTTGCTCAAATACTTTCTCTAAGCGATCTTTGTCTTCAGGATTACCCAATTCTTCCACATAGTGATGCGCCATTTGCATATCTACTTTGGCTAGAGTCATTTCTGCTTTGGAAATCACCATTTTGAAGAATGGCCATTTCATGTAAAAGTAACGGAGCAATTTCAGGTGTTCTTCTGATTCCTCTTCCTCATTCAAGAATCCCTGTAAAGCTGTGCCGATACCATACCAAGAAGGCAGCAAAAATCGGGTTTGTGTCCAGCTAAATACCCAAGGAATAGCTCGTAAACTGCTTAAATCTTTCTTTCCAGATGGTCGTCGCGCTGGACGAGAACTGATTTGCAACTGGCTAATTTCTTCTATGGGGGTAACTTGGTGGAAAAAGTCGATGAAATCTGGCTGCTCGTAAATGAGGGCGCGATAATGTTGACGCGATCGCACTGCTAATTCTTCCATAATCTCATTCCAAGGTTCAATATCATCAAACCCTGTTCGTAATAGACTAGCTTGAATTACGGCAGTAGTAATGGTTTCCAGATTATACAGAGCTAAATCTAGCAAGGAATATTTAGAAGCTAACACTTCCCCTTGTTCAGTAATCTTGATTCGCCCATTAATACTGTGTCCTGGTTGAGCCAAAATCGCCTCATAAGCTGGCCCGCCCCCTCGTCCCACAGAACCCCCGCGTCCGTGGAAAATCCGCAAACTCAAACCGTATCCTTCGGCGATTGTCTGGAGTGATTTTTGGGCTTTATGAATTTCCCAGTTGCTACTTAAAAAACCAGAGTCTTTATTACTGTCAGAATATCCCAGCATCACTTCTTGTAAGTTAGGGGTGAGGGGAGAAGCCGTAGTGGGGACAAGCGGTAATGAAGAATCTTCTTGCTGAATGGCTTTGAGTGCTTCATAACCACCTGCTAATAAAGCTCTATACAAGGGGAGTTCAAATAGCTGCCGCATGACGCTTCTAGAGCGTTGTAGGTCTTCCACCGTCTCAAATAAGGGGACAACCTGAATAGTCCCCACAGCTACCACCGGGTCAAAAAGTCGGGATTCTTTGGCTAATAGCAATACTTCCAAAACATCGCTGACTTCCCGGCACATACTAATGATGTAAGTTTGGCAAATGTTGACACCAAACTCTTGCTGTAGCGATCGCAATATCCGGAAAGTTTCAATCACATCGTTGGTTTTTTCCGAAAATGGCAATTCGGCTGGAATTAATGGGCGACGGGTTTGCAGTTCCCCAGTTAGCCAAGCCACTCGCTGTTCTTCCGATAGCTCGTTATAGGGTTGGGGTAGAATTTGCAGATATTCTAGAATCTCATTGATGGCATCAGAATGTCGCGTTGATTCTTGACGGATATCCAACTGAGTCAAGTTAAAGTCAAAAATTTCGACTTGACAGATCAGAGTTTCTAATTCCCGACAGCTTAAACCAGTTTCCGTCAAGTTACGTTCAATTAACCGCAGTTCTGCCAAAAACTCTGATCCCGAACGATACATGGGTGAGTCTTCTTTGGTTGACTTTTCACGATTATACAAAGCCACATTGCGATCGCGTGTATTTTCCAAACGTCTGAGAACATAAGCCAGTTTTAAGCGATAAGGTTCTTGGCGATAACGCAACGCCAGCGCATCGTACACATCACTTAACTGCGACTGATCAATTTCTAAAGATTCCAGCAACTCTGGTAAAACATCGCTCCAGTGCATCGACACACTCAATAATTCAATCAGTTGCTTCACTGATTTAATATATCTTTCCAACACCATTTTGCGCTGATAGCAAGCTGTCTGCCAGGTGATTTCTGGTGTAACTGATGGGTTCCCATCCCGATCTGAACCCACCCAAGAACCAAAGGAGCAAAAGTTTTTATGCGGTGGTTCTAGCCAAGTGAATGTCTTACCCAGAGCATACTTTAAGCGTTTGTAGAGTTGCGGAATCCCATCAAATAACACTTCTTGGAAGTAGTGTAAGGCATAATCTACTTCATCCAGCACCGTGGGTTTGAACTGGTGGAGTTCATCTGTCCGCCACCACAGGCGAATTTCTTCAAGCAATTGTTCTCGCAAGTCGGCTGCTTCCCAGGGATATCCTCCCAGGGTGCTTTCTGTGCGGTTTTCCACTACATCCAATTTTTGCAGCAGGTTCACTACCTGTCTTTGTTTATCGCGGATGGTGTGACGCACTATTTCAGTCGGGTGAGCTGTAAAGACTAAACGCACATCCAGATGTGAAATCAGGCGTTGAATTTGCTGGGGTGGGACATTCAGCTTGAATAAATGGGGAAACAAAGTGGCAAAAGTACCTTTTTGTTTTCCGGTTGATTTCGTCACCCAAGTTTTTGTAGAGACGTGATTTATTTCGTCTGCACAAGTTTCTCCGGCTTTGTTCACCCGAATGGAATCATCTTCATTTTGGTTAGAGGAGTAGGTAGCGTTAGATAACGTCTCCTCCTGAATTACTGTTTCAGCTTCCCCCTCGGAATAGCGGGTTAATTGCTGACGTTGTTCATATTCCTGCTCTATGATGTTAATCAACTGGAAATACAACGCAAAGGCACGAGCGGCTCGAATTGCTTCATTGATATTCAGTTGCTCAATCAATTTAACGGCAGATTCGGCTTGATCGTTTCTGGCTTGTCCTTCTGGCGAACACAAATCGCGCAATTGTCGCAATAAATCCACCATCGTTTGACCGCATTCTTGCCGCAATACTGATTCCCACAATTCTTCTACTACCTGGAGACGATGACGCAAAAATAATTCCGACGCAGGATAGAAATTCGCCGCATGAGACAAACTGTATAGAAGAGAACCCATAATTTCTTTCTGCTCTTGTAAGCTGATTACTGTTTACATCGTCAAGACGTGATTAATCTCGTCTGTTCAAAGAAGAGGCAGAGTTAGGGGATAGGGGAGAAGAGGAACGGGGCTAGTGTTCAGGGGAGAAGATGAATGGTTGTTAAGTAACCGGAAGTTTAAAGTAATTTCTTACTCCCCCTTGCTCCCCTTCGACTGCGCTCAGGGCAAGCCTGCTCCCTGCTTTCCTGCCTCTTAACTCCCCCTTGCTCCCCTTCGACTGCGCTCAGGGCAAGCCTGCTCCCTGCTCCCTTGCCTCTTCTTCGGCAATTAATTCTCAAGGTAAAACCATGAGTATTTTAGGTTTTAAATATATTTTTTAACCTCTTTCCCCGTCCCTGGCGTTTTGACCCAGAATATTGTCATCTGGGAATGGGAGAATCGGCAGGCGATCGCCGCGAAATAATTCTTCACTGGCTTGCCCCATAGATTCTAGGGCTTTTACTGTGGACTTTTGTGTGGTAAGCAGCAGTAGTATAGACGCTGTACCTATTTGTAAGAGGAAAGATTGGGGAATGCCAAACAAAGGTAGATGGAATCCGGTATTATCTGAGGACTTTTGGGTAGTAGGAGTCATTGCTAATTTTTGGTTGTTGGCAAATGAGTGAAAAGAAACGCGTGCATTCAACTTCTGTACGACTTCCAGACCTACTTGTCTATTTTGGCCGATTTTGCAAGCCCACAAAGTAACAAAATTGTTAAAAAAAAACTGCAAATTGTGATAGACCTATGTTTCTAGTTTACAAGTACAGGCACTACCATTTCCAAGTGCTGCGTACAAATGCGATAAATTGCATCTGTACAATAAGGTGTTGAATTCATGTTTTATTGAGCAATGACCAATAACTAATGACCAATGACCAATGACTAAAGTTAACTGCCCATGAAAACAGGATTACTAGATAGTCAGAAATCAATAGTGCAGTGGGTGAGCCAAGCCACAGGAATCAACTCTTTTGGGGTAAAAGTCCGGTTGCGGGGAAATGATCTACACATTCTTTGTGAAGGTTCTGAGTCTCCTCAACGCTGGCGCACTTTGTCTGACTTGCTTCACGCGCTACAAAAAACAGATTTGGATCTTTTAACTAGTAACGAACAACCATCAATATACCAAGTATTTGTCTATGGACGGAAGAAAGGGGAATATCGACCCCAGTGGTGTCATCGGGTTTATTTAAACCAACTTGAGAAGCATCTAGAGCAGGTAGAGCAAGTCCTGGAAGACTCGGAAAAATCTGCTCAGGTGGGTGGGGCGCTGATTATCTCTAATGAAAGTTTGGCACGTCGAGGAGACTCCAATGCCATTGCTCGTTATCTCAGCGAAACTCTCAGTCCTTTGGGTGTATCGGTACAGGTAAAAACCAAGCAGCTTCAGCTAAAAGATGGCAATCAAGGGGCAGTTAATCGCCTGTGGATCTTTTGTAAGTCTAGCTATAGCCCCGATTCATCATTATTAGCTGAACCAATAGCCGAGCAGTTACGGCATTTGAAACTGGCGGGCTACGAAGATGCGGTAATTGTTTCTCAAGTCAGTGGTGAAGCTGTTTCTGAGTGTCTGCTGAGAGTGGACTTACGCCCGCCAGAGATGATGCTCAAGGAGTGGGCTAGGTGGGGAGATGTCCAGGCGATCGCCAGGCTGTTAGGGTCAGTATTATCAGGCTCCAAAGTGGATGTACAAGCTTCCCTGAAGGAATCAACCCTACATATTTTTTGTACTCCAGGTGTTGATCCCACAGAAACAGCGCCAGCCCCAGATAAAACCCAATGTTTAAAATTAATTTCACGACAGCTAGAAGCGATCGCTCCCCAAGGTATTCTAGCTGCCACTGTCTATGGACATAGAAATTCAGATCAGCAACCAACTTGGATTGATTGGCTGACTTTACCTGCTACTGAACATCCAGCGTTAGCTCCATTACCCCTAGAGTTAGCGAATCAGGGTGATGAACCAGCAATTATTTTCTTACTAGAGCGCTTACTCAATCTTGATCTGGATTGGCGTTTAAAGACAGGCGGTACTCGTGTAATGGTGCTACGCAAAGGTGACTTGTTGCACATTATGTGTGATGCTCCCATTTGCCCAACTCGTTCACAAGTAGCCCCTAAAGTCACTCAATTTTTGCGACATTTAAAAATGCCAGGGATCACAGGAGTGCGCGTTTACGGTCGTCGTGCGGGTAACAAGGAACCATTTTGGCATCATGGTGTAGATTTAATCCAACGCCAACGCTTAGTTCCCGAAGCCACTCCCGAATTTGCTGCTACTTCGGAATATGTCAGTGAACTTTTAACTACTGACAATCAAGAACCAGTTTTACGTAACGATTTAACCTCAGAAAAAGTTCAAAATTTTGTTACAGAAGTAGCACGAGATTGGAGTAAAGACGCAATTAATCGCGTCTCCACAGTAATTCATCTCAAAAAATTGCTGATAGAAACGCAGATATTTACAGAAAGTGGTCAGTTAGTACCACCACACCCGGATAGTCAAGGGCTAAAAGTAGCTCTAGTCTGGGGTATGTTGGGTTTATTATTGACTCTGCAAACTGATTGGATTTTAAATTATCTAATTACTCGCCCTACACCCAGTTCACCACAAGTAACGAGTGTTTCTCCCTCATTTTCTGAACCGGAAGCAGATCAGAATGAAAGAGCAGTATTTTTTACTAGTCGGTCTGGTCAAGAATCATCTCAGAGTCAAAAGGATGCCTTTAATCCTTCTGGATTCACTCAAGATGATCAACAAGAGAAGATTTTAAGAGCTAGTCCACTCAAAGAAAGAGCCAACGCCGCAGCGATTTTATTGACAGCGCGCGCCGGACAAACGGGAGCTTCGCTCACGCAAATGTCCAGTTTTAATTCTCGGCAATTAAACGAACAACTAGCATTGTATAAACAGCGCGTGGCGAAGAAAGGTAAAGCCGCAGATGTATTAATTATTGGTTCCTCCCGTGCCTTGAGAGGAATTGATCCCGTAGCTCTTTCTCAAGCCTTAGCAACTCAGGGTTATCCCAATGTTGACGTATTTAACTTTGGTATTAACGGTGCTACAGCACAAGTTGTAGACTTGATTATTCGTCAAGTATTAGAGCCATCAGAATTACCAAAACTCATTCTTTGGGCAGATGGTTTGCGTGCCTTCAATAGCAATCGAGAGGATGTTACCTTTCAGGCGATCGCCTCTTCAGAAGGTTATAAACAGGCATTGCAGAAAGCATTCACAGCCGCAGATCACGATCAATCCCAGCCTGATTCCGAAAATTCTGCTGTTCAGACCCCAGTTGTACCAAAACTATATGCAAATACTTATCAAATCATAAATGAGCAGTTAAATCAGGCGGTGTCTGCACTTTCTATTAGTTACGAAAATCGGGATGAAATTAAAGCTTTATTACATGAAAAATTGCTTTCATTGCCTTTAGTTAAATATACCCAATATCTGGCATCAGAAAGACAAGTTAGTCCAGATGATGTAGAAATAGATATTACCAATCGCTCCGTAGACTTTGATGGATTCTTAGCTTTGTCTGTGCGTTTCGACCCTACGGAACACTATCAAAAACACCCTAGAGTTACAGGCGATTACGACAATGATTATAGAAATTTCCAGGTAGAAGGTGAACAAGATATTGCTTTTGAAAAAATATTACAGTTTACCCAGTCTCGAAATATTTCCTTAGTATTTGTGAATATGCCTCTGACCGCCGATTATTTAGATCCAGCCCGCAAAAAATATGAGCAAGAATTTCAGCAATATATGTTATCTATGTCCAGCAATTCCAACTTGATATATAGAGACTTAAGCCAAATTTGGCCAAAAAATAATGCTTACTTTTCTGATCCCAGTCACCTCAACCGCTTTGGAGCATACGAAGTATCAAAAAGGTTGGCAAATGATCCGATGATTGCTTGGCCGACAAAGTAAAGTCTTGAGCAGGATGCGGGGAAAGTACTGAGTGCTGAGTATAAAGCATTTTCTAATCATATAAGGTATATCATAGCCCCCTCCTCGCTTGCACCGGAGGGGGTTGGGGGTGGGGTTCTTGTACTTCATTAAACTGGGAAACAGCTATAATCACTAATTACTAATTACTAAAATATAAATATGAACTTTATATCAATTTTTTATGGCCTGTTTTTGCTGAGTGTACTGGGAATTTATTGGTCTGTAACTAACCAGAAATTACGTCTGTGGACGTTGCTGATTGCTAGCCTTGTTTTCTACGGATCTTTAAATATTCAGTATATTCCTTTATTTTTAGTATTGACTTTCATTAACTTTCGTCTAGGGTTGGAAATTGGCAACAATACCGCACACGGAAAATATACTGTTAACTGGCAACTTTCTAATGAAGAGTGGCAGTTTGCCCAAGCTGACTGGAATCGTCGCCGCCTTAAGTTATTGTGGCTGGGTGTAAGTTTAAACGTTCTATTGTTGCTGGGTTTTAAATATCTGCCGACTATCTTTCAATATGTTTTTAATCGGGAAATAAATTCACCAGATTCTGCTTTTAAACTAATTGCACCTTTAGGAATTTCCTTTTTTACTTTTGAGTGCATTGCTTATTTAGTAGATGTCTATCGTGGTGCGCCAGCTACTAAACAGTTGCTTAAATTTGCGACGTATAAATTATTTTTTGCTAAACTGATTTCTGGCCCAATTACTCGTTATCACAGCTTGTCATCGCAATTACATAAACCAAAATTTCCCTCTGCTGAGAGAGTGACAGAGGGACTGTGGTTAATTTCTAGGGGCGCAGTCAAAAAAGGAATTTTGGCAGATAACTTAGGAATTTTTGTGGATTTATGTTTTGGCAATCTTCAACGGGCTGGTAGCGCTGATTTGTGGTTGGCTACATTTGCCTACGGTTTGCAGTTGTATTTGGATTTCAGTGGTTACGTAGACATCGCCCGTGGGAGTGCTTTACTCTTTGGCTTACTTTTACCGGAGAATTTTAACTTTCCTTATTTCAGCACCAGTATTGCTGAATTTTGGCGACGCTGGCATATTACATTAGGTGATTGGTTACGAAACTATCTCTACTTTCCTTTGGGTGGTTCGCGTCAAGGTTTAACTCGCACCTGCTGGAACTTATTTATTGTGATGCTTATCGCTGGGATTTGGCACGGTTCAGCTTGGGGTTTTGTTGTTTGGGGGATATACCACGGTTTAGCTTTGGGGATTCATCGACTTACAGATGAAATCAGCGATCGCTTTGAAAATTTAGCCCATTTCTGGCAAAATCCTCTAGGTATAGTTGTGGCTTGGTTTTTAACCCAGTTAATGGTTTTTACCTCTTGGATTTGGTTCCGTCTCCCCAACCTCCAAGATTCTTCTTGGGTAATTCAGCATCTCTGGGGTCATTCTGCCGATGCACAGTTTGTCCAAAAGGTTTATATAGAATCTCTGAATATGAGCCAATATCAGCTGGCTGCGTTGCTGGGAATTTTAGCTGGATTTATGAGTATCATCTATGCCTTTTATTCCCGTCTGAAGTTAGAGTTTAACTGGCCTGTCAAGCTCGTCTTTGTGCCGCTATGTCTCTACGCTGTGTGGTTATTAGCTCCTGAAGGCAGCTTACCTTATATTTACTTTGATTTTTAAGGCTGATTGACCTTTCGCAGAACCTGACATAAGTAAATCTAATGTTTGTAGCAAAAGTAATAACAAAATTAATACTTCACTAAACGTAAATTCATGTTAAGTTTATTAGGACAGACAAACAAACAGTGCGTCTGATTCATTAACAACACATATCGCAATTATAGAAATGACCACTACCTTACAACAGCGCCAAAGCGCCAACGTATGGGATCGCTTCTGCGAGTGGATCACCAGCACCGACAACCGGATCTACATCGGTTGGTTCGGCGTTCTCATGATCCCAACCCTACTAGCTGCTACCACCTGCTTCATCATCGCATTCGTAGCTGCTCCTCCCGTAGACATCGACGGTATCCGTGAACCAGTAGCTGGTTCCTTGATTTACGGAAACAACATCATCTCCGGTGCAGTTGTTCCTTCTTCCAACGCTATCGGCTTGCACTTCTACCCCATCTGGGAAGCAGCTTCCTTAGATGAGTGGTTATACAACGGCGGTCCTTACCAATTGGTAATTTTCCACTTCTTGATCGGTTGCGCTTGCTACTTAGGTCGTCAGTGGGAACTATCTTACCGCTTGGGTATGCGCCCTTGGATCTGTGTAGCTTACTCTGCGCCTTTGGCTTCTGCTACCGCAGTCTTCTTAATCTACCCCATCGGACAAGGTTCATTCTCTGACGGTATGCCTTTGGGTATCTCTGGAACCTTCAACTTCATGATTGTGTTCCAAGCAGAACACAACATCTTGATGCACCCCTTCCATATGTTGGGTGTAGCTGGTGTCTTTGGTGGTTCTTTGTTCTCCGCAATGCACGGTTCCTTGGTAACTTCTTCCTTGGTACGTGAAACAACCGAAACCGAATCACAAAACTACGGTTACAAGTTCGGACAAGAAGAAGAAACCTACAACATCGTTGCTGCACACGGCTACTTCGGTCGGTTAATCTTCCAATACGCTTCCTTCAACAACAGCCGTTCACTTCACTTCTTCCTAGCTGCTTGGCCTGTAATCGGTATCTGGTTTACCGCTTTGGGTATCAGCACAATGGCATTCAACTTGAACGGTTTCAACTTCAACCAATCAGTAATTGATTCTCAAGGTCGCGTTATTGCTACCTGGGCTGACGTAATCAACCGCGCTAACTTGGGTATGGAAGTAATGCACGAGCGTAACGCTCACAACTTCCCCCTAGACTTGGCTGCTGCTGATGTTGCTCCAGTTGCTTTAACAGCACCTGCAATCAACGGTTAATCTCAAAGTTTAGCTGAATAAGAAACGCCTCTCAGAAATGGGGGGCGTTTTTTATGTTTGTTTTTTTGTCACGCAAAGGCGCATCAGCGAAGCGTTCGCGTAGCGTGCTGTAAGCTTTAGCACGAAGTGCGTTAGGCGCAAAGGAAGAAATACTGAGTCACGGATGTAAGTGCTGTGATAGCCACGCCAAAGCTTCTTCTATCTCTGTGGCTTGTTCTCCTGGCGGTACAGGGGGACGGTTTATCATTACAACTTTGAGTTTTAGTTCCCGTGCGGCAATAATTTTGGCATAAGTGGCATCACCACCACTATTTTTGCTGACAATGGTATCAATTTGATGGTGAATTAGGATTTCTCTCTCATTATGGAGGTTAAAAGGCCCGCGATCGCACAATAATATTCCCGGTGGTACTAAAGTATTGGGCTGCGGTGGGTCAATCATCCGCATTAAAAACCAAATTTGATGCAAATGAGCAAAAGCACCAATTTCTTGCCTACCAATGCTCAAAAAGACGCGTTTTGATTGATTTTCGAGAACATCTGCGGCAGTTTTTATACTATCAACTTTAATCCAGCGATCGCCATTAACTTCTTCCCAAGGTTGGCGGATTAACTTCAGGCGAGGTACTTTAACTTCCATTGCAGCATCAGCCGCATTTAAAGCAATCTGAGTCGCAAAAGGATGGGTAGCATCAATCAACAAATCGATTTTCATCTCATGCAGATACTTAGCTAGTCCAGCCACACCACCAAAACCTCCTATTCGGAAATCACCTAATGGGATTGACGGTTCACGGGTGCGACCGGCTAGAGATGAGATTGCCTCAATTCCCTGGATATTAGCAACTTTGGCAGCTAATTCTGCCGCTTCTCCGGTTCCACCCAGAATTAAAACTCGCATCATTTTATTTTTTCTGGGTTTTGTATCCAAAGCAATAATAACTTTCTTCCCTTCTTCCCTTCTTCCTTTGTGTACTTTGCGCCCTAGCGCCCTGGGGGCATACGCTGCGCGTTAGCGGAGCTTTCGCTTTAGCGATATGCGGTTCGTTAAGAATTAGAATTAGGCATTTCCCAGAAATAAATTCATGAAAAAAAACAAACCACAGAGGCGCAGAGAACGCAGAGAAATAAACAAGAGAGGTTTACGCCAACATTAAAGCCACTTCCTTGGCAAAATAAGTCAAAATCAAATCAGCGCCGGCTCGTTTCATGCTGGTTAAAGTTTCCAAGATGATCTTTTTCTCATCAATCCAACCCATACGTGCAGCAGCTTTAATCATCGAGTATTCACCACTAACGTTATATGCTGCTACAGGCAGATTTGTGGCGTTGCGGACTTGATGGATGATATCGAGATAAGCCAACGCAGGTTTAACCATGACCATATCTGCTCCCTCAGCAATATCTAATTCCACTTCTGTTAAAGCTTCTCTAGCGTTAGCTGCATCCATTTGATAAGTCTTTTTATCACCAAATTTTGGTGCAGAATCTAAAGCATCCCGGAACGGACCATAATAAGCAGAAGCATACTTGGCTGAATAGGCCAAAATTCCCACATCAATGTAGCCTTCTGCATCTAAAGCGCGACGAATTGCGCCGACTCTACCATCCATCATGTCGGAAGGTGCAACAAAACTGGCTCCGGCTGCTGCTTGGGAAACTGCCATTTTGACCAATACTTCCACAGTCGGGTCATTTAAAATATTACCCTGATCATCGATTAAACCATCATGCCCATGAGTAGTGAAAGGGTCAAGGGCGACATCAGTCATGACAATAATTTCTGGAACTGCTTCTCTGATAGCTTTGACAGTTCGCTGTACCAGTCCATTGGGGTTAAAGCTTTCAGTTCCAGTATCATCTTTTAGCTCTTCGGGGACTACTGGAAACAGTGCGATCGCATTAATTCCTAAATCATACACTTCCTTAATTTCTTTTAATAATAAATCTAAGGAAAAGCGATAACAATCAGGCATAGAAGCTATTTCAACTTTTTGCCCCTCGCCCTCAGTCACAAACATGGGATAAATCAGGTCGTTAACGCTCAGAGTTGTTTCCCTGACCATTTTTCGTAAAGCTTCAGTCCGGCGCAGACGGCGAGGACGGTAACGAAGGACATCAGTTTTATCAGAAGAATTGATAGATGGCATAATAGACGACTGGATAATATTTATGATGATTATACTCTTACAAAAATCAATTCTGATCGTTACATTTCTTGGTAATATTGCATCTCAATCCATATTCGCATTTCTGCTTCCGAGCCAAAACAAGCCGAGCGGCCTGTGATGGGGTTGTAGGCGCGCCAATAAATATGACCATAGCGATCGCTTTTTTGCCAAACTTGCAATTCTGAACTAGCTGATAGTGCAGTAACTAATTTTTGCAGTTTGGACTTTAGCTGCAACCATACTTCAATTATCTTCATAACAATATTTTTTCTCCACTTATACCTTCTAGATTCCCTGACTAATAGCTATGTGGGAAGGTACAGATTTAGCCAATTTAGTCTGGTACAGTCGCCGCATTTCTCACTGTTATAGTCAAATTCAACGCAACTGTACTGGTTAAAGCCCAGAAAAATCCTTTATATTGCCTGTATTCTCCTACTTTCTTCGTTAAGGAAGAGTGACGCTGTGATTATTCCTCTAGATCGGCACTCACAAAACCCTATTTACTTGCAAATTCGCAGTTATTTGAGCCGTTTAATTGAATCTGGCAAAATCACGGCTGGACAAAAACTGCCCTCAATTAGGGCTTTATCCGAAAGTATTCAAGTCAACAAGTTAACTGTAATTGAAGCCTATAGTCTTCTAGAAGTCGATGGACTGATTCATGCTCGCCAAGGTTCAGGATATTTTGTTAACTCCAGCTTTAGCCCTGGTTTTAACCGAATTTCTTACTTTGCCCCAGCCCAAGAGGTAATAATTTCTCAAGGGGGAGGATCTTTTCTAGAACAATATACAGCTTCCATTCAGGCTCGACGGCAAGCAGATATGATAGATTTCAGCTCAGGTTTTCCCCATAATCCTGGGTTAGCAAATCTCCAACGAGTTGCCAAACGTGCCTTAGCCAAAGCTGGAGATATCCTGTTTAAAGAAGACTTGCCTCAAGGACAACTTCTCCTGCGACAGTTGATTGCTCAAATGTTAGTGCAAACAGGATTAGTAGTTTCTCCCGAAGAAATAATTATTACTACTGGTTCACAACAAGCATTATCTCTAGCAATGCAATACTATCTCCAAGGAGGGGATTGGGCGATTGTCGAAACACCAACTTATCATGGTGCTTTAGGTATTCTGGAAAACTTAGGCGCTAAAGTTATCGGAATTCCCATGACTGCACAGGGAATGAATCTAGAATTACTAGAGCAATATCTCAACAGTCACCGACCAAAATTAATCTACACTATCAGCACTCTACACAACCCCACAGGGATTACAACTAACCAGGAACATCGTCAAAAATTACTGGCATTAGCACAACAGTACGAATGTTCGATTTTGGAAGATAATGCTTATGAAGGGTTAAATTTTGAACCTGTTCCTGCTCCCATTAAGGCCAGCGATCACCACAATTTAGTTACCTACATCAGTACATTCTCCAAAACCCTCATGCCAGGATTAAGAGTCGGTTACATGGTGGTGACAGGGGAACATCATCAGCATTTAGTGAAACAAAAATTACTCAATGACTTGCACGTTTCTACGGTATCTCAGGCAATTGTCAGCGAGTTTTTAGGTTCGGGACATTACCGCCGTCACCTGAGTCGTTTACGCACTAGCAATTTGCAAGGACGGAACATGATGTTGCAAGCACTAGAACATTATTTTCCCGATGCGATCGCTTGGACTATTCCCAAAGGTGGTTTATTTTTGTGGATTCATCTGCCCGATTATTTACCAATTCAAGCAATTTGTCGAGAGGCCTTATCCCACAATATCCTTCTTGCCAATGGGGCTGTATTTTTTCCAGGACGAGGTTATCAAGCCATGCGCTTGAACTTTTGCCACACACCAGAAGATATTGAGCAAGGAATTGAAATTCTGGGTAGTTTGATTAAAAAATATCTGACGTTAAATTTCACAAGAGCAAAAATTTGTAGTTAAGGGCATCTCCAAAAATGAAATTTCTAAATCAACAAAATAAACCCCGCTACTACAGTACGGGGATCAAAGTTATGGGCAAAATATTAAAATTTGTAACCAACACCACCTTGCACAGATATAGCCGCACCACCACCACCTTCACGGTAGGCATCAAAAGCAATGATGGCGTTACCAAAAATCACAGTCTGACTATTTGGGACAACGTAATCAATTCCTGGTTGTAAGGCAAAACTGATTTTATTTCCCACAGGAGACGCAGTATCACCACCAGCCAGCACCAAACCAGCGCCCAAGTAGGCATCAGTTTGCCAATTGAGAGGGATATCATAAGAAACTGTGGGGACAATTGCCGTATTTCTACCAATTAAAGCTTGAGCGCGGAAAGAAATTGGTGATTCTAGAAGCTTGTAACGGGCAGCTACAACACCCCCAACTTGAATACCATCAGTCAGACCAACAGTTGGCCCTACACCGATATAACTACCATAAGCTACCTGAGCCTGTGCTGGTTGAATTGTCATAGCTACACTCAAGACCGCGCCAGTCGCTAAAGCTGTAACCAAATAAGAAAGATGCTTCATTACCGGAAACCTCACACCATCTTGAATGTTATAAGTTCGTTTGAATACTTATATTACCGCTATTACTAATTAATTAGGTAAGAATTTATCTGCGATTAATTCCCCCACTCCCCAATCCTACGGATGCACAACTAGAATGCACTCCGCCTTGGGTACATAAATAAGCTATTTGCCGAGGATCTAAATTTTTGGCTTGAGAAAAATCAACTCCTTGGACAACAGCAGAAACGGAGCCTAATTCTGGCATTTGGACAAATTGATCTTCGGGATTTTGTGTCACAGGAGCGAGAACTGCTCCTTTAAAATCAGCACCTGCCACATTTGCTCCCCGTAAATCAACAAAACTCAGGTCAGCGTTTTCTAAGTTGGCATTTTCTAACCTGGCGGAGCGCAAAACAGCACCAGTAAGTCGAGTGGCGCTGAGGTTGGCGTTGCTGAGATTTGCCCGATCTAAATAGGCTCCCGATAAGTCTGCTCCTCGCCACTCAGTATTAGTTAAGTTGGCATAGGAGAAATGTGTGCCGATCGCAATAACGCGACTTAAACGCGCCCCATACAAATTAGCTTCGTTGAATTTGGCATCACCGATATCAGCCCCAGTTAAGCTAGCTTTCTCTAGGAATGCACCCCGCAAATTGGCTCCTACTAGCTGGCTACTGCCCAGATCAGCACCGATGAGACGGGCATGGGATAAATTAGCTCTGTTGAGGGTAGCACGGCTTAAATCGCTACGGTTCATGATCACGCGACTGAGATTAGCATCGGTGAAATTGGCTTGTCTCATTTGCGCTTGGGTCAAATCAGCGATCGCATCGTCAAAAGTATCCCAGCGTCCATCCTCACCAGGTGCGCGAAAGATACTACTTTTAAAACTGGCTTGGTTTAGGTTTGCCGATTTAAGATTGATTCCCGACAAATCAACGTTCTCTAAGACCAAGTTAAAAAATGAAGTTTCTGGAGTACCGCTTTGACCTAATTCAGCCTGACTAAGATCCACACTTGCGGCTTGAGTGCTGTAGACGCTGAGAATTTTGTTGATTGTCTGCTGATTAATCTGTAACTGCTGTTGTCGCAATTTCCCTTCTGAGGATGTATTGCCACCCACAGACTTTAACTCACCTGCTAAAAACTGATTTTTATTTTTTAATTCCGGGATAGCTTTGAGTCCGACAGTTGCTAAAGCTTGTTGAATTGTATTCAGAATCGTGGGGTCTGTTTCTTTCACCAGAAGGTCTGTGAGAAATTGAATGGAATCGGGATCGTTGATCCCACCCATCGCGAGAATTATATTTTGGCGTTCTTCTATAGTCGCACCAGAGTTAGGATTTAATGTTTCTACGAGAGCCAAAAACTTTTGGCTGTTGATTTGCTTGGTTTCCCGCCGGGTTTGTTGAGTTTGAATATAAACTTGGGTGGCTACTAAAGTCCCTAGCACAGCGATCATGCTGACAAGGGCTACCCCAAACAAAGTCCGACTGGGGTTTTGCCGCATCCGTTGCCACAGGGTAGAGGTATTTGTAGTTTCTCCTGTGAGCATTGACATTGATACAGGGGCTAATTCTTCTCCTGACTGTGACACCTGGGACTTATTACCCTGAACCGAGGATGGCAAAGGACGAGTAGCATCTATTGTATATGTACCTGCTAACCAGTCATGGAGTGCGCGACGACCTCGCCGTGATGGTAAGGCTATCCCTTCTCCCAGCACCATCAATACAGCCAAAAATGTGAACAATCCTAAATTGGGAAAAGCAAAACTATAGCGCCAAAGAATATAAGCAACGGAAACAGGTACAGTCCATCGACCAACTCCTTCCCGCGCGACAATGGCTGCTAAACCTGCTGGTTTGCCGACTTCGTTCACAACTCGCACACCAAATTTGCGCTTGGGAAGAGTGCTACCTGTTTTACCCAGTAAATATAATTGCCACGATGAAAGCGTCACAGGGGCTAACAAGGCGATGATCCACAAAAAATTCGTCGGGGTGGTGACGTTGCGAATTCCATAGCTTACAGGTAAAGCTAATGGTCGAGCGATCGCTCTTTCTGTGACTACCAATACTGGGTGAAGTGGCACACGGTTGAGATCGCTGCGAGAATTGGCATAAACACCAAGCCCAAAGGGAACTAGCCCACTCACCACCACTAGGGTGATTTCAGTTGCCCATGCAGCCAAACGCCTAGTGTTTAAGGGTAATGAGTTGCCTTTTTCCGGTTTGTTGGACTGGCTAGATTGACTAGTATTTCTCCTCACAATTGGGGTCGCCATTGCATAATTCCTTTGAATTTATCTTTTTGAGGGGGTGTGGGCGGGATTCAGAGGGTGTAGGGGATAGGGTGTAGGGTGTGGGGAACCCACGTTTAGAAATATGGGATTGAAGCAACAAGAACTCAGAACGAATGTTTTTTATTGTTGCTCTTCTACACCCTGCACCCCACACCCCACACCCTTTTTTTTGTAAAGTGTACTATTATTACTTTTTTTGTAAGTTACCAGATACAAAAAATTTGTACCCAAGATACACTAAGAATGCCAATACTGCCACACTGATCACAGATGCAACCAGTGTTAGCACAGCTTGGAGCATGGCAAATCCCACTAGCACCCCCACACCAGCAACTATCACCTTAGTGATGCCGTTTAAGTTTTGAAACCAAGGCTGCAATCGTGCCAAGTGAGATTTAAACTTCAGAAATGCCGACTGCAATTTCTGGGTGTTTTCTGGTTGTTGTTCAACATTTACAGATTTAGAGTTGATTTGTGCCTCTAGATTTTGGAGGCGACGCTGTAAGTCTTCATCAGATTGCGGATTATTCATTACTTTATTTACCTGTATCTAGTAGTTTTTAAGAAACACTGAGGAACATATAATAGTTCTAAACCGTCAATTTCTTTAGACTATTTTAAATAAATGTCACGTTCAAAATAGTCGGGAGCATTGATATATGAAGGTTCTTAAATTACTTACAGTTGTTCCCGCAGCTTTGGTCATGAGCTTGGCGCTGACCGAGGCTAATTTTGCTCAAGTATCAAGGTTGCAAATTACACCCAATGTGAATTCAGAAGTGGTAGTTTTAAATGGCATAACTGGGGGAAAAGTTCCCAGTAATTGCGGCAAAATTGCGAATACACCCAATCACATTATCCAGTTAACAAAGCCACTGCCTTACTTACGGTTAACAGTTGACAGTCCAGAACAGCCAACGCTGCTCAT
Source organism: Anabaena sp. CCY 0017 (assembly GCF_963920885.1). NCBI lineage: Bacteria > Bacillati > Cyanobacteriota > Cyanophyceae > Nostocales > Nostocaceae > Anabaena > Anabaena sp. CCY 0017. The sequence continues at coordinate 373,825 of NZ_CAWUDG010000001.1, read as the reverse complement.
TGAGGGTCCTGGAGGGCGTTTTTGTGTCCTAGCAGATAATTACTCCCAAAGCCTGCCAGAACTAAGTGGTTATTTCATGGCAGGAGAATATTCGCTTTATGTCGGTGAATTATCTCAGAATCAGCATAACTATACTCTCTCAATTTCGCAACAAAAAAAGCCGAACAGGTAGTTGTTTCGTTAGAGGGTGTTTGAAAAGTCTAATTTATTACTCGCCTTGGCTGTAAGTCGCGGCTACACAGACCAAACCCACCTCCGTGGGTTGATTGCTTCAAGCCGCCCCTACCCACTCAACACTTTCTTCACTCAGCACTCAGCACTCTTCTAACTGAGTACATGATGTAAGCTATTGATTAAATCTGGTGCTGTGTAAGGTTTGTCAACAACTAGCTGGACAGAAGTTTGATCTGCATTTGCCAAAGCTTCCATAGGGTTAATGCCACTACAAGCAATAATTTTTACTTGTGGGTTCATTTTTTGTAACGTGCGAATGGCAGTGATTCCATCCATTTCTGGCATCATGATATCCATTAAAACGGCACTGATATGCTGTTTGTGCTGGGCATAAAGTGCGATCGCTTCAATGCCATTACTAGCGATGAGAGTTTGATAATTGTATTTTTCCAGAACAATTTTGGCAATTTCCCGAATTTCAGCTTCATCATCTACGAATAAAATTAGCTCTCCCTGTCCGGGAACTATTTCTAATTGATTGATGTCAATGGATTGGGTGACTTCCACAGCAGGTAAAAACATCTCAAATTTACTACCTTGCTCGACTGTGCTAGATACATTCATAAAACCACCGTGGCTTTTGACAATTCCCAGCACTGTTGAAAGCCCTAATCCTGTGCCTTTGCCAACTTCTTTGGTTGTGAAAAAAGGGTCAAATATTTTATCTAATATTTCCGGTGGTATGCCCATTCCGGTATCGGTGACAGTCATCACCACATAATGTCCAACTTTGGCATCAAGATTCATTCGCGCATAGGCTTCATCAATAAAGATATTTTTCGTGGAAATGCTGACCTTACCACCATCTGGCATGGCATCACGGGCATTAACCACGAGGTTCATTAACACTTGATGTAGTTGTGTCGCATCTCCAGATACAGCCCACAAATCTTCTGGTATGGCGATCGCAAATTCCAAAGATTTGGGAAATGTTTGTTTAGCTATCTGAGTAATTTCTGCAATCAGATGTTTGAGTTGAACTATCGTGCGTTCTCCCTTAAATCCTCTTGCAAATGACAAAACTTGTTTGACTAAACCTGCCCCGCGTTTACTATTGTTTTCAATAATTGCTAGTAGGTGGTGATAATGTTCTTTGTCTTGAGAGAATCTCACCTGTAGCAGTTGAGATGCTGCCAAAATTGGGGTCAAAATATTATTCAAGTCGTGAGCAATTCCGCCGGCTAAAGTGCCAAGGCTTTCTAATCGTTGCGCGCGGAAAAACTGCTCTTCGAGTTGTTTCTTTTCTGTAATGTCTGTGCTAACACAAAGAATGGATTTCGGTTGTCCGGCTGCATTATACATCAGCGTCCAACGGCTGGCTACCACAATTTCTTTACCAGATTTTGTCCTTTTACATAACTCACCCTGCCATGAGCCAGATGCCATCACCGTTTTCAGGGCTGCTTGGAGTTGTGGTGATTTGTTTTGGCAACAAAGCTGTAGGGGGTCTTTGCCTAAAGCTTCTTCTGCCTGCCAACCATACATACGTTCTGCACCGTGATTCCAGAATAAGATTTTGCTATCAAAATCTCGAACTAAAATTGCATCGGTGGCAATATTCAGTAAGGCGGCTTGTTCGCCAATTTTCTCTTCTGCTTGTTTGCGTTCGTCTAGCGCTGCTTGCATATCGCTAATGTCAGCAAAAGAAACAATTACGGCATAAGGAAGCGGGTCATTTTCGTGAAACAAGGGTTGGGAATTGATGGAAATCCAAATGAGTTGTCCATTGGGCTGATGAATGCCCATGACCACATTCGAGCAGGGTTTGCCTGTACGTAAGCTGACCATTGATGGATGCATTTCACCAGGGAAGGGAGAGCCATCTTCTTTGATGGTCTGCCAACCATTGTTTTCAGAATTACTGTGGAGGATTTGGTCAGCAGTACGCCCCAGAATTCTTTCGGCGCTGGCATTACAGGCAGTTATATTGCCATGAGCGTCTTGGAGAATGATGCCTTCCTGCATGGCATTCACCACTGAACGATAACGTTCTTCGCTGTCTCGCAGTGCTGCTTCTGCTGCTTTGCGTTCCCCTATGCCCCTAGTTGTACCAATTAATCGGATGGGCTGACCAAGTTCGTTACAAATTACTTTACCGTTTCCACTCATCCAATGAACGGTCCCATCCTGCCAAATAATCCGAAATTCACTTTGAAATTTACTTTTTTGCTCAATACTGCGAGCTATGGTCTCAGACAAACATTGACGATCTTCAGGATGAACTAATTTAAAAAATTCTTCTATGTTTTGAACCCCAGGGCTAGTAGGCAAATCATAAAGGAGCGACATATTGGCAGAGCAGACTACTAAATTGGTTTGGAGATCCCAGTCCCAAATACCCATTTTAGTGGCTTCTAGGGCTAAAATTAGTCGTGACTCACTTTCTCTGAGTGATTCTTCTATTTGCTTGCGCTCGGTGATATCTCTGCCCACCGCTTGCAATTCCACTACTTCTCCGATTTCATTTTGAATGGCTGCACAATTCCACTGCACCCAGCGCATACCATTCGCGGTAAACAGACGTTGCTCTTCAGTGATAAATTTATGGTGTGGGGATACCAGAATGCTCATATTTTCTTGGATTTGAGGCAAGTCATCTGGATGGAAAAACTGAAAAACCCACTGACCTAGTAACTCGTGTAATTGCTGACCCAAGACTTGGCAAACTACTGTATTGGCAAAAGTAATTTGTCCTTGTAAATCTGTGCGGAAAATCAAATCGATTTGATTTTCCACTAGCTGGCGATAAAGTTTCTCGCTCTGCTGCAATGAATCTTCGATACGTTGGCGTTCAATGATTTCCTGTTGTAAAAACTGGTTAGATAGGAGAAGTTCATTTGTGCGTTCCTCTACCCGGATTTCTAACTCATTGCTGGCTTGAGATAATGCTTTTTCTGTTTGTTTGCGAGTGCTAATGTCACAAATCAACCAGCGCCAACCCAAAAGTTCACCCTGTTTATATATGGCCGCAGCTCTCAGACTCGCTGGAAAACATAGACTATTCCGTGGCTGGAGGTGAATTTCCCAGTCCTCTATCTCCTGTAATGTCTGTAGTTGAGTAATAAAATCTTGGCGGTCTTGTTGAGCAATAAATACAACGAATCTTTTACCCAGCAAAAAATTTTGTTTTACACATAGCAATGTAGCTGCTGCATGGTTAGCTTCTTGAATCACACCTGTAGCATCGGTTACTAAATAACCATGAGGAGCGAATTCAAATAAATCTTGATAACGCTGACGTTCTAACTCGGCGATTTCACGCGCCACAGCCAATTCTTCGTTTTGTTGTCGCAGTTCTTCTTCCACTACTTGGAATTCTTCTAGGGTTTGCTGAAGTTCTTCATTCACTTGCATGACTTCAACAGTTTGTGCGTCTAACCACTTTTTTAAATGACTGTGAGTTTGGTAACGCCTTACTTCTGCTGACTGATTTGCTGGCTGTAGATTTAGCGGTAAGGCTTCGACAACGTTCACCTGACTCACGGTTTCAAAGGTTTGGAGCAAGGTGGTTTCTGTTACCAACCCTACTAGTTGCCTCTGTTGATCTAAAATCGGCAGATGGTGAATTTGATGCTGACGTAATAGTGACAAAGCTGTAAAGACATCCTGGGAATGGCTTGCTGTCAGGGTAATCACTGGCTGCGTCATCACTTGGGACATTTTCGCCTCAGATAAATTAATCCGTTTAGCGGTGGCTTCAATTAAATCTGTAGTTGTAAAAATCCCTAATAGCTGGTCTTGATCTACAACTAAAACGCAGTTATTAGCTTGACGATTGAGTGTGCTATCAAGTAATTTATAAGTGGAGGCGGTTGGTGACGAGTTCATGCTGTGTTCTTGACTCATCAAAATAATGGCATCGACTACATAACTATCAGGGCTAACCGTTAAAGGATATAAATCAATAGCATGATATAGACTTGGTAAGTCAATTAACTGATTGTTGAATCTCATAGTTATTCATCAATTTTAATTATCTGATGGCATCAGAACTACATAGTGAAAGATATACTGAGAAATTTGTTGCTTAACGAGGGTGATTGAGTTGAAAAAAGCAATAAATTCAGATTATTGAATAGAAATATGCTTGGATAAAAAAATCTTTACTGACTACAGCCGAAGTGAGTCTGTAGCTTGACTGCTGAGGTAATTTTTGTAGTTCTTAAACCCATTGTATTCATGAATTCGGGATAGATGCTCTTTTATTTAAAGAGATTACACTAATTAATGTTATGACCGAGAGGGGGTCAAACCACCCACAGAAAATCTGGAAGCGATCGCTTGATTCATTCATGTATTCTTATACACATATAAACTATTTTTGACAAGATTGTAAACACATCATCTTTACGTTGGTTACTTAAAAAATATTCATAAAATTAGTTTCAATTAATACATTAAGTAAAAAATTTTTAGTTCCTGGTGAGAGGGAAAATTTACAAAAATTCTTGATATGGCGATCGCTAATCAGGTGAGAACGTTAATTGCTTGAGATGCTAGAAAAAACTGGGTTTACTATACGGGTTTTTTAGGTAAATAAACCACAGGGTAGGGGCGCAAGAACTTGCGCCCCTATGACTTATTTAGTCTATATCTGGGGAAAAAATTGTAGTTTTACTTATTTATTGATAAAAACTTTGTATATTAATTATGATAACAGAGGCATTACGGTAATGGATCAAATTGTGATCAATGACACAACTTTGCGTGATGGTGAGCAAGCGGCTGGTGTTGCTTTTAACTTAAAAGAAAAAATAGCGATCGCGCAATTACTCGATGCCATTGGAGTCCATGAGTTAGAAATCGGGATTCCCGCAATGGGTGAAACAGAACAACACGCCATAAAAACAATAGTTGACTTAGGTTTACAAGCTGATCTTTTAGGTTGGAACCGTGCCGTAATTTCAGATATTCAAGCTTGTATAGATTGTGGTTTGCAGCGAGTGCATATATCTATACCTGTCTCTGCAATCCAAATTGCCGCTAAATTTCAGGGAAAATCGCAGGTAGTTTTAGACAAACTGCGTGATAGTATTAGCTTTGCCCTTGATCATGGACTGTTTGTGTCAGTAGGCGGAGAAGATTCTTCGAGAGCCGAGTCAAAATTTCTCTTAGATGTAGCGCTTTATGCTCAAGAATGTGGTGCATCAAGGTTTCGCTTTTGTGACACAGTAGGCATTCTGGAACCTTTTACAACTTACACACAAGTTAAACAATTGGTGACAGCATTATACATACCTGTAGAAATGCACACCCACAATGATTTTGGTTTAGCAACTGCTAACGCTCTAGCGGGAATGAAAGCGGGTGCGTTATCAGTAAATACAACAGTCAATGGTTTAGGCGAAAGAGCCGGAAATGCAGCTTTAGAAGAAATCGTCATGGCTCTCAAACGCATCCATAAGATTAATTTAGGTATTGATACTTCTCGCTTACTGGAAATTTCCCAACTTGTCGCATCAGCATCAGGGTATGATGTACATCCGTGGAAAGCCATAGTCGGCGAAAATAGTTTTGCTCACGAATCAGGTATCCATGCTCATGGTGTGCTGCAAAATCCTGATACTTACGAACCATTTGCACCGGAAGAAGTAGGAGGTGAGAGGCGTTTGGTGTTGGGTAAGCATTCGGGACGGCATTTATTATCTAATGTGCTGGCGCAGCATGGTATTTCTTTGAACCCAGAAGCCATGAAATCTGTTTTAGATGCTGTGCGACAAGCGTCTATGGATAACAAACGCAGTTTAACTACACAAGAACTTTTACATTTAGCTGAAACACACCATAGTAAAGTGCTGAGTGCTGAGTGCTGAGTGCTGAGTGAAAAAAGTTTCTTCTAGACGCGATAAATCGCGTCTCTACAAATTTGGAAATACAATCGGCGGATTTTGGGATTAAGCGTCAGCACCGGAACCATATTTCCAAGCGTCAACTAAACGATGCCAATAATATTGTTGCTCAATGGGCTGATTTTTTATCCATGTTTCTAATATGGGACTTAACTTAAATAAGGCTGTGTAAATCCCTAAATTACTGTAATGCACTAGCCAATCTAGTAAACTCAGTAAACCAACTTGGGGAATAATTTTGGCAATTAATCCTGGATGAAATAAACCAGTTTTTAACAGTGTTTGTGTCAGTCCCGAAAACTGCACCACATCTTGCAAAAATGGTTTTAATACTGGTGTCCCCAGTTGCTGCATTTCCTCAAATACAGCCTTGAGTAGTTGGTTAATTTGCTCTGGGGCAATTTTCTGATTTATCCCTACACTCATGGCTTTTTGAAACAACCAGGTAACAGTCAGATTTGGTTGATAGGGTTGCAACAGGGCTAAATTTTGGGCTGATAATTGATTGCTTTCCAGTGCTTCATTGATGCCGAATGTTAACCGCTTGAGGTGACGTACCATCGCCCCAAATCCGCCAAAACTCAAGGGAGATTGACTACCACTGCTGTCTCCCACTGTTAACAGGCGATTCCAAGGGGTTTTGATGGGACTTTGGCGGTAGGAAGGAAAGAAGCCAAACAGCGCTCGTTGAAATTGTAATTGGTTTAATTCTACACCCTGATATTCTGGTAGCAGTCGCAGATATTCTTCAAACAATGCAGCTAAAGTCAGGCGTTGTGGTTCTGCATCCATGTAGGTAAATAAGTAAGTCGTTCTCCCATCTTTAGCGGGGAAAGCTTCCCAAAAATATTGACATTGATTTTCTAAGGGTGTGAAAGAAAATAACAAGTCGCCAGAGGTGTTTTCGGGAAACCCTTGGGCGCAACTTCCCACTACTAAGCACAAAGCATCTGGTTTTTTACCTTGGCGGGCTTGGCGGGTAATGGGAGAAAAATTTCCCATTGCGTCGATTAATAATTTAGTTTTGTATTGGTTGTTAACTATCACTCCTTCTGGATGAATTATGGCTTCAGTGAAGGGTGTATTTTCTAACAACTTTCCCCCAGCAGCGAGAAATCGAGTTTTTAATGTCTCTAATAGATAAACTGGATCTACTCCAATATTTAAGACATCTTCTACCCATATTTCTGCACCACCAGCAAAACTGACTCGTGCTGGGTTATATTTAGTTGCGATCGCTTGCTCTAATTCTTCAATACTCAGCAAGTCTAATTCTACAAATACTTCTAATTCTGGGCGAGAAATATTCCATTCTTGTTCCCTCCCCCGTAAAATTCCCCGTTCCATTAACGCCACCCGCAGCCCTTTAACGGCTAAGGCGGAAGCGATTAAAATCCCTAAAGTCCCACCACAGACGATGACATCCCAATCTATAACGTCTAATGGTTGTTGACTTTCTTTAACTACTGTGGAAACTGGGGCGGTATTTTCTCTCAAAGATTCTAGCAGGCGATCGCCTTGACGCAAACCTGCCAGAACATCGCCTGGTAGTTGAGAGAGAATTTTTTCAGTTAAAGATGGGGACATATTCAGTTGATTCCAACAGACTATTATTAATTTTATATGCCAGTAACCGGACTTGAATCGATGACACGACGATTATCAGTCATCTGTTTTAATGGCTAAAACGATTGGTAATCAAGGATATTTATTTATATTCACAGTCAAAGTCAAGCTCAAAAATGTCAAAACTCCCACTTGAGAATTGCTAAATTCCAGTAGGAGTCATTGACATACCTTGTAAAATCAAGGTTTTCAGCTATTTATTGATATGCCAGGAACCGGACTTGAACCGGTGACACGAGGATTTTCAGTCCTCTGCTCTACCAACTGAGCTATCCCGGCTGGGGGCTTTTGTGACCCACGATTACTAAAGGTAGCACAAGAAAAATTGTTTGGCAAGAGGTTGAAGAAAAAAAGTTTATCCGGCTTGGAACTTCAACTTCACCGAAAAGAACACAGCGACAAAAAACAAGAACTGCACAAGCACAATACTAGGGCCTGATGGCAGATTAAAAAGACCCGAAACTATAATACCAGCAAAGCTTGTGGTCGAACCGATGATGATGGATAAGACCAAAAAACGGTTAAAGTGATGACTCATCAGCTTGGCTGTAGACGCGGGAATCACCAGAAAGGCATTGACTAGCAAAACACCGACGGCTGTAATCGCCACGGCAACGGCTAGGGAAAGTAAAATGATAAAGCTATAGCGATATAGTTGAACGGGAACACCTTGGACTTGAGCTACATCAGGGTTCAGGGTCAATAAAATTTGCTGTTGCAGGGTGGAAAATAAAAATATGCTACTTGCGATCAGCAAAATTAAGGTCAAAATTAAATCTGTACTATCGATAGCCAGAATATCGCCGAACAATACTCTCATTAAATTGCCACGATAACCCGGAACGAAGCTAGTCAGGATTACGCCAATACCTAATGCACCTGATAAGACTATACTCAGAACGCTATCACTCGCTAAATCAGTTTTATCGATGAAGTAGAGGACAACTACGCCAAAGACTAAGGTAAAAGGCAACAGCATCCAAGTTGGGTTTAACTGTAGTAATACACCTAAGACTACGCCGATTAAGGCTGCATGACCCACCGCATGGCTGAAAAAGGATAGCTGGCGCAATGTGGTAAAAGTACCCAGCAATCCCCCTAAAATTCCCATTAACACAGCACCTGCGATCGCACGCTGCATGAAAGGAAATTGTAACAAATTTACAAACTCAAAGTTAGTGGCGATCGCTAATGACTGGGTGTAGCTCATAACTAGTAAGTTGATTTGACAAACAAAGGATAAATACATAAGTCAAAATAATTCGTAATTGATCAGTCGTAATTCGTAGTTAGAATCAGTGGGGGCTTATACCCATTTAATTACGACTTACGACTTACGAATTAGTAATTATCTGAAATTTGAATTTAAACCTGGAAAATATTGAGTATAATTTAAGATAGATTACTATAGATAGATATTAATATTGTGCAACAATTAGCGGGTCAAGTTATCAGCACCGAAAAAGCTCAACAGATGGCAGAATTTTTTAGCTTTTTAGGAGATCCTAATCGCCTGCGAATTCTTTCTTTTTTGGCTAATAAAGAATTGTGTGTAAGTGATTTGGCAGCATTACTAAACATGAGTGAATCTGCTGTTTCCCATCAGTTGCGAAACTTGCGAGTCATGCGGTTAGTTGGCTATCGTAAGCAAGGACGTAATGTATTTTATCATCTCCACGATCATCATATTTTTCATCTTTATCAGGCTGTGGCTGAACATTTAGATGAACCTGTTGAATAAACAAATTTAAAATCAAAAGTAAAAAAATATGGCTTGTATCTTTTTACTTTTGAATGAAAGTTATCTCAAATTTTAATGGTGATGTTTGTAAGGACTGAATCCCAACCCATAAGTTGCTAACAGATTTTGGGGTGAAAGAGCAATTTCGGGTTGACCGGTGCAAACCACAGTTTGGTTAAAGCAAAGAACGCGATCGCAATGACGGCTTACCATGTCAATATCATGGGAAACCTGCAACACTGTCCAACCTTCTTCCCGCTTTAATTCATTTAACAAAGCATAAAAATCTGTTGTCCCTTGGACATCAACACCAGCAAAAGCTTCATCTAATACCAGAAGTTTCCGAGGAAGCACTAAACAATAAGCCAGCAAAACCCGCTTCAGTTGACCACCGCTAAGAGTTCCAATAGCTTGATGCTGGAGATGATAAGCATCTGTTCGCCGCAAAGCCTCTGCTATTGCTACTGATTTCCTCCGATCTTTTTTCCACAACTTAGAAAAAAACGAATTCTGATTTTTGCTTTCATTCGCCCATCCCAGTCCGACTAATTCGCCTACAGAAATGGGAAAACTGCGGTCAAAGATGAAATTTTGGGGCATATAACCCAATCGATGACGCAAATTTCCCAACTCGGTAATTGGGCGACCAAAGATTTCAATCTTACCCGCACTATGAGGAATTAAATTTAAAATTGCCTTCACCAAGGTACTTTTACCCGCACCATTGGGACCAACGATAGCTGTATTTGTTCCTGGTAGCAATTCAAAGGCTACATCTCGAACAGCTAAATAACTGCCTTGATATACATTTAATCCTTCAACTTTTAAAATAGGAGATGTCATTAATCCTGGATTATGGGTAATTAATTATTAATTAATCATGACATCAAGACCAACGATTATCAGGTATCGCTGTCTTGTCCATGCAATTATTTACACCCAGCCTCCAGAGTTTGTAAGTTATTCCTCATTGCTTGGAAGTAATACTGCGGATTCGTATCGCCGCCAGCAGTTTCTAAAGAATCCAAATTACGTACAGTTACATTCAAATCTTGAGCTAGGCTGGTTAATAATTTATTATCTACCCCTGGTTCACTAAATAAAGCTTTAGCGTCATATTTTTTCACAGCCTTGACAGCTGTTTGCACATCTGTCGGCGAAAGTTGGTCTTCAGGAAGTTGCACCACCGCCACTTGTTTGAGATTATAGCGTTGAGCTAGATATGGAAAGGCATCATGGAAGGTGATAAAGGTGCAGTTAGGCGTTTTCTGCAAAGTTTGCTGAAATTCTTGATTTAAATTGTCTAATTCTTGAATATAAGCCCCAGCATTCGCCTCATAAGTAGTTTTATTCACAGGATCAGCTGCAATTAATCCATCCCGAATATTTGCTACCTGCTGTTTGGCTAAAACTGGATCTAACCAAACGTGAGGATTTCCGTCAGCATGATCATGGCTGTGTCCGTGGCTATGTCCGTCTTCTGTTACTGTTTCATCAACTGGCGAAATTTTATCTAAGGTTTGAATACCTTTACTAGCATCAATTTGAACTAAATTAGGATTTTCGGCATTTTTTACAGTGCTGTCCAGAAATTCTTCTAATCCCAAACCATTTTTTACTAAAATAGCGGCTGTAGAAATCGCTTTGACATCATCCGGTTTTGATTGGTAATCATGCACGTCCGTAGTCGGTGGGACGAGAATTGATACATCTGCTGCGTCTCCAGCTACAGCCTTGGTAAACAGATATGTGGGCAGAATTGTGGCGACAACTTGAATTTTTTCGGCCGTTGCTGGAATCGCTGCTGCTTCCTGTGCTTGAGGTGTTTGTTCTGAAGTGTCTCCTACATCTGTGTTTGATTGGTTACAGCCAACAGCCACTGACAACGTAAGTAGAGCCATTAAGGACAGGACACCTTTTTTTTGTGTGCCTGTTCTGCGTTCTAAGAGATTCCAAATCACAGTCTTTCCCCTCCAAACTAATGATTACTCAGTTTTTCTTTTGAGAATCAAATTCATTCTATATTATAGAATAAGTCTCATTCTCACACAATACAGACCAGAAGTGTTTGTATAAAAAAACAGCGCCAATAATTATGGCACAAGATTATTACCTGAAAATATTTCTTCAGTCAGTCAGAAAAATCAGATTTTGACTAGTAAAATTAGGCAAATTCTTAAACTCCTGTTAATATCTTGAATAGACTTTTTGAGAAAATGTATTCTCGAAAACGCCCGCATTGAGTGCAATCAACCATTAATGAGTGTGAGAAAGGATATGCGAGAATTCTGGAAATACCTACTGTTTAGTCCAGTATTTGGCGGTAGTATGCTATTTTTTGGCGCTGCCGTGTATGCAGGGGAAATACCCACTACATCAGTAATAAATAATTCAGACATAAAAGCTGAAAATCTCACAAAAGAGCAGGTAATGGCGCAAGTTACCTCAGTTTCTCAGTTATCTGATGTGCAACCTACTGATTGGGCTTTTCAAGCATTACAATCTTTGGTAGAACGTTACGGTTGTATTGCAGGTTATCCAAATAGCACTTATCGCGGTAATCGGGCGCTGACTCGATATGAGTTTGCGGCTGGTTTGAATGCTTGTCTGGATCGGGTTAATGAGTTAATTGCTACTGCTACTAGCGATGCAGTGACACAACAGGATTTAGGCACATTACAAAGGCTGCAAGAAGAATTTTCCGCAGAACTTGCGACATTACGTGGTCGCGTGGATTCACTGGAAGCACGCACATCTGAATTGGAAGCAAATCAGTTTTCCACTACCACCAAACTGCAAGGGGAAGTAGTCGCAGTTATTAGTGATGTTTTGGGCGGTAATGAAGACATCACAGACAAGAATACCACCCTGGGAGCGAGAACACGGATTCAATTTGTCACCAGTTTTACAGGGAGAGACACCCTATTTACGAGAATCCAAGCTAATAATATTTTAAGCCCTAGCATTGGGACAAACGAGGGTAATTTTGCCTTCGCTGGTGAGGATGGAACCACCAATGCGAAGATAGATGCACTGTTTTACAAATTTCCCCTGGGTGCAAAAACAGAGGTAATTGCGATCGCCAATGCTGGTGCAGCAGACGACATCACTGATACAGTGAATCTATTTGATGGTGATGGTAGTACAGGTGCTTTGACTACCTTTGGTACGCGCAACCCCATTTATAACCAAATAGGTGGAGCAGGTTTGGGAATTACCCAGCAATTCGGCGATAAAATAGCACTGAACTTAGGCTATTTAAGTGGCACAGCGAATGATCCCTCACCGAATAATGGTTTGTTTAATGGTGCTTACGGTGCTTTAGCACAACTGACACTCAGACCAAGCGATCGCATTGCGGTAGGCTTAACTTACATCAATTCCTACAGACAGCCACTACTCACCGGTAGTACTAATGCGACCTTCCAAAGCTTATTAGCAGAAGAGAATCCGGCTTTTTCCAGCAACTCCTACGGTGTCCAAGCATCCATTGGACTCAGTGAAAAATTTGTCTTAGGTGGTTGGGCAGGATACACCAATAGCCGCAACTTGACAGGAAATGGCGGAAAAGCTGACATCTGGAATTATGCCGTTACCCTGGGCTTTCCCGACTTGGGTAAAAAAGGTAACTTAGCTGGGATTATTGCTGGTGTAGAACCTAGAGTCACAAGTTCCAGCATCCTCGGAGTAGAGAAAGATACAGATACGTCCTATCACTTAGAGGCTTTCTATCAGTATCAACTCACTGATAACATTAGCATTACCCCTGGGATCATCTGGTTGACATCTCCCAACCATAACGACAACAACGATGATGTTGTGATTGGTGCGCTCAGAACTAGATTTAGTTTCTAAACTTCTCAAAGTGCTGTAAAGCTTTCGAGTCATAGCTTCGCGTAGCGTAGAGCCTTCGCGGAGCTATGACCGTATTAACCCACTGGCTTTCAGGCTTTGAGCGCTCAACATTGCCCTAACATAACGCCCTACACCCCACCCCCAAAAGCCTTGTAAATAATAGATTTACCGTTATCTTAGTGCCATTCCCCCATACCCAGTTCCTCAGTCCCCATTGTGATGTACGATAACGGTGGCGACGAAATTACAAATAAATGTAACCAATATATTTAGAACCATAAACTTAGTTCTTTTTGAGCAAAACCAGGCTGTACTCAATCATGTCAGCAATGGCAGTATATCATTCAATTAATTTATTTAGATGTAGGTAGTTTCATGTCCATGACAACAATTGTCCCAGAACAGGTTGACCGTATAGTTGGAAATCAGCATCACGATCCCTTTGAAATACTAGGTTCTCATCTCATAGAGCAAGATGGCAAAAAAGTCTGGGCTGTACGAGCCTACCTGCCAAATGCCAGTGCAGCATGGGTAGTTCTACCTGAGCAACGTCAGGAATACCCAATGCTGACAGTACATAATCCGCATTTTTTTGAATGCACAATTGAAGTACCAGAACTGACAAACTACCAATTAAGGATCAAAGAAGGCGAACATGAGCGTGTAACTTATGATCCCTACGCCTTCCGTTCCCCCAATTTGACAGACTTTGACTTGCATTTGTTTTCCGAAGGCAATCATCACCGGATATACGAAAAAATGGGAGCGCATCCCACAGAAATCAACGGTGTAAAAGGTGTTTATTTTGCCGTTTGGGCCCCCAATGCTCGTAACGTTTCCTTGCTAGGAGATTTCAACCTCTGGGACGGACGTAAACACCAGATGCGAAAAGGTTCTACTGGGGTTTGGGAATTATTCATTCCTGAAATCGGAGTGGGAGAGCATTACAAATATGAAATTAAAAATTTTGAAGGGCATATTTACGAAAAATCAGATCCCTACGGTTTCCAGCAAGAACCCCGTCCGAAAACGGCATCAATTGTCACTGATTTAAATGCTTACACTTGGTCTGACGAAGACTGGATGGAAAAGCGTCGTCACACCGACCCCCTCACCCAACCAGTCTCGGTCTACGAAGTGCATTTAGGCTCTTGGTTACACGCTTCTAGTTCAGAACCCGCTAAACTGCCCAATGGTGAGACAGAACCTGTAGTTGTAGTTTCCGAACTCAAACCAGGCGCACGCTTCCTGACTTACAGAGAACTAGCAGACCGAATTATTCCCTACGTCAAAGAAATGGGATACACCCATTTGGAATTGCTACCCATTGCCGAACATCCTTTTGATGGGTCTTGGGGTTATCAAGTAACAGGATATTATGCCCCTACCTCACGGTTTGGGAGTGCCGAAGATTTCATGTATTTTGTTGACAAATGTCACCAAAATGATATAGGCGTAATTGTTGATTGGGTTCCCGGTCACTTTCCCAAAGATGGTCATGGTTTAGCCTTCTTTGATGGTAGTCACCTTTATGAACATTCCGACCCCCGCAAAGGCGAACACAAGGAATGGGGGACTTTAGTTTTCAACTACAATCGTCACGAAGTCAGGAATTTCCTGGTAGCAAACGCCCTGTTCTGGTTTGATAAATACCATATTGATGGAATTCGGGTGGATGCTGTCGCCTCAATGCTTTACCTTGACTATTGCCGCGAACCAGGAGAATGGTTAACTAACGAGTATGGTGGCAGAGAAAACCTAGAAGCAGCAGACTTCTTGCGCCAGGTAAATCATCATCTTTTCAGTTATTTTCCTGGTGTTCTCTCAATTGCCGAAGAATCCACTTCTTGGCCGATGGTATCTTGGCCTACCTATACAGGCGGATTAGGCTTTAACTTAAAGTGGAATATGGGTTGGATGCACGATATGCTCGATTACTTCAGCATGGACCCCTGGTTCCGCCAGTTCCACCAAAATAATATTACCTTTAGTATGTGGTACAACCACAGTGAGAACTTCATGCTGGCTTTGTCTCATGATGAAGTGGTACATGGCAAGAGTAACATCATCGGCAAAATGCCCGGTGATACATGGCAGAAGTTAGCAAATGTGCGTTGTTTATTTAGCTATATGTTCGCTCACCCAGGCAAGAAAACCATGTTTATGAGCATGGAATTTGGGCAATGGAGTGAGTGGAATGTTTGGGCAGACTTAGAGTGGCAATTATTACAGTATGAAGACCACCAACAATTAAAGCAGTTTTTCCAAGATATTAACCATCTTTATCGTTCTGAACCAGCTTTATATACTCAAGATTTTGCCCAAGATGGCTTTGAATGGATTGATTGTAGCGACAACCGTCATAGTGTGGTTTCCTTTGTCCGTTATGACAAGGATTCTGATGATTTCGTGATTGTAGTTTGCAATTTCACACCCCAACCCCATTCTCACTACCGTATTGGTGTACCGCAAGAAGGTTTTTATACCGAATTGTTTAATAGTGATGCCCGTCCCTATGGCGGCAGTAATATGGGCAATTTAGGTGGTAAATGGACGGATAACTGGTCATTACACAGTCGTCCTTATTCGTTGGATTTATGCCTGCCTCCTTTGGGTGTGTTGATGCTGAAGTTGGATAAACAGAAGACAGCCCAAGTCCTAGAATAATACTGGAGGAACACCAAAAACTAGGCGTTGCTGATTTCAAATATGAATTTGTTGGGCTACGCTAACACGCAAAGGCGCATCAGCGAAGCGTTCGCGTAGCGTGCTGTAAGCTTTAGCACGAAGTGCGTTAGGCGCAAAGGTACGAAGAAGAAGAAAGGTCATTTTGGCATTTCATACTTTGATTCAGCAACACCAAAAAATAAATTCCCCAAAAGTTGTAGGGTGTGTTGTCGCGTAGCGCAACGCACCATCTTCAATTATCGGTGCGTTATGGACGCTAGTCTATAACCTTAACGGGTGACAAGCCTAAAACAGTGAATTAGAAGTAGGTTGGGTTAAGCGCAGCGCAACCCAACCCTGCCATGCCAGTTATGTTGAATTTCTTTACGTCAACCTAACCTACAATTTTCTGCTGCACTCATAATGACAATTTAAAGTGTCTAGAAAGCTTGAAACCTTTGCGGAATATACTTGTGTGTACACGGTAAATTGTAGGGGAGAGGAATGGATGTGAGGTTTCCCAGATGCCGTAAAAAGTCAGATCATCTGAGACTCTTGTCGGAAGAGTGCATCAGCTACCAGTGACACATCACGCATTTCCTGAACATCGTGAACTCGGAGGATATCAGCACCCTGAGAAATAGCTGCACAACAAGCTGCGGCTGTTCCCCAGACTCGTGCTTTGGGATCTGGTTGGTTTAAAATGCGACCAATAAAACTTTTACGGGATGCTCCTAATAAAATAGGACAATTTAGCGCTTTCAACACAGGTAATCGGCGAAAAATTTCTAAATTCTGCTCATAGTTTTTCGCAAAACCGATTCCAGGATCAATAATAATTTTCCTTTGGTCAATGCCTACAGCTGTTGCTGCTAAAATTTGTGTGGCTAAAAAACTAGAAATATCTCTGATTAAATCCTGGTAATTAGTCATTTGCTGCATTGTTTGCGGCGTTCCCTGAATGTGCATCAAGACAATCGGCACATCTAAACTTGCTACTGTTGGCAGCATTTCTAAGTCAAATGTGCCACCAGAAATATCATTAATTATATCTGCTCCAGCTTCTATGGATGCTCTCGCTACAGAAGCTCTAGTAGTATCTACGGAGATGGGTACTGTAAGTTCTCGTCGGAGAACCTGTAAAATTGGCAGTACCCGATCCAGTTCCTCGGCAAGAGTTATTTGCTCTGCTCCTGGTCGAGTCGATTGACCACCCACATCGATGATGTCAGCACCAGCAGCGACCATTGCTTGTGCCTGTGCTAGAGCTGCCGCGCTATTATTAAACGCGCCACCATCGCTAAAACTATCTGGTGTAACATTTAAAACACCCATAAGATAAGTTCGCTGTCCCCACACAAAACAGCGTTCTCGAATGATTAACTTGCTGGACATAAATTAACAGTTTGAGTCATTGATACACGCATTCCCCGGCTCGGCCAGGGAAACAGCGTTGCATAATGAGATTACTTGTAGTTGACAATCCGAGCAAAACTTGCAGGTTCTAGACTGGCTCCCCCCACAAGAGCGCCATCAATTTCTGGTTGAGCCATAATTTCATCAATATTATTGGGCTTGACTGAGCCACCATATTGAATTGAAACATTGGGATTACTCAACTGACTCCGAATTAAGCCGATGACCCGATTAGCGTCTGTTGCTTCACAAGTGTCGCCAGTACCGATTGCCCAAATTGGTTCGTAGGCAATCACCAAATTATTCTGGTCTACATCTATGAGGTCTTTATCTAGCTGAGTGGTAATCAGTGATTCAGTTTCCCCAGCATCTCGTTGTTCTTTGGTTTCGCCTACACATAAAATTGGTGTGAGACCGTACCTTTGAGCCGCTTTGAGGCGGAGATTCACAGTTGCGTCTGTTTCACCAAAGTATTGCCGTCTTTCGCTATGACCGACAATTACAAAACGGACACCAAGTTCTGTCAACATAGGGCCAGAAATTTCACCGGTATAGGCTCCATTTTCTTCCCAATGAAGATTTTGCGCCCCTAACTGGATGAGGCTGCCGTGCAAACTCTTGGATAAAACGTTTAAGTTAGTGAAAGGAGGACACAAGACCACTTCTCGGTCTTCGGGTATTTCTTCCAAGTGAGGCAGAAACCCTTGTAAAAAATCCTGGGTTTCTGCCTGGGTTTTGAACATTTTCCAGTTACCGGCAATAACTATTTTTCGCACAGATGATTTAGTCAAGATTCTAACGCTACTAGATGCATTTTTCAGTTTAGGACGTTTTGTTAGTTATTAGTCATTAGTCATTGGTCATTGGTCATTAATTATTAGTCATTTGGAATTAAAAGTTACTATCTTATCTCCGTACCTGCCTCCTGTCCCCTATTCCCCATTCCTTAATTGATATGACTTCCACATTACCCTTGCCTGAACCTCATCCAAGCAACTCACCCAACTGGGAGGAAGAACTGGATAGTGCCATTTTCAGTTTTGACGATATTCAAACAGAACTTAACTATAAACAAGCACAAAGGGCGCTGCGAAGTTTAGTCACCAATCTTGACTTGACTCCCCAGGAAAAAAGCGGATTGGAAAATGAACTCGCTGATTTGGAAACTATGCTGGGTAAGTTGGACAGCATGGTGGTACAAATTGCTGCTTTTGGCATGGTAGGACGTGGGAAATCTTCCCTACTCAATGCCTTGGTGGGACAAACGGTGTTTGAAACTGGCCCCTTGCATGGTGTCACCCGTGATTCCCAAAGTGTTAACTGGAGTATTACTGAGGAAAGCATTGGTGAAAATGAACGAACTTTACGGGTAACTTTACCTGCTGGTGGTCAATCTCAGGTAGAACTAATTGACACTCCTGGATTAGATGAAGTAGATGGTGATACTCGTGCTGCTTTAGCCGAACAGGTAGCCAAGCAAGCAGATTTAATTTTGTTTGTGATTTCTGGGGACATGACCAAGATAGAACATGAAGCCCTCTCTCAGTTGCGGGAAGCTGGTAAGCCGATAATTCTGGTATTTAATAAAGTAGACCAGTATCCTGAAGCTGACAGGATGGCAATTTATCACAAAATCCGAGATGAACGAGTGAGGGAGTTACTCACTCCTCTGGAAATTGTCATGGCTGCGGCCTCACCATTGGTCAAAACGGCGATTATCCGCCCTGATGGTACTAGGGGGGTGCAGTTACGTAGCAGTACAGCCCAAGTTGAAGAATTGAAGCTGAAAATTTTGGAGGTTTTGCACCGTGAAGGTAAAGCTTTGGTTGCTCTGAATACTATGCTTTATGCGGATAATGTGAATGAGCAATTGGTTGAGAGAAAATTGACGATTCGTGAACAGAATGCTAATCAGTTGATTTGGAAGGCTGTGATGACTAAGGCTTTAGCGATCGCACTCAATCCGGTAACAGTGGTCGATATACTCAGTAGTATAGTCATTGATATTTCTCTGATTTTGGGTTTATCTAAACTCTATGGCATCCCTATGAGTGAAAGCGGGGCTGTGCAATTGTTACAAAAAATTGCTCTGAGTATGGGCGGTATCGGTTTTAGTGAGCTGCTGGCAAATTTAGGCTTGAGTGGATTAAAAACTTTGCTGGGTATCTCTGCATCAGCTACTGCTGGGGCTACCTTTGCTCCTTATGTCTCAGTGGCAATTACTCAAGCTGGGGTGGCTGGTGTTTCTTCTTATGGCATTGGACAAGTTACTAAAGTTTATTTAGCCAATGGCGCAACTTGGGGTGATGAAGGGCCAAAAGCCGTGATTGGTCGAATTTTGGCAAATCTAGATGAAAGTTCGATTTTGAATCGGATTAAAGAGGAATTGCAACAAAAGGTAAAATTGAGGAAGTGATGAATCTTCAAATATCTCAGAGGTACATAAGGGCGGGCAGGATGCCCACCCTACAAAATTGACGATGCTGTATTGGCTGCAATCTTGATGCTTATGGTTGCATTCTTTGAGATTTAACTCTTACTTTTAAAAGAATCCAGCCAATCTTGAACTTGTTCACGGGCTATATCACGGCTACCCAGACCAAAGGATAGGGCAATTGCAACGGCGATCGCACCTAACAACAGTCCAAAGGCTAAATTCACAATATCACTGGCAACGCCAATCTGTTGCAATGCCATTGCAGAGACTAGGGTAATAATGGCAATCCGTGCTACCTGTGCCAAAATTCGGGCTTGGCGGTCGCCGGAACTACTAATCAGTTGAAAGGCTAGGTTAGCTAAGAACAAACCAATGGCAAATATAATCAATCCTGCCAAAATCCGCCCCAAAATAATTAAAATTCCTGTCACCAGTTCTGTCAGGGCAGGGATATTGAGGATATTAACTGCGGCTACTGTGGCAAACAGCATAATTCCCACTAAAGCCACAATCCCGGCCATTTCTGATGGGGTGCGGCTGGCTGATCTTGGGGTTGCGTCTGCTTCTGAAGTTGCAGTTTGTCTACTTAGTGATGGTAGACCTAATACGGTGAAAATGTTGTTAAAGCCTACACTAGTGAGGATACTAGTCACCAACTCCGAGACAAACCGCCCTAAGAAAAAGGAGACAATTAAAATTGCTATGGCTGTAAAGATGGCGGGTAGAGTATTCAGCACCTGCTGCAACATGGCGATCGCAGGTAGAGAAATCGCCTCTATTCTCAAAGCATTTAGGGAGGCGATCGCGACAGGAATCAAAATCAAAATATAGACAATCGTGCCTATAATACTTGATAGAGATTGCATTCCTGAAGATAGGGAAAATCCCACACGACTGCCAATATGGTCAACTCCTGTGGTTGCGAGTAAGTTAGTAACAATTCGCCGCACTATATTAGCTATAAACCAGCCAACTGACGCAATTAACGCCGCCGCTAGGATATTAGGCAGAATTGAAAGAATGTCCGTAATTAAGGCTTGTACTGGTAATAGTGCCTGTCTCAGTGCCAGAGTATCCAAAATCGGCACGAGAAACAGTAAGAAGATAAACCAATACAGGGCATTACCAATGGTCTGACTCAAAGATAATGGGTTGAGATTAGCCGTATCGTTTTGGGTCTCTTGATTTAGACGCTCATCCAACCTGAGCGCTTGTAACCCTCGTACTGTAACAAGTTTGACGATTGTTGCTATTAACCAAGCGACTCCCAAAAGAATTCCCGCACCAACCAATTTGGGCAAAAAGCCAATCAATTGGTCAAGCAAATTATTTAGTGGTCGAGAGGCTACCTCTAGTTCTAGAGTTTGTAAAACCGCTACTACTGTGATTAAGATGATGCTCCAGAAGACTAAGCCAGAGATTAATTTCTCTATCTGGGGAACATCTTCACGACCTGTTATCCCCGCAGCAATCCGATTATCTATCTTAGTGTTATCGAGAATTTTTTTGGTGACTGCGCCCAGGATGGCCGCAATCAGCCAACCAACTAACAAAAGTGCCGCCGCCCCTAATAAACGGGGGGTAAACGCCACCAACTGTTCGACAATTCCTTGGACTTCAGTGATTCCTTCGTTAACTCTTTCTTGATCCAGTGGTAGGCTTGGCGATTGTGCCAAAAAATGTTGTAAGCTAATCGGCAAACCACTGTCTATCAACTGGTTTATACTTTGCCAAGTTGTGTTCATGGTTTTCCGGTATTAAGGTAAGATGTCTCCAAAAACACTTGTAATACTTATGGTATGGCTGGATATGAAACAATCTCAGCCCCAGTAAGTTCACTCATGTTGTGCTTATAATTTACCAGTAAATTGGCAGCAAAGCCATATATGCAGTTGATATCGAGGCTATTTTTTTTACTTGATAATTGATATTTTCGTTTTATTTAGCAATACCGCAGAAAATATCAGATTTTTAAGTGTTTATGACTAACTTTTTTATTTTTTTCTACACTCAAATCATTGACATCATGTCATAAAAATGATTCATTTTGCGATATTCTTAAGTACAGCAACAGCATCAGAAATGTAGAATGTCCCAAGCTTTTGAACAATCGATTCAAATTAATGCCACAGCTACAGTAGTGGAACGTTGTATTACCGATTTAACACTCATGCAACGATGGCTAAATCCCGCCTTGCGTTGCGAACCTGTGGGCGAAGTCTGGAGTACTGACATTGGTAGTCAAAGTCTGTTTGTGATTCAAATTCCTCTGGTTAAACCCACCCTAAAAAGTGTAGTTGTAGAACGGCAACCGGGTTTAGTTGTGTGGGAATTTCAAGGATTTTTTCAAGGGCGCGATCGCTGGGAATGTCAACCCAATGCACAGGGAACACTTTTAGTCAACCGCTTTGAGTTCGATATTCCTAACCCCATTGTCGGTTGGGGGTTCAATAACTTTGCTGCATCTTGGACTAAAACAGATATGCAAGCCCAACTGCGTCGCCTTAAAGGAGTTGCAGAATCATTAGTCAACAGTTAAGAGTTATTCGTTCCCCATTTCAGCTAGTAAGCGCCGAATTACCACTGCGTCCTCAGCATAAGGAACCTTGACTAGATATCTTTGCAAATCATCAGCAGCTTGGGGGTATTCACCAAGTTGATAATAGAGCAAACCGCGAACTGACAAGTCAGCGCTTGCGCTATCGCGCACTTCTAAAATCATCTCAGGAAACAGCAACAAAATTCGTTCCACTACAGCCAAACTTTTGGCTAAATTTTGTTGTTGA
Organism: Anabaena sp. CCY 0017; assembly: GCF_963920885.1. NCBI lineage: Bacteria > Bacillati > Cyanobacteriota > Cyanophyceae > Nostocales > Nostocaceae > Anabaena > Anabaena sp. CCY 0017. The sequence goes on along the minus strand of NZ_CAWUDG010000001.1, from coordinate 351,214 downwards.
AGGTAAATATATTTTAAATTAGTCAACATCCTTGCCAAAAACTGGCGATTACTTACCGTGGCTAAAAACTCAGGTCTTAAACTCACAGGTTGCTGAAACATTTGAGACAATTGGTTTTCACAATCTTCTGCAAACATCACCTCACCCCGATTAAACGCATCCACAAAAATTTCCATATCAGGAATATCAGGCCGAATCAAAAAGTGTCCAGGCATTCCGACACCCACCATAGGGAAATCAATCCGGCGGGCAACTTCCAGATAAACCAGCGCCAAAGTAATCGGAATCCCCATGCGGCGGTCAATTACATCATTTAAAAAGCTATTACAGGGGTCATAATAGTCTGTTTGATTACCAGCAAACCCCAAATCAGTGTAGAGATATTGATTGAGAGTTTGAATAATTCGCAGAGGATATGATGAAGCCGGTAAGCATTCTTTAACTTCCTCCGCCATTGTATCAAGGGCGTTGAGGTATTCCGCAGTATCAAGATCAGGATATTCTTCCTGGGCAATATACAAAGCAGCCTTTGCCAAGTCAATCTGCTCATCAGGCTGTTGAATTTCCTGGTAAAAATATAATCGTGCTGAAGAGAAATTCATAAGTAAATTCTCAGTGGAGTTGAACTATTTCTCCTTGATCTCTTTTCCCCTGATTAACTCCAGTGTACACACAAATATTCAAATCTTGTCAAATTACTTAGTAATGTCTATTTATCTTTCTCCTCCTAAATATTTAAAGATATCATCTAAAACTCGATTAGCTCCAATAATTCCCCATGACGCAATCCATATATCGCTTGTAACTGGATAAACCCGATTTTCTTGTACAGCTTTTAAGCGAGACCACAAAGGATGATTAATAAATTGTTGCAACCTTGATTCATTATGTCCTCCTAGTATCAGAAAAATAGCATCACCACCGATTTGAGGAATTAATTCTAATGAAATATTTTCGTGATTTTTTGCTTTATCTTCAGATGCAGGACGAGATAAACCTATTTCCTGAATAATTGAGCCACCGAAAGAACGATTCATATAAATTCTAGTAAAATTTGCCCAAAAATTTACTAGAGACACTTTAGTATTGGCAAGATCATCACCCATTTTTTGACGTAAATTTCCTATTCTTTGGTCATAGTCTCGCAGTAGAGTTTCACCTTTTTCTGTTTCACCCACTGCTTCAGCAAATTTCATTAACCACTGCTGCCAATTAATATCACCATCTGCTAAAACTGTGGGTGCAATTTGGGATAATTGTTTATATAATTCAGCATCCCAATATAATCCTAAAATCAAGTCTGGTTTTAAAGATAAAATCTTTTCTAAACTGGGCTGACCATTAGTACCAATTTTCTCAATCCCCTCTGTTAAATTGTCTAAATATCCCAGAAATTTGTTATCGCCTAATGTTGTGGCTCCTATTGGTTTAATTCCTAAAGCCAAAACATTATCTAAGCCACCTAGTACAATTATGCGCTGGGGATGCAAAGGTACTTTTGTTTCACCCATAGCGTGTTTTACCACTCGCACTAGAGTTGTATCCACAGGCTTTAAATTCAAGTTTTGTGTATTATTCAATCCACAACTTATGACAATTAAACCTGTAATAACACTTAATAATAGCAGTTGAAATTTATGATAAAAATAAAATTTAATTTGCATGATCTATTATAAATTATTTGTAATTTGAGATTTCAAAATTTATCCTAACCTGACAAAACAGGGAAATAAAATTCCTACTCCTGCTCCCTCTCCTTACTAAGGAGAGGGTTGGGGTGAGGTTTCATTCGCTCACAATAACAACTATTCAACCGAACATGATATAATTATTTACCAGACAATTCTATAGCCAACGCTTAAGGTTCTACCTTTACCAGCATAATTAGCACTATCGAAAAATGGTGCAAAGTATTGTGAATAAACTGGGAAATATTGGTTATTAAATAGGTTTTGAATACCTATTTGTAGTTCTCCTTGACCTATTCTGATACTGCTGAGGTAATCTACTGTGACGTAGCTGCTAATTTTGCCATCTTCTACACCATCATTAAAAGCGCGATCGCGATTACCAGAATAAAGTAATTGTAGTCTGTTTCTCCAACTGGGGAGAGTTTGATTTTCTATGTAAGCTGTTAATTTCAAAGGTGGAACTGTAATACTATTCAGTGCTACAAAGTCACCATCATTATTAGCATCATTTTCACCTTCTATCCAAGTCGCTGTACCGCCCAAACTCCAACCTTGAGCCGGCTGAACATCAACAGCAGCTTCTATACCGTAAACTTTTTGAGGAGCGCGAGTAGTTTCTAGAAAATCAGTTTCAGGGTTAAAGTTAAAAGCCGAACCTAAGTCAGAATAGTTATAAAAACCAGCAAGGGATGCTTGGACATTATCCCATTGACCCCTCAAGCCAATTTCATAGTTATCTACTTTCTGTGGTTCTGTTAATTGCAAAGAGTTCAAAACATTGACTACACCTCCAGGGGGTCTGCGGAAAACACGACCCAAATCGGGAACAGAAAACCCTTGAGCAAAGTTACCAAAAACACTAATTTCGGGTGTAAATTTGTAGACAATTCCAGTATTAAAGACTGTAGAATTAAAACTGCGATCGCCACCTTGAATATCCTGACGGGGAAAGTCGGCGGTAACATAGTCGTCTAAACTTACACCTATATTCACATAACGCAAACCACCACTTAACCGCAGATTATCACTAACCTCCCATTGCAACTGACCAAATATACCCAGTTCCCTAAAGTCATATTCTGGAACAAAAACGCGCTCGTCAATTTTGCGAAAAATTCTACCCCCGGAAGCGTCAAATTCATCACCATCAAAAATATTAAACCTTTGAGAACTCTGCTCTTTCTGATAGTCAACACCCCAAAGTAAACTCACAGTTTTTTCAGAATTGAAGGGTGTTTCAACTTGCAATCGTCCTCCCAACTGTTCCGAATCCCCTTCTGATCCGGTAATTGCTCTTAAGCTACCATTGCGGTTATCACCAGGAATTCCCCCACCAAAACCATAATTACGATAGTAAGCTTGAGCCTGAAGTTTACTCTTTAAAATATTGTCATTACTGTAATTTAAGCTCAGTAAAGTATTGTTGATAAAACTCCCATCACTAACACCAATCACAGTTGTTCCTTCCGGTAGCCTGATAGCGCGAGATTTTTGAATTCCGGGAATGTCATCAATTGCTTCATCAGAAATAAAATCGCTATTTTGTCGCTGATTAAAATGGTTAAATGTAAACTGTAGACGTTGATCTGGCGATAATTCCACTCCTACCTTAGCCAAAGCGTTGATTTTTTCGCTGTCTTCATCACCTGAGAAATTGGCAATGCGATCGCCTTCTGCATCATAAAAACCCGCAGTTGTTACCAGAGAAAAACCCACAGTATAGTCAAATATGCCTTCTGTCCCAGATATTTGGTGCGATAGGTTATAGCCAAAACTATCTTCGGAACGAGTCAAAGAAGTATCTAAACCAATGTTTGTTGTGGAAGTTAGTCTTTGACCGCTTGGCCTCTTAGTAATAATGTTGACAACCCCACCAGTAGCTTGACCACCATAGATCGCATTAGGACCGCGAACCACCTCAATCCGTTCAATCGCACTGGGATCGATGGTTGTGAGTGCGGCGGGAATTGATTGCAAGTTAGCATTTTGGGGAACACCGTCAATTAAGACGGAAATATTACGACCTCGTAAAGTTTGCCCAAATGTATTACTACGATTAGTGGGTGAACCAAACCCAGGAACAGTTTTCGCCAAAATATCAGCTAAGTTGGTTGTCAACTTAGCTTGCTGTTCAATTTGCTGCCGTGTAATTACTGTTACAGAACGCGCCACATTCTGCACATCTTCTTCGGTGCGTGTTGCTGTCACCACTAGTTCAATTGATTGTTCAGTTTCCTCTGGGGGTTGTTCTGGCTGTTGTGATGTCTCTGGTGTTTGAGGTTGCTGTGTAGCGGTGACAACTGGTGTGAAGCTAAAAATTAGACCTTCAGGACTGTCAAACAACTCCACAGCTGGTAAACCCGCCTCACCTGCTACCGTCACCCGAATAGTATTCGCATCAAAATTAGTAACAGTTATTTCAGTAATCCCCTCAGCTGGCTTTGGGGAAAGGAATGTGGAAGCATCGCCACTGGGTAAACGCAATTGAGCATTGGGAATATCTACAATAAAGTTATTCTCAACATTGCGATTTACTAGTTGCAATTCTTCCCCAAGAGTTGTCTGTAAAATTACCTCCACACCTTGGTTAGTTGGACTCACCTGCACCCCATTCACAATAATTGGAGATTGAGGAGTTGAAGCTTGAGATACCAACTCTTCCACAGTATTTGCAGTCTTTTCTGCCTCAATCACAGGGGGAATTGCCCAAGCAGGTTTAGCTGTAGCCACTACCCCAGTTAACCAAAGTCCTGTTAATAATTGCAACTTTACAGACATATCTACTCATGCCACTTAAGAATCTCTTTCAAGAAGAATACAATAAATGGGCTGTGATTTAAAATACCTGTTCAGCTGCAAGACGGATTTTTTTCGGCGGTAGACGGATTTTTTTTAAACGCATTCGCCGTTAGGCGTTCCCGCAGAGTTAGGGGCGCGGAGGTTTAAGAAAGGAGGAGTTAAGGGTATTTTTTGGCTAGTGTTTCAGTCGATAGTATTTAGGATTTATCCCAAATCGTTTACGAAAAGCAGCTGCAAAACAACCGTGGTTTGCATAACCAACTGTACGTGCTACCTCTTGTATACTCATTTGTCTTTCTAGAAGCAGTTGACGAGACAATTCCATACGGTACTGATGCAAGTAACCAAAGGCTGTTGTCCCAAATACTTGATGAAAACCAATTTTTAATTTGTAATCATTTAATCCTACTTGACGCGCTAGTTCTATTAATGAGGGGGGATTATTAATATTTTTAATTAAAACTACTTTAGCTGCATGAATTCTCTCAATATCATCTTTTTTGAGAACATCTGATTTTGTCTTACTTTGACTTTTTTGTCTCAATTGTTCTAATTTGAGAGCAATTAATTCTAAACATTTACCTTCTAAATATATAAATTTCGTGATTCCCTGGAATGGACAGTTAATGATCTGCTCTAATGGCAGATACATTTCTGGAGCAATTATATTTGTTTCATAAAAGTCTTGTTTACTATTTCCTTCTATCAAATCTGTTAAAATTGTTGGTAAGTTTTTACTGTTATCAATAATAAAACTATTCAGTAAATTTGAACTTTTTAAGTGAATATCTACTTTCAACCTCCGCTTTTTAGCAAAGATTTTCCAATCTTCCATTTCAGATATTTCATCTGTATCAACCCAATCTAAAAAGCTTTGTCCACATTCTTTGCGAGAGTATGATCCTGACAAATTAAACCCAAATTCTATCTGCTCTTCTTCAATATCTTGAATATCTTCAGATTCAACATATAAATCATCATCAAATTCTTCATCAATAATCAGCAGACGCATTCCTCGTAACTGAATATGACGATGATATCCTCTGCCAAACTTTTGCGGACAGTAATTGATGAAATCAGCAGTATCAGACTCGTCTGGATATTGAGTGTTTTGGTTAACCTGTTGCCAAGTTCGTTTATACTCTGTTCGGGAAATTATATTTGCCATACTTTTCTATGAGAATGAGACCTATTAGATACATAATATTTCGAGGAACTCCCAATACAACAAAAAAGTCTGGCCCTTTAAAGTCTTTGTTCCTTACCTGCGCCAGACTGTAATAAACAAACATATTACCGCCGACAAACCCATCCTCTCGTTCTGCTCACCTTAGACATTACCGTTTTCAGTGTTTGTGCTAGGGACTTCCTGAACTATCGAATCAGCAATTAGTTGGTTATACACTTCATTGGTTTTACTAGGGTCTAAGAAGACAATTTTGGCATTATTACTCTCACCAAGTCTTTGGCTAGCCACGACATAATCTTGAGCCACGAGATACCTGAGAATTTCCCGACTTTCAGGGTGAGAACGTAAAGCTTCAGCAATTATCTGCATTGAGGTTTGAGTTCCTTGCGCTCTCTTAATTGCAGCGTCACGTTCCCCTTCTGCTTCAAAAGCCAACGCCCGTTTTTTGATTTCCGCAGCTCGCTCTTCTTCCATTGACTTTCGCACACTCTCAGGTGGTGTAATGCTCTGAATATCCAACCTGATAATTTGAACTCCCCAATCTTCTGTGGTTTGATTCAACTGAGTTAAAATGGCTGTGTCCATTTCTGCACGGGAAACATTGGTTTGTTCTACAGTGTTTTGGGCGATGATTTCCCGGAGTGTGGTTGTGGCTAGTTGTGTTAGAGAACCTTGAAGGTCATCAATCTCGTAAAAACTTTTAACAATATCTCTGATGCGCCAAAACAGAACAGCATCAACTTCTAGATAAATGTTATCTCTAGTGATCACATTTTGAGGTTTGATGTCTAAAAACTGCTCCCGTGTTGTATCCTCCATGACAATCTGATCGACCAAAGGAACAATAAAGTTGAGTCCTGGCGAAAGTTTGCGATGATACCGCCCCAAGCGTTCTACTAAGGCTTCATTACCTTGGTTAATTAGTTTTGCAGATCCTAGAGCGTAGCCTATGAGCGCTAAGACTATGGCAATAATTGGCTCCATATATTCTCCTATTCAGCTTTTGGGCAAATTTCATCTAAAAGGATATGGTACTACCTTAGCCATACATTTCAGTCTCATGTTTTGAGCCTGTAGTTTTATGAACATTAATCATGTGATCTATTCACAAGCTGCTTTCAGGCTGACAAGTCTTAAAGCAGCAGGATATTTTCGGCGAATGCAATGGTTATTCAAGCACCTTGATTACACGCTTACAAGGAGAAATTATGTGATTAAATTTACGATAGTCATGTTAGCACTTTTGACTCTGACCTTCAATTAATTCTGCTATTTAATCACTTGTTCACAAGATTAAGCCAGGGTTTTATATTTCCTGGTAAATCGGAATTGAATCGTAGGGGTAGTTCTGCTGTAGACAAAGATTGAGCGTAAGCGGGTGTGAGAAATGGTTGGTAAATTTCGGCTTCTGGTGTGTCTTGTTTGATAAATGCTAAGGTGACACCACGAATTAATTGGCGTAAGGAGTCGGTTTCTTGCCCTCGCTTTTCTCTGATGATGCCTGCGGCTGCACTCATTGGATATGCTGGATCTGTAATACTCAAGTGAGTAGCACCAATGGCGGTTAACAGATACTTAGAACCGGCGAGTTGGTTAAAAGGTCTGATTTGATGAGTTAAGGATGGGGTGAGTGTATCTTCAGTTGCCGCTAAAATTAATACAGGTTTGGTAACTTTAGCCAAACCGTTTGTACCAAAGAGTTTACCAACAAGCGGGTTGAGAGCGATCGCACTCTTAACTCGCTGATCTTGCAAACGTGGTTGATTTTCTTTTAAACCAGTCGCGGCGCACTGTAACCAATCGCCTGGTGATTCGCCAAAGGACAGAGAAGCTTTACAGAACTCTCGTAATTCTTTTAAATCTACTTTTCCACCTACTAAGGCTAAAGCAGTATAGCCTCCTAAAGAGTGACCGATGACATTGACTTGTTTTGTATTCAGTTTTCTTTGAAGTTGTCCCGGTTGAATATTGACTTTTTCTAATTCGTTGAGCAGGAAAGTGACATCTTTTGGTCGTTCAATAAATTCACTGGCTGGTAGTAGTTGCGCCAAATTCATTTGATTTGCAGCTTTATTGATGGCTACAGAGTTACTACCAGGATGTTCCAGTGCTGCAACTGTGATGCCATGAGAAGCTAGATGACGCGCTAAATAGCTAAAAAATCGTCGGTTGGCTCCAAAGCCGTGGGAAATTACCACCAGTGGGGCTGAGGCCTGACTTTGACTCCAATAAATGTCTACAGGAATGCTGCGATTCCTTTTTCTGTCTTCTAAGGTAAGTGTCTGCTGTTGAACTGGATTTTTTCCTGTAGTTGCTGGGTCAAAGGTGGGCTGAAAAGGCGAATTATTTTCTACTAATAATTCTCGTTCTAGCAAAAGCCCCAAAGCTTGGCTTTGCAAGTTATTGGCGTTAAAATCTAAGGCGATTTGTAGAGCTTGTGTTGCATCTACAGTCACATTTTTTTGTGGATAGGCGCGCAAAAAACCTATTGCACTTAAACCGTTGACTTGACGTAAGGAGAGATAGAGGGCTGATTGCAAACCTTCTATGGTGCTATCTGGGATTGCTGTTCTCAAAGAAGTAACTAATTGTTTACCTTGTGGCGATCGCACTAGCTCATCAACAAATTTATCTGCTAAACCTGGGTCTACTTGTAACCTGCGATTTAGTAATTCTCCTACTTGGGGCGTTAAAACAAAGCTATAAAGTTGCAGATGCTCTGGTAATTTCCCCGTTTTGGCAAATTTTTCTAAATCAGCGATCGCGAGGGACTGCTGAAATGGCCCCAAGCGAATAGTAACTGTTTCGGCCGCCTGAGCCGAGGGAATGCCCACACTGCAACTCACAGCCAGAGTTAAACTGCACAGTAATCCTTTAATCAAGGATATTTGAGGTAGATTTTTTTCCAGCCAAGAGTACATACGCTCAGACCATTGAAAAGGTAAGTCAATCTATTGACTACCATTATGGGTTTGAAGTTGCGATCTGCTTGACTATCGCTAGTTAGTCTCAACAACTTCAAACTCATGATTTTATTCTTTAGAAGAAACCGAATATAGCCCTGAACACTCCTAATAAACCCCCTAGAGGATTCAGTACTGCGCCCACACTGTCGCCAGTTCGGGCTAAACCAGAACGATTAACGACAACAACATCATTATTGCGGAGTATGGGATTAGTCTCTTCATTAATTCCCTGAGAAAAATCAACTTTGACTTCCCGCTTAGTTACAGAACCATTGGGATTAAGGCGAACCAAATCCACAGTAGTTGTTCTGGCTCTAGAATCATTGAATCCACCCGCAGCCAACAACGCCTGATTTAAGGAGCTATTAGGCTTAACATCCACGGTTCCCGGTCTTTTGACTTCACCCACCACACCAACTTGAATGGTTGCTGGAGACAACGTAGTGGTAGCTAATTGAGTCGCTTCTGCTGTATTCACCTCAGTGGCAGTAGGGATAACAATCGTATCTCCATCCTGCACGATAATATCTTGATCGATATCACCAGATTGCAATAATTGCCAAAGGTCAATATCTATATTTTGGGCTGAACCAGTTCTAGTGGGTCGGCGGAGCTTGACATTACGAACATCAGCTTGTGATGTAATTCCCCCAGCTAATTGCAGCGCTCTCATCAGAGTCGGGATACCACCACCACCTTCTGCTCCACCACCACCAGGTCCTACCAGATATGAACCAGGACGATTGACTTCACCAATAATGGCGACAGTCCGGGGAGTGGTTGGGCTAGCCGCAAAGTTAGCTGCAAACAAATTCCGGGCTTCGGCGATATTAAAAGTAGTTGCAGTTGGCACAACAATCGTATCGCCATCTCGTAAGGTAATATCCTGATCAATCCTACCTGTCTGGATAAGTTCCTTTAAATTCAGATTCACCACCTGCTCAGAGGAACGTCCTATCTTACGTCTTAATTGGACTTGAGTTACATCTGCTGCCAAGGTTACACCCTGGGCTGTGGTCAGTGCAGATAATACAGTTGGGTATTGTACACCGGGATTATTACCCGCGCCTCCTTGTAAGTTCAGAGTATAAGCCCCTGGACGGGTAACTTCTCCCGCCACCAAAACATTGATCGGACGAGGCGATAACAAGTTAACTGAAATCAGGGGACGTTTGAGAAAGCGAGAATACCTGTTAGCAATTTCATCAGCAGCTTGTTCAGTCGTTAAACCCAAAACTGGGACACTGCCAATTAAAGGTAGGTTAATTGATCCACCAGGAGGTACTTGATATTCGCCAGTATATTCGGGTACTTCAAATACATTTACCCGAATCAGATCACCGCCTCCTAACGTATAGTTAGTATCTATCTGTATGCCTGGTGAAGCTTGTTGTTGTGTTGAAAAGATAGGTTGTGTACCTGCCGATCCTGGTTGTACTGTGGGAAAATTTTGTGTTATTTGCGATACCAGTTGTCCTTGAGCTAGGCTAGCAGGCGGTACAACAATATTGACACTCGTTAACAACGCTGCACCTAAAAATGGCTGGGTGAGGAATTTTATCAAACCTGTGTTAAGCATATTTACCTGAGACGCGGAGACTGTGGTTGGCATAGTTGTCTAAAATATTTTGATCTTGACTATACTTAATTATTCAAGTTCCTCGATTCAATTGCCCCAACATTCTTATTTTCCTAGCAAAGTGTAATTTTCCGGAGCGATATTATTTTTTATTCTTGAATTTTTAGTAAAGTTAAATTAAAGATGAATCAGGATTTTAATTTGGTATAAATTAGCTTGTATAAAAACTGATTAATATATATAAATATAGCAATTTTATGTAATTTATTTACACTCCTAATTTATAGGATGGTGCATTAGCCTACTGGACTGGCAAGCTTAAAATAGCTCCTTAGACGTAGGTTGGGTTAAGCGCAGCGCAACCCAACGCTGCCAATAATGTTGGGTTTCCTTACGTCAACCCAACCTACAATTTTTTGCACTAATTGAGGCTTGTCATGCCACTACAATTTTTTGCAACATTTTACAGGTATTTTCAGGTAAATAGACCACGCGCTAGGGGCGCAAGGCCTTGCGCCCCTAGGACAAATGTGGTTCAAATACATGAAAACTGATGTAAGCTTGCTACGCCACTACAAAACTGAACTGTATTGGGTTAGGACTCAGCACTTTGCTAGGTCAAGTTATCTATTAGCTTCGGACTTAATCTGCTGTAACTCTCTATATGCCTCCATCCGGCTCTTACGATTGTGGGATACAGCCGTAAATTGATCACGTTTGCGTTGAGTTGGCACTGAAATTTTAGTCACGAGGGCAAATTGTGCTGGACTAGGATCATCGTCCATTCGCACTGCTACTTGTGCAGTCGTTCCCAAATCAGAAATAGAATATCTGCTTCCCCTGGTGGCGACACATTCTTCATCGGTTTGACCTACTTTGATATTGCGTTCGTAGGTGTCCGGCTCAGTGTCTACAATCGCGCCTTTTTTATCCAGCAGTACTAAGTCCCACTCTGTGCCTAAGTTGCCGTCGTTGCGGACTTTGACACACACCTTGAGTTCATCATCACTCCAGCGATCATAGATGCGATTAGCCCTCACGCCGACAACTTTCAGGCTGTGAAGGGCTTGATCACCCAAAGCTGTTTCACCCAATCGACTCACTGCCCAATAAGCATAATCCGCCTGACGCTTACAAGGCCCAGTCAAGCCAATCTGAGTTACAAACAGTTTAGGATTAGTGACATAGCCAAACACATCCTGGCTGACTTTTTGCCAAAGAGAGCGATCTTCACAAATCTTGTAAAGATCCTTGCGAAATTCTGTTTCGCACTGTTCTTTTGTTTTAGCTGTTTGCGTCAATGTGCCATAACAAATATCATGCTGCTTACACGCAGGATCAAAGGTTTCATAATAAGGAAATAAGAAAAACTTCGTGGCCGCAGTTCCTGCTTGATTGTCACTAGGGCCACAGTGGGCGGTAGCTGCTTGAGCCGATGGCATTTTCAGCCCTTGTTGATTGATTGATAAGTTAGAAATATAGCTAAAAGTAATAACACTTAGAGCCAACGTAGTAATTTTAGTGAATTGTGAACGCAACATTTTGTCTTTCTCCAATGCTAGAAGTAGGACAACTCTAGCTGCACCCCAGAGAAAGTCTTGCTTTATCTTCTTTCTGGGGGATTCAGGGATGGAGTTATCCAGGTGTAATTAAGTAATCAAGCGCAGATGAGATGATTCCGCACAGCGTTTCGTTTATTCGGCGCTGACTTACTTACGTATCCCTTGATCAACCCCAAATATGCGATTTTTCTACGTAATTCTAATGAACAGATTTATTGTGGTGTAACTGTTGCATAAAAAAATCTTCTAAGGAACTGCGAGCTAAGTTCATAGAAATTATTTGTCCGTTCATCAAACGGACACTAGCAAGGAAATCATAGTAATCTTCTTGGAGTGTGCCTTGCCAAGTACCATCACCCTCAAAAGCTAGATTAGGTATCCACTGTTTCAGAACTTCGGAGTCACCACCTCGTCCTTTGATATGGTATGTGTTGTCACTACCTAATAGTTCATTCAGAGAACCAGAACAAATTATTTCACCTTGAGAGAGGATAGCGACGCGATCGCAAATTTGTTCGACTTCACTCAAAACATGGCTATTGAAAAAAATGGTTTTACCTGCGGCTTTTAACGATAAGATAATTTCCCGCATTTGGTAGCGTCCGATAGGATCTAAACCAGACATGGGTTCGTCGAGAAAGATTAGTTCAGGATCATTAATCAGCGCCTGTGCCATGCCGACACGCTGTAACATTCCTTTAGAATAGCGACGCATCGGCTTTTTGCGGGCATCAGTTAGGGATAAACCCACTAATTCTAGTAATTGGGGAATGCGATCGCGTTGCAAGCTTTGAGGAATCTGAAATAAACCCGCCGCTAGCTGGAGAAATTCCCACCCAGTGAGATAGTCATATAAATAGGGATTTTCTGGGAGGTAGCCAATAAGTTGCTTCGTAGAGCGATCGCCTAATGGCTGACCCAATAATAAACCCTTACCCGAACTGGGGCGGATAATTCCCAATAACAGTTTTAAAAGCGTAGTTTTGCCAGCCCCATTTGGCCCTAATAACCCAAAGGTTTCGCCTTTGTAGACCTGAACCGAACAGCTTTTGAGAGAGACAATTTTTTGATTCAGCCAAAAACCCGTGCGATAAACTTTACGCAAATCAGCAGTTAGGACTACTGGCGGGTTATCAATAGTATTTAGTTGAGTATCAGGGATATTTACACCAGACTTCATAGCCACAATTATAACAACTGCCAAGGCGATTATGTCAGTGTTGATTGCTGGAAGTCCTTGAATTAGCTGGGTTTATACTCAGCACTCCCCATTCCTGTACGGGCGGGTTTACCAAGGATTTCTACGGATTACAGACTCACTGCCAAAACCCGCCCCTACCCACTCAGCACTTCCATACACCACTAAGTTTGACAATAATCACAAATTGAGTAACTCAGTGGTTTCTTTAACCTTGACATTCTATAGAATACCCTTAGAACTGGGAATTGTACCAGCACGACGCGGGTCAATTTCCACCGCCATGCGGGTAGCCCTCGCAAAAGCTTTAAATGTCGCCTCAATAATATGATGGGAGTTAATGCCATCCAGTTGACGAATGTGTAGTGTCATTTGGCTATGGTTGACCAACGCGACAAAAAATTCCCGTACTAGCTGGGTGTCATAGGTTCCCACTCGCTGGGTAGGAATTGACAAACCATAGCTGAGATGAGGTCTGCCAGAAAAGTCCAGCGCCACTTGCACTAAAGCTTCATCTAATGGGGCGAGAAAATTCCCAAACCGAACGATACCTTTTCTGTTACCTAGAGCTTGACTAAAAGCCTGTCCTAAAGTGATACCCACATCTTCATTGGTGTGGTGGTCATCAATTTCCCAGTCTCCCTGGGCTTGGACATTTAAATCAATCAGCCCGTGGGAGCAAATCTGATGCAACATATGATCCAAAAACGGAATCCCGGTGGCTGCTGTGCAGATGCCTGTACCATCTAAGTTGATCGTAACTTTTATATCAGTTTCGCCAGTGGTGCGATGAACAGAGGCAATGCGAGCAGTTTGAGTCGAATTCAGGCGTTCGCTTGTTTGCATAGTAAAGGGGAGTGGGGAGTGGGAGGGGAAAAGGCAGGGGGGCAGGGAGCAGGGGGGAGAAGACGGTAACTTCCCAATGACAAATGACTAATGACTACATTCCCATTATTTCATAGCCTGCATCTACGTATAAAACTTGTCCTGTAATACCACTGGCTAAATCGCTAGATAAGAAGGCAGCAGTATTACCTACTTCTTGCTGCGTCACAGTGCGTCGCAGGGGAGCTACTTCTTCTACATGGTGAATCATATCTAAAATTCCGCCCACTGCTGAAGAGGCTAATGTGCGTATCGGACCGGCGGAAATGGCATTTACCCGAATGTTATTTGGCCCCAGTTCAGCAGCCAAATAACGTACACTAGATTCTAATCCGGCTTTAGCTACTCCCATAACGTTGTAGTTAGGAATTGCTTTCACGCCACCCAAATATGTCAAAGTGATGATGCTACCACCTTCTGTCATCAGAGGTTTGGCTGCACCACTTAACTGCACCAGAGAGTAAGTGCTGATTTCTAAAGCGGTTTTGAAACCAGAACGGGAGGTTTGGCTAAAACCACCAGTCAAATCGTCTCTGTTGGCGAAGGCTAAACAGTGAATGAGAATGTCCAATTTGCCCCACTTATCCTTAATGGCTGCAAAGGTAGATTCAATCTGTGCGTCATCTTGGACATTACAGGGAACAAATAGGCTGGGGTTAAGAGGTTCTACCAACTCCGCCACTTTTTTCTCCATCTTGCCTCGCTCATCTGGCAAGTAGGTAATACCCAAGTTAGCTCCGGCTTTGTGCAGTTGTTGAGCAATCCCCCAGGCTATGGAGCGGTTGTTAGCAATCCCTGTAACTAAGGCATTTTTTCCAGTCAGATTCAGCATATAAATTATGAATGTGATCAATCATTAGGAGCATACTAGAATCTGAGGCGAGTTTGTCTTGGTTCTGCACATTTTTTGTAAAAATGATGATTAGGGAGACTGTTTTTTGAAAAGTTTCTCCAGATAATCCTGAAGATATTCTCAAGATATCGTGAAATTTTTGGTAAAAAACCTGATGACTACAAATGTGCAAGAACTTATAACAACTACTCGCGAAAAACATCAAAAATTATGTATCATTATGAACAAATAACTGTGAACTTGTGGCTTTGAGTATAGGAATGTACAGAAAGGTTGACGGTGCTTTATTGATTTTTCAGGTGTATTCTTAGGTAATCAGTTTTTGTTTTTCCGGCATTGGGTAGGGGAAGGGAGATGATCGTGACACAAGATAAAGCCCTAGCAAATGTATTTCGCCAGATGGCAACGGGGGCATTTCCTCCAGTTGTAGAAACGTTTGAACGCAATAAAACAATATTTTTTCCCGGCGATCCTGCTGAACGAGTTTATTTTCTTTTGAAGGGTGCTGTGAAACTTTCCAGGGTGTATGAGGCAGGAGAGGAAATAACGGTAGCACTGCTGCGGGAAAATAGTGTTTTTGGTGTGTTGTCATTACTGACGGGAAATAAGTCAGATAGATTCTATCATGCGGTGGCATTTACGCCTGTAGAGTTGTTGTCAGCACCAATTGAACAAGTTGAGCAAGCGTTTAAGGAAAATCCAGAATTATCGATGTTGATGCTGCGAGGCCTTTCTTCGCGGATTCTACAAACAGAGATGATGATTGAAACCCTGGCGCACCGTGATATGGGTTCGAGATTGGTGAGTTTTCTGTTAATTCTTTGTCGTGATTTTGGGGTTCCTTGTGCCGATGGGATTACGATTGATCTGAAGCTATCTCATCAGGCGATCGCAGAAGCAATTGGTTCTACTCGTGTCACCGTAACTAGGTTACTAGGAGACTTGCGTGAGAAACAGATGATTTCTATCCACAAAAAGAAGATTACCGTGCATAAACCTGTTACCTTAAGTAAGCAGTTCACTTAAAATCAATTGGGGAGGTGGAGTGGCACGTGTTGTGTTGTTGAAGCTGACAACCATAGCTGGAGGTAAATCTCAAATCGTGAGTAGTTTCAGCTATTGCCAAAATTCCACCCTTCACAAGATAATGTATGAAAGTAGTAGGTTGTATCTGGAAGCATTTTGGTAGCTGAAGATGACCACCGGGTACATCCTTATAGCAGCAATGTTAATTTTGGGGGGCGTAATTGCCACCGTGGGCGATCGCATTGGCACACGAGTTGGCAAAGCACGCCTCTCACTGTTTAACCTTCGCCCTAAAAAAACGGCTGTATTGGTAACAATCTTTACAGGTGGATTGATATCGGCATCAACATTAGGGATCTTATTTGCGGCTGATGAAGGATTGCGCCAAGGGGTATTTCAGCTAGAAGATATTCAAAAAGACCTCAGAGAAAAGCGGGAACAGCTCAAAATTGCGGAAACTGAGAAAGGTCAGATAGAGACTGAATTAAGCACAGCTAGAATTGAAAAAACTCAGGCACAGCAAGACTTACAGGTAATTAATAAATCCTTGCAAGCGGCTAATGCCAAACAAGAAGCAACACAAAATCAGCTTCAACGTACCCAAAAGCAGTTAGGTGAAGTAGTCAGTCAGTATCAAAAAGCCTTAACTGAACTGCAAAGCGTTTACGACGAGAGAGAGACATTGCAGGGGGCGATTGAAGAACTGAGGGCAGAACGGCAAAGACTTTATGCGGAAGCTAAAACAGCCATTGACGAAGCTAAAACAGCTATTAACCAGCGCGATCGCCAAATTGCCCAATTGGATGGACTAATCAAAAAACGCAATCAAGAAATTGCGGCGCGAGAACAAGTCATCGCCACAAGGGAATCTCGCCTCAAAGAATTGGAAAAACAACAGAATTATTTAGAACAAGAAGTAGCAAGGCTGGAACAATTTTATCAGTCATACCGTGACCTGCGTCTAGGTAAGCTGGCACTGGTTCGCAATCAAGTTTTGGCTGCGAACGTGGTTCGTGTCAATCAAGCCAGTGCAGCTCGTCAAGCAGTTATACAACTTTTGCAAATAGCTAACCAGAATGCCAATATTCAATTAACTGAACCGGGGGAAAATCCGACAAATAAAGAACTATTGCGCGTTACCCAGGAAAGGATAGAGCAAATCAGCCAGCAAATCAACGATGGTAGAGAGTATGTGGTGCGAATCTTCTCTGCTGGTAATTATGTCAGAGGCGAAAACCAGATAGAATTTTTTGCGGATGCAGCCAGAAATCAACTGGTATTTTCCGAAGGTGAGGTACTAGCGACAACTACTGCTGATCCCAAAACTATGACACCTTATCAGCTATCGCAAAGACTCGATTTGGTGATTTCTGCTTCGGAATTTCGGGCGCGGAATGCCGGAATTGTCGAGGGTTTGTTAAGAGAAGGGACTCATTTACGCTTTTTCTTACAATTAAGACAGTATGATCAACCATTAGAAATCAAAGCGATCGCTAGAGAGGATACTTATACATCCGGCCCTTTAAGAATCAAGCTATTGGCAATTTTTAACGGTGTAGTTGTTTTTAGCACTTAAAAAATAAACATAATACCAGACAATTTAAGTGTATTTTTTATGACTTTTAGTGAATTTTCACCAACACAACCAGTCATCTTAGGCTTCGATCCCGGTAAAGATAAATGTGGTTTAGCCATCATGGGACTAGATAGACAATTGTACTATCACCAAGTCGTGACGGCACAAAAAGCGATCGCCACCATTGAAACCCTGCGTCAACAGTTTCCCGTTTCCTTATTAGTCATGGGTAATCAAACCACCTCTAAACAGTGGAAACAGCAACTGCGAGAGGCATTAGTAGAGCAGCTAAGTATAATTTTAGTAGATGAGCGTTACAGCACCTTAGAAGCACGCGATCGCTACTGGCAGATGTATCCACCCAAAGGACTAACAAAACTCTTACCACAGGGCATGAGACAGCCACCACGACCCATAGACGACATAGTTGCCCTCCTCTTAATAGAAAGATACTTAAATCGCCTAACTACGAGTGTTGAGTAGGGAGTGCTGAGTAGAAACCAAGTAGGGGCGGGTTGATGAAAATTATTATTAGTAATCGAGCATATCTGTAAACCCGCCCCTACATCAAGACTTTCAGCAATCAACAATGTTCTAACCACCTTAGCGGTTGCTATAAATGATAACTGATGACTAAAGTTCTGCCCTAATAGTAAAAGCATAATCTCCCCCAGGTTCTAGCTGATAATCTTGTTGTTCTAAGAAACGACCAAGAGGTTCTTTAATCAGGGCGCGACCTTGGGAAGGCTTCACAGACAGTTCTCCTCGGCGAAAATGCCATTTAAAATGCCACTCGAAGCTACCCGCACTTACTTCCCCCTCAAGAAAGCCGAGTTGCCACGATTGACGGATAATTCTGACATGGGCGGTAGTTTCTGGCAGACGTTTGGCACTCACAATGCTTTATGTCACGTGTGGGATAACAGCCAAATAAATAGGCTACTTCTTTTATTTACCAAACTTATCTAAAATATACAAATTGACATGGACAAGACCGTAGCTGACCTTCGCAAAGATTACACCTTGGAAGGTTTGACTGAAACCGAAATTAACCCTAATCCGTTTATTCAGTTTAAAAAATGGTTTGAACAAGCACTAGCAGCCCAACTTCCTGAACCTAATGCGATGACTCTGGCTACTGCTACACCAGATGGCCAGCCTTCCGCCCGAATGGTGTTACTGAAAGATTTCGATGAACGGGGCTTTGTTTTGTTCACTAATTACAACAGTCATAAAGGACAAGAACTAGCAGCAAATCCTCAAGCAGCTTTAGTTTTTTGGTGGGCGGAATTGGAACGTCAAGTCAGAATTGTGGGGACAGTTGAGAAGATTTCCCCAGAACAATCTGATAGTTATTTTGAAATGCGTCCGCCCAATAGTCGTTTAGGTGCGTGGGCTTCTAATCAAAGTCAGGTAATTGTTGGGAGGGAAGTTTTAGAACGACAATTGCAAGAATTTCAGGACAAATATAAAAATCAGGAAGTTCCTCGTCCACCTCATTGGGGAGGCTACCGAGTCATCCCCAGAGAAATTGAGTTTTGGCAAGGTCGTTCCAGTCGTCTGCACGATCGCTTGCTGTATACTCGCAGGGATAATCACAATTGGAAAATTGAGCGCTTGTCACCATGAACAATTTTGGATTTTGAATTTTGGATTTTGGATTTGCAATTTTAGAAGTAGGGTGTGTTGTCGCGTAGCGCAACGCACCATCCTAAATTATCGGTGCGTTAGGACTAACGTCCATAACACACCCTACCTTTTCACCCCGGCTTACTCCGTAGCTGCTACTTTGGGATCAGGCGCAAACTGAACTCTGGGATCTGGCATAAAAGTATATCTCAGATAAATTCCTCCCCAGATGAACAGGATAATTAACAAACCACCAATACCGAGGGGACTAGGTAGCCAAAATACTACTTCTATGTGGTTGAGTTCACCGGGTTTGATCTGCCATACTAATTGCTTACCTTGCTTTTGCGGTGGGATAGCAGTTTCAGTTCGTTGAATATTTCTAGCTCCCCAAGGGGTTTTTAAGCTAAACTCTAGATCAAGAATTGAGCCAGTGTCAGATAAGACGTTACCTTTGCTGGCAATTAAGGAAAGGGATCGCAAGTCTAAATCATAAATTAAGCGATTCCTCACTAACAGCAGAAAATTGTTCTGATTGATCAGTAAATTAGATTCAATTTTTGGTAATTCTGATGCAGATGCTTTCTGCAACGTTTCAGATTTTTCATTAGTCCGAGAGTTGAAAAAGTCATTGAATTTTTCTTGCAACTCTTGACCATTACTAAAAGGAATTTTTACAATAATTTCTTCTGGAGAAATCCGTTGTGTTCTACCTTCTAGTTGACGGGTGCGACGTTCTATGCTGTGTAACCATTCATATACATAATCACCACTAAAACTGGTGAGTCGTTCACCCAATTTAATATGCTGTACTATTTCGCCACTATTTGAGTTATTGAAGGTAACACCGGCATCGTAATCAACACAACCAGTTAGCAGCAGTGACGATAACAGAACCAGCCACAAAATAGGATTTTTGATTGGAAAAATCCGACGAATGAGATTCCGACTGATTAGCTTGATGAATAATGCCACTTTGATTAACACAAAACTCAATGCTTTGGTGAATCTCACTAAAATCTTTCTGAAAATAGAATAATTCATCATATCTCCCAAAAACTAAAAACTCAACCAAGCCAAGTACGAGAGTGTTAACACAATAACAATTAGTGCTACCCCAATAAAGCGATTATCTTGGGTATTCACTTGGCTAAGGTCTTCCAATTCTGGTTCAGCAGGTGCTTGACGAGAAGCTTTTGCGTAATTTCCAGATGCCCGAATTTTGGCATCATTATCAGACAATGTGCCTAAATCTGGGATTTCCGTCATCCACTCACTGGGGCGTTGGAGTTTCGGGGCTTTTAAAATATAAAGTAACTCCTTTGCCTGTTTGCTGGTTTCTGGGAAAGGATGACGTTGGAGTTGTTGACAAAGGGCGATCGCTTCTTCGGTCTTTCCAGCTGCTTCATAAGCTGTTACCAGCCAAATTTGAACTTCACCCCCAAGGCGAGAATTTCGAGATAACAGGGCGCTGGCTTTTTCCAGATTCTCCACAGCTTCTCGATATTTCCCATTTTCAAAGTTAAGTTTTCCAGCCTGATAACGACTTCTGGCAATTTCTAAACTTTCTGTACTCACGTTTTACCCACCAATCAGCACTACTTTGAATTTGTCCATGTCAGCAATTTTTGGAGAACTTTATACAATGGAAGTTAATCAACGTTTAAAATTTTAACCAAGTAGCTGCGGCTATTTACGGAATAAAAATTTAGGTTATCAAATGCAAGGAGCAAAAATATGCTAAAAATCAAGCATTTACAACTTAATTGGCTAGGGATAGGAATAATTTGCTCTGTAATCAGCGCTACAATTACCCCAGCTGCTGCCCAGCGCATCATCATTAATCAGACTGTGAGAATCAATCAGCAGCCTGCTGTTGGTTCTTTTATTTATGGTAGTCCGATTTCTACCCCCATGCCTGTAAACCCAGCGACAGGGTTAATGCCGAGGCACAGCGATCGCGACTATCACTCCTATCCTGTGGTTAGGCCTGTAAATCCAAGGAGAAGGTTAATTCCCCGGCACAGCGATCGCGATTATCACTCCTATCCTGTGGTTAGGCCTAGGTCAAATCGGGGTAGTAATTCTGGGTTAATTAATCCAACCTTAATTAATCCCGTAATTCCTAACTCCACCTTCGTGAATCCAGTGATTTTCAATCATAATTCACGGCAACCTACATCATATAAAGGGCGATCGCAAGTGAGAATGAATCGTCACCGTGTAAGATCCACAGGGCAATCTTCTTGTAGTATCTCTATATCGCAGGTGATTTTCAATTGTCCCAGGTAAAACTCAGATTAATCACCGTTTTAAGTGAATTGAGAACCGAGGATCATCGTACCAATACCACCGTCAGTAAATACTTCTAGGAGTAACGCGTGGGGAATGCGACCATCAATGATGTGTGCTGCACTTACGCCTTGGGCAAGCGATCGCACACAACAATTCACTTTTGGAATCATCCCACCGCTAACGATACCATTGGCAATCAATTCACGGGCTTGACGAATATCTACCTTCGGAATCAAGCTAGATGGGTCTTTGTAATCCTTGAGAATACCTGGCGTGTCAGTCAGTAAAATTAACTTTTCCGCACCCAAAGCGGCGGCGATTTCCCCAGCTACCGTATCAGCGTTAATATTATAAGCTTGACCATTCTCATCAGTAGCTACACTAGACACCACCGGAATATAGCCGCTACTGGAGAGGGTTTCCAAAATTTTGATATTTACACCACTGACTTCGCCCACAAAACCGATACCTTCTTGATCCTGGGGACGGGCTGTAATCAAGTTACCATCCTTACCACAAAGTCCCACAGCCAAACCCCCAGCCCGGCTAATCAGCGAAACAATTTCCTTATTGACTCGGCCGACCAAAACCATCTCCACCACATCCATAGTGGGCGCATCGGTGACACGCAGACCATTTTTAAATTGTGCTTCAATACCCAGTTTAGTTAACCAACTATTGATTTCCGGTCCACCACCATGTACCAGAATGGGACGCAAGCCAACGCAGGATAAAAAGACAATATCCCGCATTACTTTGTCTTTGAGGGTGCTATCTTTCATAGCCGCACCACCATATTTGACAACAACAGTCCGACCCACAAATTGTTGAATGTAAGGTAGGGCTTCACTGAGTACACGGACACGAGTAGCTTCCGTTTCCCTGATATATTCCGAATCGTTATCCATCACGAGGAGCTATTGAGATTTAAAACTTATTTAGTCAGTTTAGAAGAATTTGGAACCTGCAACAATCTTTCCTAATTCCTGGTTCTTCTCCGGGGCTTCCTTTGCTGCGAGGACAGTTTTCCATTACAGGATTATAAAAGGTTCCAGACTCCGGCTCCCTCTCCTTACTAAGGAGAGGGTTGGGGTGAGGTTTTCTCAGGATTTCTACAAAATCCAGATGCTCCCAATCCCATCAACCGCCTCCCATATTCATCGCAACTAACATTGCTTGCTGACTTACCTGCTGATAAACAGTATCTAAATATTTAGTCACCACATCGCCAGATGTGGAACTAACTGTACTTTCTTCAGTTTTGGCTAAAGGAATCGCCCCCAATACATCTAATACCGTTTCGCTACCCGACGGCGCAATTACTACCAAAGAAGATTCTAGCGGTTCCTGATATTCCCAAAAAGAACCCAGATTTACAGACAATGATGGCTGAGTCGGTGGTTTAGTCTCAGGTGTTTCAGGTGCTGTCACATCCACCTTAGCACCACGTAATTGACGTAAATCACTGATAATTTGCTCTTTAGTGCGTCCACGTAATTGAAACAGCACAAATGGGTCTTCACTGAAGCGATCGCCTAACTGATAGTATACTGCACCAATATGTTTACAAGGATTGGCCTTATCAGGGCAAGAGCATTTACTGTGAACATCAGAAAGTGTAAACGGAAACAAAGACAAACCATTGGCTGTAAACACCTCCTCAATATTTTGCGGCATTTCCCCAGCTAACAACTTGGCCGCAAAAATGGCTCTTTGGGACATAGTTTCAATTACATAACCCCATTCTTCCTCACTAAAATGGTCAATAGAAAGAGAAACCTTATAAGGTTCAGGTTCGCTACCTTGAACTCTAGCTAAAACCTTTGCCCCTTTAAACTCAATATTTAAAACATTACCCTGACGAGAATAATTTCTCGCCCGTTCCAAACGCTTTTTAAACCGATAAGAATCGAGTAACTCCAGCCACTTTTGTGACCACCATTCTCTACTTGCTTGTAAGGTATCGTTATTCATAAATAAATGCAAAAAATTGGCTCAGGTATACAAGCAAAATCCTAATGATATAGCGGTATGCACTTGAATCAAGTACATCATAGCCCCCTCCTCGCTTGCGGGGAGGGGGTTGGGGGTGGGGTTCTCTTATATCTCACTTAACTGATAACCGCTATATACAACCAAAATCCTAGTAATAAAAGGCTTATAGCAAGCCATATCTACCTATTCTAAATTTGTTATACATTATTTAACCAACCTTGCAAATCTTCTACAGTATTTAAATCAAATATTGCCTCTCCTAAAGCCTCAATAACTTCTATATTTAAACTCCTAATTTCGGTTTCTAAGTCTCCCTCAATTTGTCCAATTTTTTTATTAATTAACCTGATAATTAAGTTTTTTTCTCTTTCAATGCCTCTTTCAATTCCTGTCTCGATTCCTTCTTCCATCCAACTTGTGACAATTTGCATAACTTCCTCCTTCTCTTCCTTGATTAATATACCTATTTCTGCTTGAAATTTCTCTTCTTCTATTTTATTCAATCTCAAATACGTGTCAATGAACCCTGATATCAATTGCATTTTAGCTGGATTTAATTTTAAGGTAACTAATAACCTTAAACATTCCGATTTGACTTTTGGCCTATCTTCTGGTGCTATATTCATTTTTGACATCAAAGCCGATGCAACTGGATTTGGACGAATTAAAAAGTCTCGCCAGTTGAGTTGATTCAGTTGCACTACTTGATAATTAAATTTTAGCACTTCAAAATCAGGAAAGTTGATTTGATAGTTATTCACGGCTACGGTTTTGGGTGAGTCGTAAGAAAATATAACTATCGGATATATTGGCAAATCCAATTTTTCATCTAACCTCGCAAAATAACGAAACATTCTTTGATTAAATTTTGGTCTTGCACCTGATTCGGCTTCAATATGAATCACAAAATAAGAAGGTTGACCGAGAAATTTAACTTTAACTATTAGGTCAGTTTCATATTTGTCGCCTGCGGTGACATCCGTAAATATTTCTTTGTCTAAAAATGTAATCGATGTGGTGTCTATATATTCGATAACTTGAGGAAAGAATAATTCTAGAAACTCTACGAAAAAATTTGATATTAGTTCTTTGAATAAGCGGTCATGGTCTATCTTGTTTGTCATCTTGTTATCTATAGGACTACTATTTGATTATTGTTGGCGTAGCCTGCGCTTGGAACTGACAAAAACGTAGTGGCTTGGTCATCTGAAAATGTTGCAAAAAATTGTAGGTTGGGTTGACGTAAGGAAACCCAACATCATTGACAGCGTTGGGTTGCGCTGCGCATAACCCAACCTACTTCTAATGCACTAAACTTCATCCTCATCAATTATCGCACTGCGATCAAGAATGAGTAAATCACGCAATTGGTCGGTATCCATTTCAGTTAGCCACTCCTCACCAGTATTAACTACTTGTTCAGCCAATTGTTTTTTACTTTCAATCATGTCATGAATTTTCTCTTCTAATGTGCCAGTACAGACAAATTTATGCACTTGCACATTCCGCGTTTGACCAATTCTAAATACTCTATCTGTCGCTTGATTTTCCACTGCGGGATTCCACCATCTATCAAAGTGAAATACATGATTAGCCCTGGTTAAATTCAAGCCTACGCCACCCGCTTTTAAAGAAAGAATCATAATCGGAGGTCCTTGGGGGTCGTGTTGGAAACGGTCAATCATTTCCTCTCGTTGTTTTTTCGTGCTACCACCATATAAAAAGAATATTTCTTTCCCAAGTGTTTGCTGTAAATGAGCTTTTAGTAACTTACCCCATTCAGCAAATTGAGTAAAAATTAAAGCCCTATCGCCCTCCTCCAAAGCCACATTTAACATTTCATCTAGCCGTTGCAGTTTGGCAGAACTATGTTCTTGTAATGTCGCAGCTTTCAAATATTGGGCTGGATGATTACAAATTTGTTTCAATTTAACGAGTAAAGCTAAAATCATGCCTCGACGTTGCAAACCCTCCGCCGATTCAATTTCTGCCAAAGATGCTTCCACAACTTGTTGATAAAGTGCAGCCTGTTCAGCCGCAAGACCACAGAAAACCGCCATTTCTTGCTTTTCTGGCAAATCTTGAATAATATCACGATCTGTTTTCAGACGACGTAGAATAAAAGGTTGAACTAAACCCCGCAATTGATTTAAAGATGCCGTGTCACCATACTTTTCAATTGGCATAGCAAACCGTCTCTGGAAAAATTGGCGATTTCCCAAATACCCAGGATTCAGGAAATCTAAAATAGACCACAATTCCTGGAGTTTATTTTCTACTGGTGTCCCTGTTAAAGCTATCCGAAATGTAGTTTTTAATTCCCTCACAGCCTGTGATTGTTTAGCTTCGGGATTTTTGACATTTTGAGCTTCATCTAATACAACCGTCTGCCAATCTACAGTTTGCAAAGACTTAATATCCCGGTGAACGAGTGAGTAACTAGTGATAATGACATCGTGTTTTTCGACTGCTGCTGTAAACGCTTTACCTTTGAGACGTTTATCGCCGTGATGCTGTAAAACTTTCAGAGTAGGCGCAAACTTTTTAATTTCCCGTTCCCAGTTACCTAAAATAGAAGTTGGGCAAACAAGTAAGGTGGGATTTTCCAGTGCATCTTGTTCTTTGAGGTGCAGTAAAAAGGCAATTAACTGAACTGTTTTTCCCAGTCCCATATCATCAGCTAGACAAGCACCCAAACCCCAACGTTCTAGGAAAGCCAGCCAAGCCGCCCCTCTTTCTTGATAAGGTCGTAACTGTCCTTGAAAATTGGTAGGTGTGGGGAGGGGTGCAATGCTTTGATTATTCGTTAACGCCCCAATTAACTCTTGCAATGTGCCAGATGCTTCAAAACTGACCACAGGTAACTTTTCAATCGCCTGGGTATCTCCAGAACTCAGACGTAAAGCATCTTCCAAAGAAAGCGTCATTTCGTCTTTGCGAGAAGCAAAAAATGTCTGTGCCGTTTTAATATCCTGGGGTCGCAATTCCACCCATTCGCCGTTAATTTCTACTAATGGACTATTTAAAGCTACCAGTTTATTAAACTCAGTTTTAGAAATTGTTTGCCCCCCAATAGCCAATTGCCATTGAAAATTTAGTAAACTTTGTAAACCCAAGCGTCCCTGCTTTTTCTTTTGGGTTTCCGCACTGATTTTTAAACCTAAACGATTCGCCCATCCTTCTCGGTTAGTTAAACTAGGAGGTAAAATTACCCCCAAACCACTATCTTCAAATCGCCAAGCTACAGACTTGATAAATTCATAAGCTTGTAATGGGTTGAGTCTACAAGATTGGGGATATTCTGTTTCTAAACTCGGTGTAAGAACTGGATATAATCGGGAAGCTAACCCCAACCCCCGCAATAAAGTTTCTTGGGGTTGATCAATGGTGCGATTTTGATAAACTAATTGTTCAACTGGGTGATGCCAAATAGTTGCTGCATCCACTAAGAAATTTTCATCATCCGCAGCTTGGAGAAAATAGGACAATATCCAATCTGTTGCGCCAGACGCAGGGGGAAGCAGTTGAAAACAAGCACGAAATAAAGCTTTTCCTACCAGTTGATATTGCAACGGCATAGTCCAAGATTTCAGCGCTGCTTCTAATCTTTCTACTTCCATTGCATCTGCATTGACTGTGTGAGATGCACTGCTTAAACCTTGCAACCACTGTCGTACCGCAGATGGTAGAGATGCCAACATCCTAGTTTCTAGTAGCGGTTGAGAAGCTAACATCTCCCGCACTTGAACATCTATTGTAGTGTTGAGAAATTCTAATAATAATTCTTGGGGTTGAGTGGGGAAATCTACTGCCAAATATTTTTCTTCCAACTCCGCACTTTTTTCATAAGTACGACAAGCTAAGGGCATCTTTGCCGCAAATTTTTCCAGGCGTGTTCCATCCACAGCACTATCTAAAAGCACTTGCCATCTAGCAACAAGAGAACTATCAGCTTGCCTTTGGATAGTTGGCAGAAACTTACACCGAGAGATTAAATCTAAACTCCAACGGGCAATTTGTGACCAAAAACGTAAGTCTCCACCAAACAAAGTATCTTCTTCTCTAGCAGCATTCAAAGGAACAGCAGCGAGAAATTTTATCGCTTCAGTGGGGTTGAGACAAAAACCTTCAACTCGCCACGGTTGGAGGTATTGGGGTGAATTGATTTCCGAACCCAAAGTAGCAGAATGCAAAGGGGAAATAAATTCTATTTCTTGCTGATTATTTTCTGAGATATGAGTTGGTAAATCAATAATTTGAGAATGCGTAGGCAAGCTGATTTTCGTAGCACTTGTACTTTTACGAGTTCGTCCAGTTGCAGCTACAGCAACTTGGGTTTGCTGTATTAAGCTAGCAATTTTAATATTCTGAGAACTTAACCACTCACTCAACTCAATTGGTGACATTGCCAATGGATGTAGTGGTATATCTTGAGATACACTCAGAGCAAAATCAACTCGTGATGAACGCCAAGTTTCACCCCAAATAAATAAACAACTATTTTGATTTATTACTAACCAATTACCGTGTAGAATTGCCATGTATTAACTACTCAAAGTTTAATTAAACTAAAATTATTAATTATCTACTTTTCCTGTAATATGAAGAAACATAATTACTTCTATGTTGTAGAAGTTTCCTACTGGAAAAACAAGTAAGTGGGCGAGAATAGACCTAACTATGTGCGGTGTGCAGTAATGTAAAAGTATTGTTATTTAGCCCTTAATTCGGGACTAAATTCCTGACTACCAACCTGGCATTGTTTACGACGAATTACTTATTGTATATCGGACAGAATACAAGCATTCAAATATTGGATAAGGTAAATTTAAGTAATAATCAAAGTTCATAAAATTTATTGGTAATGAAATTCCCTTTTGAACAAGTTTTAAAAAATAACTTATCCGTCGAACTAGATTATATGAAACCCCAAGAACAGGAGGAAGTGAGGTCATTACTAAATAGCGTAATTAATGAAGGCAAAACCTACCCCCAAAATAAACCTCTGTCGCAGGAAGCATTTGCAGCTTACTGGTTGAGTCAGGATGCCTTCGTAGTGAGGACATCTGCTCAAGATATGACACACAAGCCAAAAGAAGTGCTAGGGGCATTTTATCTAAAGCCTAACTTCCCCGGTATGTGTAGCCATATTTGCAACGCTGGTTTTATTGTACAACCTGGGTTGCGCGGTCAGGGTATTGGAAGGTTTATGGGCGAGTCGATGCTAGTCATAGCAGCCAACCTGGGCTATGAGGCGGTGATGTTCAATTTGGTCTTTGCAACTAATATACCTTCAGTTCAACTTTGGCAGTCCTTGGGATTTGAGATTATTGGCAATATTCCGCGTGCGGTGAAGCTAGCAGATGGACAGGTAGTAGAGGCGCTCATTTTCTATCGGGCTTTGGGTTGAACAACTTGTTTATCTTTGTGTATACCAGAAGTCAGTCTGAGGGCAGAAATGTTAGGATTGCCACAGAAAGAGAAAAGCGAAAGAGAAGGAAAAAAAACTGAATGGCAGAAGTTGATAAGTCAATATCCTTTGATGGTAGGGATATTAGGCTGAAAGTAGGCTTACTAGCTCCCCAAGCTGGTGGGTCGGTTTTAATAGAATCAGGGGATACATCTGTTTTAGTGACAGCTACGCGAGCCAAAGGCAGAGAAGGAATTGATTTTCTTCCCCTGACGGTGGATTATGAAGAAAGACTGTATGCCGCAGGTAGGATTCCCGGAGGAATCATGCGGAGAGAAGGTCGTCCACCAGAAAAAACCATTCTGACTAGCCGTCTGATTGACCGCCCCATGAGACCTTTGTTTCCTTCATGGTTGCGGGATGATCTGCAAATTATCGCCTTTACGCTGTCGATGGATGAGTTAGTACCACCTGACGTTTTAGCAGTGACTGGTGCTTCCATTGCTACTCTGATGGCACAAATTCCGTTTAATGGACCAATGGCCGCAGTGCGAGTTGGTTTAGTGGGTGATGATTTCATTATTAACCCCACCTATGCCGAAACTGAGAACGGAGACTTGGATCTGATTGTGGCTGGTTCACCCCACGGTGTCATCATGGTGGAGGCGGGAGCCAATCAATTGCCAGAGCAGGATATTATTGAAGCAATTGATTTTGGTTATGAAGCGGTCAGAGATTTAATTAAAGCGCAACAAGATTTGTTAGCGGAAATGGGTCTGAAAATTGTGCAAGAAGCACCACCAGAGGAAGACCCCACCCTCAGCAATTATATCCGCGATCGCGTCAGCGATGAAATTAAGAAAATTTTGTCTCAATTTGAATACACCAAAGCCCAACGGGATAACGCTTTGGATATTGTCAAGGATCAAGTTGCGAGTGCGATCGCTGAATTACCAGAAGAAAACGAAGTTCGACTGGCTGCAACTGCAAACAGCAAGGCACTTGGTAACACTTTTAAAGACATCACAAAACACTTTATGCGCCGTCAAATCGTGGACGACAACGTGCGCGTTGATGGTCGCAAACTCGATGAAGTCCGTCCTGTCTCTTGTCAAGTTGGTGTTTTACCCAAGCGAGTCCACGGTAGTGGTTTATTTAATCGGGGATTAACCCAAGTATTGTCCGCCTGTACCTTGGGTACTCCTGGAGATGCTCAAAACCTCAACGATGACCTGCAAACAGACCAATCCAAACGTTACTTGCATCATTACAACTTTCCTCCGTTCTCAGTTGGGGAAACTAAACCGATGCGTTTCCCAGGAAGGCGCGAAATTGGTCATGGTGCTTTAGCCGAACGAGCGCTGCTACCTGTCCTACCCTCAAAAGAAGCATTCCCCTACGTGATTCGTGTAGTCTCGGAAGTCCTTTCTTCCAACGGTTCCACTTCTATGGGTTCGGTATGCGGTTCCACTCTATCCTTGATGGATGCTGGTGTACCAATTCTCAAACCCGTTAGCGGTGCAGCAATGGGTCTGATTAAAGAAGGTGACGAAGTACGAGTCCTGACTGATATTCAGGGGATTGAAGACTTCTTGGGCGATATGGACTTTAAAGTCGCCGGGACAGATACCGGGATTACCGCTTTGCAAATGGATATGAAAATCTCTGGTTTGTCATTGGACGTTATTGCCCAAGCCGTCCATCAAGCTAAATCAGCCCGGTTGCATATTCTGGATAAAATGCTCCAGACTATCGAAGAACCACGAGTTGAAACCTCACCCTATGCCCCACGTCTATTGACCATCAAGATTGATTCAGACATGATTGGTCTGGTCATTGGCCCCGGAGGTAAAACCATCAAGGGCATCACTGAAGAAACTGGTGCGAAGATTGACATCGAAGACGATGGCACCGTGACGATTTCGGCTGTGGATGAAAGCAAGGCGAAGAAAGCCCGTAATATCATTCAAGGCATGACTCGTAAGTTACACGAAGGTGACGTTTATGCCGGGCGTGTGACTCGGATTATCCCCATTGGTGCATTTGTAGAATTTCTGCCTGGAAAAGAAGGCATGATTCACATTTCTCAATTAGCTGACTATCGCGTTGGCAAAGTTGAAGATGAAGTAGCTGTTGGGGATGAAGTCATTGTCAAAGTGCGAGAAATTGACAATAAAGGACGAATTAATCTCACACGTTTGGGTATCCACCCAGACCAGGCGACTGCGGCGCGAGAAGCTGCGGCAGTGAATCGATAAATCGGTTGGGGATTTTAGATTTTTATCTAAAATCCGCGATGCCTAGGTTTCAGGTATCGCCGTGGATTTCTAGAATTTAAAATCAGCGCCGAATGACTGAAGTCACGGCTATAACAAGGGCATGGCTGCGCTTAAAGCGGTAGCGGGGCGTTTAGCCCGTGCTGAGTGCTGAGTAGAAACCAATTTGCTTCAAGGCTTTCAGCAATCAACAATGTCCTAAGCTGCTTGGCGGTTGCTATATAGGAACAAAGCCTGCAAAAGCAGGCTCAAGGTTTTTTACAAAATTTTATGGATGCTTCCGAGTTATTAGAAACCATCACACACCTGATTTCACAGGCGGAACAAGGCGATATTGATCCTTGGGATGTGCAGGTAATTGAGGTGATTGACCGTTACTTAGAACTAATGGCACCGGAAGCCACAGCTAAAGGCTATGAGTCCGATTTATCGCAATCGGGGCAAGCTTTTTTGTCAGCATCAATGCTGGTGTTATTCAAGGCTAACACTTTGATGCAGTTAACTTCAGTAGAAGACGCACAGGATGATCTAGCAGATGATGCTGCGGAAAGTGAAGATGGGCTATTACATCATGCTCATCGTCTGCAATTAGAGCGACACCTGCGCCGCCGTCCCTCTGCAATGCCACCGCCTAAGCGCCGTGTGACTCAGCAAGAGTTAATTAAGCAATTGCAGATTATGGCGAACCAGCTCAAACTTGTGCAGAAATCCAGCAAATCTGTTCGCCCCAAGCGTCAGTCTAGCGCCCAAAATATGCGACAGACGCTAGAGTTAGCTCACCAGGAAAATTTGACGGAAGTAGCGGGGGAACTAGAGCAAGTGTTGCATTGTTCCGCAAAAGAGCTATTTCTCACACAAAATTGTTTAAATCTAGAACAACTGGTAGATTTGTGGACTCAAACAAAGCAACCACACCAACATCATTCGCCCCATGAGTCAGAAAATAGCTCCACAGTTAGTGTTTTTTGGGCGCTACTACTGCTCTCATCTCAATCCAAAGTCGAGTTATTACAAGACGAATTTTACCAGGAAATTAAAATTCGGTTACTTACAGATATAGCTACTTGACATCGGGTGAAAATGGAATATGCGTTTCCACTATTATGAGTATAGGAGCATATTGGTACACTAATGAATTGAAAGCCGTCGTAAAAAGACGGAGTTTTAAACCCAATTTTTCGGTAAACTGGCTTGTGTTTGAGGAATAAAATTTTATGAAAGCCATGATTCTCGCGGCGGGTAAGGGTACTCGTGTGCGTCCCATTACCTATACAATTCCCAAACCGATGATTCCTATCCTGCAAAAGCCAGTGATGGAATTTCTCTTGGAACTTTTGCGCCAACATGGATTTAACCAAATTATGGTTAATGTCAGCCATTTGGCGGAGGAAATTGAAAACTATTTTCGGGATGGTCAACGGTTTGGCGTAGAAATCGCTTATTCTTTTGAAGGCAAAATTGATGATGATGGCAAACTAGTCGGAGAAGCCGTTGGTTCGGCTGGTGGAATGCGGCGTATCCAAGACTTCTCACCATTCTTCGATGATACCTTTGTGGTGTTGTGTGGTGATGCTCTGATTGACTTAGATTTGTCTGCGGCTGTGAAGTGGCATAAATCTAAAGGGTCAATTGCTACCATCATTACCAAATCTGTGCCACTAGAGGAAGTGTCTAGTTACGGTGTGGTAGTCACTGATGAAGATAGTCGCGTTATAGATTTCCAAGAAAAACCCTCGCAAGAGGAAGCTATTAGTACCAACATCAACACAGGTATTTATATTTTTGAGCCAGAGGTGTTTGAGTACATACCTTCTGGGGTAGAATTTGATATCGGTGGCCAGTTATTTCCCAAATTAGTAGAAGTTGGTGCGCCTTTCTACGCCATTGCGATGGACTTTGAATGGGTAGATATTGGTAAAGTACCAGACTACTGGCGGGCAATTAATGGTGTACTGTCAGGCGAAATTAAAAATGTGCAAATTCCTGGTAATGAAGTCGCCCCTGGGATCTACACTGGCTTAAATGTGGCGGTGAATTGGGATAAGGTGGATATCACTGGCCCAGTGTACATTGGTGGCATGACCAGGATTGAAGATGGGGCTAAAATTGTTGGACCGGCAATGATTGGCCCGAATTGCTGGATATGCAGTGGCGCAACTGTGGAGAACAGTGTAATTTTTGAATGGTCGCGATTAGGCCCAGGAGTCAGACTAGTTGATAAGTTAGTTTTTGGTCGTTATTGCGTGGATAAAACCGGTGATGCCATCGATGTTCAAGCTGCTGCTTTGGATTGGCTGATTACTGATGCCCGTAATACACCACCGTCTGAAACACCTTTTGAACGCCAAGCGATTGAGGATTTGCTGGGAACGAATGTAACTTAGGAGACCGCAGGGCGGAAGTCAAAAGTCAAAAAACTTATTCTATAGGCTTTTCATGGGGATTGGGGATTGGGAAAAGAAGTATTTTCCCCCCTGCACCCTGCACCCTGCACCCTGCACCCCTGCTTCTTCCCCCCTGCACCCTGCCTCTTCTCCCTCTAGCTATTCAGATAAGTATATCTCCCTAAACTCTGCTCGTAGGTTTGTAGCAATCGCTGAGATTCAGCTAGGGTGATGTGTTTTTCTTCTAAGGCTTTTTCACAACGCTGACGGATACTTTCGACCATATCTTCAGAGTCATACTGCACATAGCTGACAACTTCGCTCATGGTGTCACCCTTAACGATGTGTTGGATTTGGTAGCCTTTGGGTGTTAACTGGATATGAACTGCGTTGGTATTCCCAAACAAGTTGTGCAAATTGCCCATGATTTCTTGATAGGCTCCATTGAGGAACATCCCCAGATAATAGGGTTCTCCTGGCTTGAAGGTATGCAGTTCTAAAACTGATTTGACATCGCGGAGGTCAATAAAGCGGTCGATTTTGCCATCACTATCACAGGTGAGGTCTGCTAATATTCCTCTGCGTATAGGTTCTTCGTCTAGTCTGTGTATGGGCATAATGGGAAATAGTTGATCTATTGCCCAACAATCTGGTGCTGATTGAAACACTGACAAATTAATGTAATAAATGGAAGCCATGATTTTTTCTAGGTCTTCCAATTCATCAGGTACGTATTCTTGCTGTCTGGTGATATTGAGGATTTTCTGACAGCAAGCCCAGTAAAGTCTCTCGGCTTTGGCTCGTTCTTCGAGGCGCAGGATTCCTAAGTTGAAGCGGCTGATGGCTTCTTCTTTAAATTGGGCTGCGTCGTGGTAAAATTCTTGGTAATTATCTTGATTGATGGATTGGTAAGTTTCCCACAAGTATTTGATTACGGGTGATTCTTCTTCTTGTGGGGGTTCTGGTAAATCTAGGGGTACATCGCTGGTGCTGAGAACATCAAAAATTAGTACAGACTGATGGGAGGCGATCGCTCTTCCACTTTCACTAATCAGTGTTGGTACGGGAATCTGTCTCTCTGCACAGGTATCTTTTAACTCTGCCACGATGTCGTTAGCATAGTTTTGCATATTGTAGTTTTTTGAGGCGTAGAAGTTGGTTTGGGAACCGTCATAATCTACACCCAAACCGCCGCCAACATCGAGGTATTTCATATCTGCCCCCAACATGGCTAACTCTACATAAATGCGGCTGGCTTCTTGAATGGCATCTTTAATCACATTGATGGCTGAGATTTGGGAGCCAATATGGAAGTGCATCAATTGCAAACAATCGAGCAAATTAGCTTCGCGGAGTTTGTTCACAGCCCCCATGATTTCGGGAATTGTCAAACCAAACTTAGCGCGATCGCCTGTGGATGTTCCCCAGCGTCCCATTCCTTGGGTACTTAATTTGGCGCGAACTCCGACAATGGGTTTAATACCTAACTGACGGTGTGCCGCAATTACCAAATCGACTTCCTCAACCTGTTCTATGACGATGATTGAGGTTTGCCCTAGTCTTTGGGCTAACATTGCCGTTTCGATGTATTCCCGGTCTTTGTAGCCGTTGCAAATTAGCAATGCTCCCGGTGTATCCAACAAAGCTAGAGCAATCATTAATTCCGGCTTAGAACCGGCTTCTAAGCCAAATTGATGCGGTTTGCCAAATTTGACTAAATCTTCGATTAAATGGCGTTCTTGGTTGCACTTGACAGGAAACACGCCACGATATACGCCTGGGTAATTATAGCGGGCGATCGCTTTGTTAAAACAAGCATTCAACCGCTCAATTCGGTCTTCCAAAATATCGGAGAAGCGAATTAACATCGGTAGTCCCAAGTTACGCTGCTTCAAGGCGTTAACTAATTCAAACAAGTCTAGCGAACCACCGCGATCGCCCTTGGGAGAAACTGTAATATGACCAGCAGCGTTAATGGAGAAATATGGCTCTCCCCAGCCTTCTATCCGGTATAAGGCTTCGCTATCCTCAATTTTCCAAGACCCAGGCAAAGCACCTGTAGTGTTACTAGGTGGTAGCAGCTTTTTTTGCTTGTGGTTTTTCAATTCCGATTTATGTCCATTGGAAGGCATGACTACCTCTTCAGATGTAGCAGTTGATTCAGCACCCATTTGTCGTGACCTCTGTTTTGCACCCACGAATTAACAATTTAACGCATTCAAGTTGCCACGGATATGCACTCAAAGATAATTTCTGAGATAAACTCTGATTGGTCAGTAGTCATTGGTCATTTGTCATTTGTCAATGGTGTGAAATCTCCAAGACAAGAAGCAAAGGATCAAAACTATGACTAGATAAAAAACGTATTAAGTTTTGGGAGATAGCTTTGGAACGCACATTTTTAGCAATTAAACCTGATGGTGTACAGCGTGGACTGGTAGCGGAAATTATCCGTCGCTATGAAACTAAAGGTTTTACTCTTGTGGGTTTGAAATTCATGAAAGTCAGCCGCGAGTTGGCTGAACAGCATTATGATGTTCACAAGGAACGACCATTTTTTCCTAGTTTAGTGGATTTCATCACCTCTGGCCCTGTCGTAGCGATGGTTTGGGAAGGTGATGGTGTTGTGGCTTCTGCGCGCAAAATTATTGGTGCTACTAACCCTTTAACGGCAGAACCTGGAACCATTCGGGGCGATTTTGGCACTAGCATTGGCCGCAACCTGATCCACGGTTCTGATGCTTTGGAAACTGCACAGAGAGAAATAGCTTTGTGGTTTAAAGAGGAAGAATTGGTTAGTTGGCAACCACATTTAACGCCTTGGTTGCAAGAATAATTTAAGCGATCAATCTAAGACGCGATGAATCGCGTCTCTACAAGGGGGTGGGGTACTTCACGTCCCTCACCTTACCCTTATTTGGACATCTCACTTTTCTCTGGTTCTACTGCGGGTACTTCAATATCATTACGCACAGAGAATCCCCAAACTAGGATTATCGCGATCGCCGAAATTACGACCCATTCTGGTGGAACTAAGTTTTCGTTGATGACTCTCATTAACAGACGCAAACCGACAAACGCCACGGTGATATAGCCGGCATCTTCGAGGTTTTTAAATTCGTCTAACCACCGGATAAACAATCCGGTCATAAATCGCAGGGTGATGATGCCAATTGTTGCACCAGTCAGGACTAGCCACTTTTCTTGAGAAACCGCGATCGCAGTTGTCACGCTATCCAAGGAAAATGCTAAATCTGTAAAGGCAATTACAGGGATGGCTTGCAACAAAGAGTTAAACCGGGGGC
This sequence comes from Anabaena sp. CCY 0017, assembly GCF_963920885.1. NCBI lineage: Bacteria > Bacillati > Cyanobacteriota > Cyanophyceae > Nostocales > Nostocaceae > Anabaena > Anabaena sp. CCY 0017. The sequence goes on along the minus strand of NZ_CAWUDG010000001.1, from coordinate 314,596 downwards.
CGTGATGATGGTCGTCTTTGGCTTCTTCTGAGGTAAAGTGTTGGAATACCAACCACAACAGATAGCCAGCACCTAATAACTCAAATTGCCAGTATTTTTGTATCCAAGTGGCAGTGAGAATCAGACTAATTCGCAGCACATAAGCAACGACTAAACCGAAGTTGAGAGCTTTTCGTTCGAGTTCCTTGTCTTCTAATCCTTGGGCGATCGCAGCGAGGGCGATCGCGTTGTCAGCAGATAGCACCGCCTCTAATAAAACCAGGATTAGCAGCACTATCGGGGCTTCTACGCTGAAATGAAAGTGAAGATAATCAAAAATTTGGTCTAGCATTCCGGGTTTCTCAAGCAAGAAAAATAAAAATTATCTGAAAAGTGCAACCAAATGCTACTCTTATACAGCTTAACGTGTTGCTGCCCCATTCTCATGGGGAGGATATCCAGGCGATCGCTTTACGGTTAAGGATTTCTCAGTATTATTCAATACACCAAAAGTTTTAACATTTACTTTGCGGGTAAAAAGAAAAAAGATCCCCGACTTTTCCAAAAAGTCGGGGATCTGAGCCTCGCGATGCTTCCAAATCAAATATGATTGTTATCAAAGTTTTCAGACTGAGGACTATCACTCAAATTAGCCAGAAGATGTGCTAAATTTTTGCGAACAGTCACTGTAGTTGGATGATCATCACCTAACACCTGCTGACAAATTTCTAAAGCTTGGAGATACAGGGGTTCGCCTTGGTCATAGCGTCCTTGGGATTCGTAGAGTCCTGCTAAGTTGTTAAGGCTGGTGGCGACATGGAAATGATTGTCTCCCAATAGATGTTTTCTCAGTTCTAAAGCTTCTAAAAACAGGGTTTCGGCTTGGTCGTAGCGTCCTTGGGAGTCGTATAGATTTGCTAGGTTGTTAAGGCTGGTGGCGACTGAGGGATGATTCTCTCCCAGCAGGCGTTTGCTTAGTTCTAAAGCCTGGAAATACAGGGGTTCAGCTTCGTCGTAGCGTCCTTGGGAGTCATAGAGATTTGCTAGGTTGTTGAGGCTGGTGGCGACTGAGGGATGATTGTCTCCCAGCAGGCGTTTAAACAGTTCTAAGGCTCGCAGTAAAAGGGGTTCGGCTTGGTCGTACCTTCCTTGTGATTCGTAGAGATTTGCTAGGTTGTTGAGGCTGGTGGCGACTGAGGGATGATTGTCTCCCAGCAGGCGTTTGCTTAGTTCTAAAGCTTGGAGATATAGGGTTTCGGCTTGGTCGTAGCGTCCTTGGGATTCGTAGAGATATGCCAGGTTGTTGAGGCTGGTGGCGACTGAGGGATGATTGTCTCCCAGCAGGCGTTTTCTAAGTTCTAAAGCTTGGAGAAACAGGGGTTCGGCTTGGTCATAGCGTCCTTGAGAATCGTAGAGATATGCCAGGTTGCTGAGGCTGGAGGCGACATCGGGATGATTGTCTCCCAGTAGGCGTTTACAGAGTTCTAAAGCTTGGAGATACAGGGGTTCAGCTTGGTCGTACCGTCCTTGGGAAAAGTAGAGATTTGCCAAGTTGTTGAGGCTGGTTGCTAAATCGATTTCTAAACCCAATTCGGTTTGCAAATTAATCGCTTGCGAATAATATTTAATTGCTAGATTCTCTTCTTGTTGATAATCTAGTGCTTCTCCTTTATCTAGTCGTCGGTTATAAATATTTCCTAATTGCGAATATAAACTAATTAGTAATTTTGGATCTTGGTGATTATCTTGCTTTTCTAACTGCTCAACTAATCTTTCTAAATCGGCAATTGGTAATCCCGAATATTTACTATCATCTAAATTTGACAACTCACCATTTTCTAATATATTCCTAATTTGTTCAAAGTCTTGAACATGAACAATATTTTTAGGCTTGCAGATAAAATGAAATACTCCATTGCGCCAACTCCAAAAATCTGGGGCTTTTTTAATTAAGTTAACTAAAACCTGATTCGTTACCCACAGCACAATTGCAAAAGGAAATTCTCTGAGTGCTTCCCTTGTCCATTGCAAGTAACCAAAAAACTTTTCTTGTTCAGATTGTGACTCGCCTAGCCTCAAAAAATAAAGTTGTTCTACACCAGTCACTGTAATTACTGCGGGTTGATGTTGCTGTAAATATTCTTCGCTTTCAACTAATTGCTGAATTGCAGCTTTTAAACTGGGTTCATTTCGTGCTAAAGTAACATGATAGCAACGAATATCTGGTTGTAATTCCGCTTGATAACGAGAAATAATTTCTTGACGATAATTTTCATAATCGCAAACTGCAATTAATAAATTTAACCGTCCCACACCAGCTTCAATGGAAACAATTAAATCATCGTAAGCGTCTTGATTTTGCTCATCCAGATTATTTGATGCTGGATTTGTCATCATATCAAACCCTCATCGCGCAACAATTCCACTACTATGGGATGTACGTCATACCAGTTTTTACTATTGCGATATTCCAGAACGTACAAACCATGTAATAAATCGAGAAATTCTTGTTCTTTGGGGTCTTCGGGTTTAAAGTTTTGATAAGTATTTTGCAAAATTTTATATTCTGCACTACCTAATGGTAAAGAAAAGTCGTTGCGAATTTTATTAATTGCTTGGTCTAAAATATCTGCATTAATCACCACAGTTTCGTCTGGTTGGCGACGAATTAACCGCAAACAAATTCGGCAACATTCGTTAGCAATCCGAATTAATTCCCGCAGGACACCACCACTATTTATAGCGATATTTTTGGCTATTTGCGGTTCAATTAACTCTGAGGGAATACGTTTTTGTAGAATTTTACAGAGAATATCAAATGTTTCTTGACGTGGTTGTGCATCTGGCTGGCGACTATCACCTTTAGCAAATAATTTTAAAACAGGCATAACCACAACTTGGTCATTTGTTTCATTTTCAATAATTGGCTTGAGTGCAGTTTCTCGCAGTGCCGCAATCGGAATTGTGTAGATAATCCGAAACCCTGGTAAACACAGGGCTTTAATGTTATCCTTATAAATATGATTAACAACACTCAAATCAAGTTTATCTAAATCATCGATAATCACTAAGACATCTTTTTTATATGCTGCTTGAATCGATGCAGCGATAATATTTAACTGAGCAACTAATTCAGATATTTTGCGTTCAAATTCCTGTTTAATTTCGTAGCGAATTGTCGAATCTACTTTTAATTTAGTGCTAAGTACTTTTAATATACTGTTGTCGCTAGTTGCTTCAGCTTGAATGCTATTTGCTTCAGTCCGGGTGCGGGTAGTAAACCAATTCTCTAAAGCATCTTTTGTAGATTGAGGGATATTTACTTGACGTGCTTCTGCCTCTAGCATTAAATTAAGACCGATAGCAAACAGAATATTGATGTGATTTACATCAGACATTTCGATAGTTTCGGCAATGGAGAAAAACACCACAAAGTATCTATCGTGAATATTGCGGCTAAATTCCGCCAGCAAAGTTGATTTACCACAACCACGATGTCCCGTAAAAATTATTTTGCCATCACTGCTAGGGCTATCTTCCACTAACTGTTCTAATTCATCAATAGTATTCCCACCATAATCAACCCGGAAATCTCTCAAATCTTTCTCCTGGGACAAAGGAAGCAATTCTAAGTTGCGGTAGGCTTCTTGAAAGGACTTTAACAAATCTTTAGACATAGACATACAGCTTGTAAAATGGCTATCTATTCATATCATGGCGGTAAACGTCGTAAAAATAGTAAATTGATAAATTTATTGTAGAACTCATATAGATTCCTATTCCTGCTCCCTCTCCTTACTAAGGAGAGGGTTGGGGTGAGGTTTCATGAAGTTCACTCACAAAATGAGATGCTTCCTTCTTCCTCTGCGTCCTTGGCGTACTTGGCGGTTCGTTAAAAAAAATAGAGAGGACTGAAGTCCTCACTACGAAACTTTAACTATTTACTCAGAAAACTCTGCCAATTTTTCCAACAGACTCTCTGCTAAATTCAATAATTCCCCATTATTTAAATCAACATTGTCCTCACCAGCTAACAGATTTCTCACCAAACATAACCTGTCACGACTTTCGCCAATTCGCCAACATACTTCTAAATTTACAGCTAAATCAAACAAAGAACGCTCTCCTAAATTTTGCCTGATTCGGATAGCTACATCATCACTACTAACTAAAAACTCCTTAATAGCATCTAATAACTTATTACCTAAAATTTCATCATCACCCCAAGTCTCTAACCAATTACTATCTGCATCCTCAACATAAAAATGAACATAATCTACCCCGTAAGTTAGCCAGTCATGCTGCATTCGGCGGGCGGTTGTCAAAGCTTGAGCAAATTCTTCCACAGAAGTTTCGTAGCTGTGAGTTTGTTGTCGGTTAGCCATAAAAGCTGTGATTAGCTGATGAGTATGTAGGGTAAAAACACAAATCTTCAAGTATTGAACTGTTGACAGCATCAATCAAACTTCAAATACTTGCCACCAGAAAGATAGTCACTGTTGTGCAGTGCTACGTTGACTAACTGCTTAATGAAATTGGCATCTTTGGGATTGTAACTTAAAAATATTCCTCTCTCGATTTCCCATGAATGGAGTGTGTTTTGCCAAAAATGATACTTTTGATGATTAAACTCTTCCGATACACTGGTAACTTGAATACATAGTGGTTTGTGCTGACGACTACTAACAATTAAATCCGTTGCCATAGACAGGTCGGCAATATAACGCTTCCACACACTACCTTCACGCTGCACAATATCTTGGGCTATTGCTTTAATGATATCATCATCTTCCTGATTAAATTCCCCAGCCATGAGTTTTTGTTTCCAAATGTAAAATTTGGAGTCATTAGCATTTATCCATCTGGGAAAAAGACAGCCATACCAATATTTCTCATTTGGGGTCATCTGCTCGAACTTAGCTTTTTGTTCTGCTTCAGAAGATGATGATTTAATCATCAGCCAAATGGTAGAGTCTGTGATGACTTCTAGGAGAAAGGCGAGGACAAATGGTTTCGCAGTCAAGGAACCTGGCCTAGTATTTTTTACCCACCGATTAATTTCATCTAATTTTTTCGACAAGTTAGGGTCTATCGAGGAAGCTTGCTCGATAAGGTGTTTTAACTGATCCTTAATCTCTTGTGCTTGCAAACGATGCCCTACTTTCAATAACTAACGCTTTGGTGAATACTTTATAACTAAATGCAGTGGTAAATGTCTTGTAAAAAAACAATGCACCATAGACTGTATATTCTATTCTATCCTGGGCAGGATATCAGAATTTTGGGCTAATTGCCATACCAAAACAGTTGGGTGTGGAATTACTTATGCCTAAAATACTGTATCTCTTAATGAAATTCAAAGCAATCCTGCATAAATTTCAGTACAAGATAGTTATCAGTCACAACGCTATTACAGACAAAGGTTAGTTATGTCTCAGCCAACGATAGAATCAATCCTACAAGAGAAGCGCTCATTCCCTCCTAGCAGCGAATTTGCCCAAAACGCCCAAATCAAAAGTTTGGCAGAATATCAACAATTATACGCCAAGGCTAAAGCTAATCCGCCGCAATTTTGGGCAGAATTAGCCGAAACCGAATTAGATTGGTTCCAAAAATGGGACACGGTGCTAGATTGGCAACCACCGTTTGCTAAGTGGTTTGGCGGTGGTAAAATTAACATTTCTTATAATTGTCTGGATCGACACCTGACTACTTGGCGCAAAAATAAAGCGGCGCTGATTTGGGAAGGAGAACCAGGCGATTCGCGTACACTAACTTATGCTCAATTACATCGGGAAGTGTGCCAGTTTGCCAATGTGCTGAAGCAATTGGGGGCGAAAAAAGGCGATCGCATTGGGATATATATGCCAATGATTCCCGAAGCGGCGATCGCGATGTTAGCCTGTGCGAGAATTGGCGCACCCCACAGCGTCGTATTTGGTGGTTTCAGTGCCGAAGCTTTGCGCGATCGCCTCAACGATGCCGAAGCTAAAATAGTGATTACTGCTGATGGTGGTTGGCGTAAAGATGCGATCGTTCCTCTCAAAGCAGAAGTAGATAAAGCCTTAGCAGATCACGCTGTCCCTTCCATTACAGATGTGCTAGTAGTTAAACGCACCTGTCAAGAAACACACATGGAACCAGGGCGTGACCATTGGTGGCATGATTTACAAAAAGGCGTATCAGCCGATTGTCCGGCGGAACCGATGGACAGCGAAGATATGCTATTTGTTCTCTACACTTCTGGTAGCACCGGCAAACCAAAGGGTGTTGTGCATACCACTGCTGGTTATAACTTGTATAGCCATATCACCACCAAATGGATCTTTGACCTGCAAGAGACAGATGTATACTGGTGTACTGCCGATGTCGGTTGGATTACTGGACACAGCTACATCGTTTACGGACCCCTTTCCAATGGTGCAACGACTTTAATGTACGAAGGTGCGCCCCGTGCGTCTAATCCTGGCTGCTTTTGGGATGTAATTGAGAAATATGGGGTAAATATCTTTTATACCGCACCTACGGCAATTCGGGCATTTATCAAGATGGGTGAACACCATCCCAAATCCCGTAATTTATCTTCCTTGCGCTTGTTAGGAACAGTCGGTGAACCAATTAACCCAGAAGCCTGGATGTGGTATCACAAAATAATTGGTGGTGAACGCTGTCCCATTGTGGATACTTGGTGGCAAACAGAAACCGGCGGTATTATGATTACACCACTACCCGGAGCCATTGCCACCAAACCAGGTTCAGCAACTCTGCCCTTCCCTGGTATTCTTGCAGATATCGTCGATTTAGAAGGTAATACCGTCCCTAACAACGAAGGTGGTTATTTAGCAGTGCGTTATCCCTGGCCGGGGATGATGCGGACAGTTTATAATGACCCAGAACGCTTCCGTCGCACTTATTGGGAACATATCCCCCCCAAAGATGGTAACTATATCTACTTTGCTGGTGATGGTGCGAGACAAGATGAAGATGGCTATTTCTGGGTAATGGGTCGGGTTGATGATGTCTTGAATGTCTCAGGACACCGCTTGGGAACAATGGAAGTCGAATCAGCGTTAGTTTCTCATCCAGCTGTGGCGGAAGCTGCGGTAGTGGGTAAGCCAGATGAAATTAAGGGTGAGGAGGTTGTAGCTTTTGTGACTTTAGAGGGAACATATCAAGCTAGTGAGGAACTGAGTAAGGAACTCAAGCAGCACGTTGTTAAAGAAATTGGGGCGATCGCTCGTCCGGGAGAAATTCGCTTTACGGATGCTTTGCCCAAAACGCGATCGGGTAAAATTATGCGGCGCTTGTTGCGGAATTTAGCATCCGGTCAAGAGATATCTGGTGATACTTCTACTTTAGAAGATCGCAGTGTTTTAGATAAATTGCGCGAAGGTGCTTAAATAACCTGCAAATCGATTTTTTTACCCCAGACCATCTTTAACTTGCGTCTAAGTCTCCCCTCTCCTTGCTTTAGCGTAGCGTCTCCCTTTGGGAGAAGGAGAGGGGTTGGGAGTGAGGTTCATCGGTGATTCTTCTTTCCTACTCCATATCTACTCATTTTGAACCTATAGAACATTATTGAGGTAAATAGCCCATGAAATCAGCATTTGTTCCTACCCTGAGCTACATAACGCTGAGTATCATCACTACAGTTGCTCTATCACCATTAGTATTAGCGCATCCTGGAAATTTGACTAATCAGTTGATTTCACAAGAACGTGTCAACAATAGAGTTGAAAAACTAGCTCAATTTGGCGGTTCACAACAAGAAGAGCGATCGCAACTCATACAACAAGCTAATGCTTTATCTAGTCAGGGCGATTTCACAGGTGCAGAAGAAAACCTCCGTAAATTAATCAAGAGATTCCCCAGACACGCCTTTGGACACTTTGAATTGGGGAATGTGTTGTTTCGACAAAACAAGGCAGAAGAGGCTATTAAGGCTTATCAAGAAGCCATTCGCCTCAATTCCAATTATGCTCTAGCTTACAACGGTATTGGTATTGTTTATGCTAGTCAAAGTCGTTGGGAAGAAGCTATTGCGGCTTATCAGAAAGCTTTAGAAATTAACCCTAAATATGCCGATGCTCTGGCTAATTCAGCCGTGGCACTTTTACAAACCAATCAACAAAATGAGGGAATAGCTGCTTTAGAACAAGCTTTAGATATCTTTAAATCACAAAGTAGAAATGAAAGAGTTTTTCAAATAGAGCAAATTTTGCAACGGTTAAAAACAGCCGATGAAACTGAAATTTCCTGAAATTCAGTTTCTAGAGGATTTTACTCTCAAATAGTCTGTATTCTGTCGATGGCTGTACACCTATAAAAATAGTTACTTGGAAGTATTTTTTATTAATACAATGCTTTTTTGCTCATAAAATGCACTGATAGCTTGTTTTAATACAGGGAGTTTTCTGTAAAACAATATAGACCCTAAAATACAAACTATTCCATTAATAATTAATGTATTGGGAGCGCCAATTTGATTGGCTAAGAAGCCACCTACTAGATTTCCTAACGGTAACATTCCTAAAAAGGACATTGTGTATAAGCTCATCAATCGCCCCCGTTTGTCATCTTCAACAATTGTTTGCAGAAATGTATTGCTAGCAGCGATTTGTAAAATTGTTCCCAAGCCAACAAACAGCATGATGAATAAGGAAAGTGATAAAAACCGAGATAAAGAAAAGGCAATAAGAGCAATTCCTAAAATTCCTGGTGCTAAGGCAATTAATTTACCAAGTCCGAGTATTGTTCTGCGTGTAGCTAGATAAATACCACCAAATGAGGCTCCAACCCCCGATGCAGTCATCAAAAATCCCAATGTTTCGGCACTACCTTTGAGGATGTCTTCTGCAAAAATTGTCAGCAGAATCGTGTATTGCAGTCCCATAAAACTGATTAAGGCTGATAATAATAATATGGCGCGAATTGCTGGAAAGCTAAAAGCATAAACAAACCCCTCTGCCACTTTTTGGAAAGGATTACCAATTGTTATTGCAATTTGTCTGGGTTTAATATTCATTGCCAATAAGGCAGTGATGACAGCAATATAGCTTAAACCATCAATTAAAAAACAATAAGCAGCACCAATACTGGCTATGAGTAAACCGCCAATAGCTGGGCCGATTAATTGTGCTGTATTAATCATAGTTGAATTCATGGCGATCGCATTGGCTAAATCTTCTCTCCGTTCCACTAATTCCGGCACAAATGCTTGTCGTGCGGGGGAATCCACTGAGTTAATCAATCCTTGAAATAAGCTTAAACCGATGATATGCCATACCTGAATCGTACCAGTTAGCGCTAGCACTGCTAAGGCTAAAGACTGAATCATCGAAAATATTTGTGTCCCAATTAAAGTCCGATATCGCGAAAAACGGTCTACAAAAACTCCCCCAAAAGGCGCAAGAAAAAAGCTAGGAATTTGACTAGAAAATCCCACAACTCCCAACATGACTGGGGAATTTGTTAAATAATACACTAGCCAAATTGTGGCAATATGTGTCATCCATGAACCAATCAAGGAAACGCCTTGTCCGGCAAAAAACAGACGATAGTTTCTTGACCTCAGCGCTGGTAATAGTGGCTGCTTTGGATTTGCGTCTGTATTAGCCATGCAATAGTTCCTATTTGAATCAACTAGGTGATACTTTATGCTGGGATTCTTAACGCCTGATTCATTGATTGAAAACCCTTATTAGTATCTGTATTCAGGCATTTTTTCATCCAGGGAATCAATAAATCAGCAAAATTTTCTCGGTGAATGAATTACACTCGATTTTTGTCTAATGGTTTAATCGTAAAAATATGCTCACCTATAAATAATCCAGGGATGGGAAGATTACCTCGCCAGCGCAGTTCTCGATTTGCCTCGGCTTCTAAGATAATAGGTTTAAACTTCATTCCTCCACTCTCTGAAGGCTGAATAAAAACTGTTAATTTTTGTCCTTTCTTAATCTCACCCTCAGCCTCCCTAATAAATGGGTTCCATTGGAGGTAACTCTCAAAATCGGTGATTATTGACGAAGAATTTGAATTTACGGCAGAATTAACGCCTGGTTTTAATCTCCCAACCCACTGTCAACTGCATACCATCCCCCCAATACCAGCCAAAATCTCTGAACTCTCCGCATTGAAAGCCACTATATTTCTACATTTGTTCATAAGCAGCAATAAAATCATCCCGTGAAATACCAGATTGAGTGCAGATACTTCTGAGGGTAGAACCTTTAATAAGTTTATAATTTGGCAAAGTTAAAAGAGTATTTGTGCCATCAGGATTCTGTCTAAATCATAGAAATATGTTCTTTTTCTCTGACTATTGAAAATCCCAAAACCTCAAGCACCTTAATTACTTTCGATTTAGGGGCATCAACAGGAAACTTTGCAATTATACATTTGCCTCTGCCACAAAAGCTTCTAGTATGAACGACATTAATTTGCTAAAACTCGACAGAATTAAATTGATTCTAAAAAACAGCTATTGCGACATATAATGTGCGAATTTATCCAAAGCCAGCAGTCGGATTTGAACCGACGACCTTCCGATTACAAGTCGGATGCACTACCACTGTGCTATGCTGGCGAGCATGGTTATTGCTTTCAAAGCGTTAACCGACTTCCTATTTTAGCATATATAATCTGGTTGTCTATAGTCAAGGGCAAAAAAAATATTTATTGATATCCTGACCGGGGAACCTATAGTTAACGGTGTGATGAAAGCGTAGTCAACCCGAAAATATTAGTGAATTTAATACTGGTAAAGTTGCTAAATTAATATCCATAGCAAAAACTAACTCAAATACTGGACTGGATGCAAAAATATGAGGTACAGCTTTAAAACTGTACTTTTTTTGACCCAGCTAGGTCAAGGAACAGAAATCGATGATTGTTCTTTACAAATCGGAAGCATGGCAGCGTTGATAGGACGAGATTTATTAAGTCTAGCGGACTTCAGTCCCCAGGAACTTCAAGAACTCCTGCAACTCGCAACTCAACTGAAATCACAAGAGTTGAAATTGCATTGCAATCAGGTGTTGGGTTTGTTGTTCTCTAAAGCTTCCACTCGCACGCGAGTCAGTTTTACAGTAGCAATGTACCAATTGGGTGGACAGGTAATTGATCTTAACCCTAATGTGACTCAAGTTAGTCGGGGCGAACCTTTACAGGATACCGCACGGGTATTAGACCGATATTTGGATGTTTTAGCAATTCGCACCTTTGCACAGCAAGATTTGGAAACTTTTGCTAGTTACGCCAAGATTCCTGTAATTAATGCACTGACTGATTTAGAACATCCTTGTCAGATTTTAGCTGATTTATTGACCATTCAAGAATGCTTTGGTGATATCTCTGGTCTAACTTTGACCTACGTTGGTGATGGCAATAATGTCGCTAACTCTCTGATGCTAGGGTGCGCTTTAGCAGGAATGAATGTGAGAGTTGCTACCCCTAAAGGGTATGAACCTGATTTGGGCATTGTAGAACAAGCACGAACCATCGCAGGTGATCAAACTGAAGTTATGCTGACTCATGACCCAGAATTAGCAGCCAAGGGTTCTGCTGTGCTTTATAGTGATGTTTGGGCAAGTATGGGGCAAGAAACCGAAGCTGATAATCGCTTGCCAATTTTCCAGCCTTACCAAATTTCCGAAGAGTTATTAAGTCTTGCAGACCCAGAGGCAATTGTTTTACACTGCTTACCAGCCCATCGTGGTGAAGAAATTACCGAAGCAGTTCTAGAAGGTTCTCAGTCGCGAGTTTGGGAACAAGCCGAAAATCGCTTACACGCCCAAAAAGCTTTACTGGCGGGTATTTTAGGCGCAGAGTAAAAATTTATCGGGCAGAAGTAAAGAGATTTGTCTTGCTTTTGCCTTTCATATTTTTACTTTTATCTTGTTATCTGGGATTTTTTGTAGTACTAATGTTCTAAAGACATTTGTATTTAATTCCCAATAAATTTATGGAACGTCTCACAGAAGCTCAACAAGAATTATACGATTGGTTGGTAGAATATATCAAAATTCATCAGTATTCTCCTTCTATTCGGCAAATGATGGAAGCAATGAAGCTGAAATCGCCTGCACCGATTCAAAGTCGTTTAGAGCATTTACGTACCAAAGGTTATATAGACTGGAATGAAGGTAAGGCGCGAACGATTCGGATTTTGCATCCTGTTAAACAAGGTATTCCAATTTTAGGCACAATTGCGGCTGGTGGTTTAATTGAACCTTTTACTGATGCTATAGACCATTTAGACTTTTCTAATATTTCTTTACCTCCCCAAAGCTACGGTTTACGGGTAGCTGGCGATAGCATGATTGAGGATTTAATTGCTGATGGCGATTTGGTATTTCTGCATCCAGTCTTAGAACCAGATCAGTTAAAAAATGGTACTATCGTCGCTGCGAGAGTTGATGGATACGGTACTACTTTAAAACGTTTTTATCGCCAAGGCGATCGCGTCACCCTCAAGCCTGCGAATTCTAAGTATCAGCCTATTGAGGTACTCGCTACACAAGTCCAGGTGCAGGGTTCTCTGGTGGGAGTTTGGCGCAATTATTGAATGGGTCGTCGGGGCGGGTTTAGAATATCCTCGTTCATGTTGAATGATGTCTGTAAACCCGTCCCCTACTGGGTATTGGGTAAAAGATTATAAATTTCTTATAACTAATGATTAATTATTTAGTACAGGAACGGTCTACTTTTAGGCTGAAAGTTCCATTTTTTCGGGAACGTCAGGGGAGTTATCAAACTCGTCAACCATTACCAGGATGTCCAATTTTGCCTGCATCTCTGCAATTACGTTCATATCAGCGACAGGCTATTACTAGCTGGTTTGCTAACAATGGTAGAGGGACGCTGAAAATGGCTACTGGTAGTGGTAAGACTATTACAGCTTTAGCGATCGCTTGTGAATTATACCAGCAAATTAACTTACAAGTGTTATTGGTGGTGTGTCCTTATCGTCATCTTGTCACCCAATGGGCGCGAGAATGTGAGAAGTTTAACTTACAGCCTATCTTAGCTTTCGAGAATTTACGCACTTGGCAAAGTCAACTCTCTACCCAACTGTATAATCTGCGTTCCGGTTCGCAAAACTTTGTCACGGTAATTACTACCAACTCGACATTAATTGGTGATGGTTTTCAGTCCCAACTTAAGTATTTTCCCCCCAAAACATTAATTATTGGTGATGAGGCGCATAATTTAGGCGCACCGAAGTTAGAGGAAAGTTTACCGCGTCGGGTAGGGTTGCGACTGGCTTTATCAGCGACACCAGAAAGGTATTTTGATGACTATGGGACGCAATCGTTATTTGATTACTTTGGTTCAGTGCTACAACCAGAGTTTAACTTAAAGGATGCGATCGCTCAAGGGGCTTTAGTACATTATTTGTATTATCCCATACTTGTAGAACTGACCGAGGTCGAAAGCATTGCTTATTTAAAGTTAACAAAAAAGATTGGGCGCGCTCTATTATATAGAGAACGAGAAAATGGCGCAGCCAGAAACTTTGAAGACAACGAAGACTTAAAACCCTTATTAATGCAACGCGCCAGATTAATTGGCACAGCAGAGAATAAATTAACCGCTTTGCGAGAATTAATGACAACTCGGCGAGAAAGCACCCACACATTATTTTATTGTAGCGATGGTTCCCAAGAAACCGGACAACGTTCGTCCTTGCGTCAACTCAAAGCCGTAGCCAAAATACTCGGTGTAGACTTAGGATATAGAGTCAGCACATACACAGCCCACACCTCCCTCAAAGAAAGAGAAACCTTACGCCGTCAATTTGAAAGTGGAGAATTACAGGGTTTAGTCGCAATTCGCTGTTTAGACGAAGGAGTGGATATACCAGCCATTCAAACAGCCGTAATTTTATCAAGTTCTGGAAACCCGCGCCAATTCATACAACGCCGGGGGAGAGTATTACGTCCTCACATTGGTAAAGAACGCGCCACCATATTCGATATGATAGTCTTACCACCAGACCTAGATAGAGAAACCATAGAAATAGAACGCAACCTATTAAAAAAAGAACTACGCCGCTTCGTAGAATTTGCCGACTTAGCCGATAACGCAGGCGAAGCTAGAATGAAACTACTCAACCTACAAAAACGTTACGGATTATTAGATATTTGATAATACTTCCTCTTCCTCCTCTTCCTTGGCGTTCTTCTCCCAAGGGGAGACGCTACGCGAATGCGCCTTGGCGGTTCGTTCCTCTTCAAAAAAAATTTGTAGTAAATAGCAGAAAGTGTGGGAGAATAATATTAAGGTTAATTATAATTGGATGTAGTTTGCTTTAAAAATTTACCTTATGCCCGATTATAAAGTAAATCCATCTTTAATCTACCACAACCAACACTCAAAATCAAGCATTCTTTTTTGCCCAATAAACTGCAAAAATTTCCGCAATACCTAAAACCGAGAGTAATAGTACCTTCACTGATGTAAATGCAGGACTTATAGCAGCTAAAATATAAAGAAAACCTATTGAAAAGCCGCCAAATGCTCCCAGACACAAATATTGAAGATGTGCAGGAACCAATTTCTAGTGCGTCGCCAGAAGTGCGACAGATTATTGAGCGAGTTTGGAAATTGGAAAAAGGCAGACTAGATAAAAAAATCAATAGCCATATTAACGAAGAGATATTAGATATTGTCAAGGAAGAAGTGCAATGAAGCTAACTTCAATTAAGCTGTGCAACTTTCGCTCCTTTTATGGTACAACCCCAGAAATACTGCTTGCTGTAGGAGATACCCTGAACACCACAATTATTCATGGTAATAACGGTTCTGGAAAAACCAGTTTACTCAATGCCTTCACTTGGGTATTATATGAAAAATTTAGTGCAGCTTTCGCCTCCGCCGAACAGCTAGTTAATAAACGTTCAATAGCTGAAGCCCAAAAAGGACAACCGGTAGAATGTTGGGTAGAAGTTGGCTGGGAACACGAAGGTAAACGCTACAAAGTTAAACGTTCCTGTCGGGTTTATAAAAATGACAGCGACTTTGAAGCTGGTAAAACCGAGTTACGGATGTGGGTAGGTGAAGATGATGGGAAATGGTATTTACCACCACAACAACCAGATGATATTATTAATCAAATTTTACCTGCAAGTTTACATCAATATTTTTTCTTTGACGGTGAACGCATAGAAGAAATCGTGCGTTCTGATAAAAAAGCTGAAATTGCGGAAGCTACTAAGATTTTCTTGGGTGTGGAAGTAATTAACCGTTCTATTAGACATTTAGGAGAGGCGAAAAAAACTTTAGAGAATGAGTTGAAAGCCATTGGTGATGCAGAAACTAAGAAACTGCTAAAACAGCAAGAACAGATAGAACAAGAAAGTGAACGCCTCACCAACCGCCAAACAGAAATTAAACAAGAGTTAGAATATCAACAAACGTTTAAAAAAGAGACAAGTAACCGTTTGTTAGAACTGGTTGCGGCTAAAGAATTACAAGACAGGTGGCAAAATTTAGAATTGCAGAAAGCCGAAAACCAGGAAGCATTCAAGAAAAATAAAGAAGCCCTGAAAAAAATAATTTCCTCACGGGGTTATACAGTTTTACTGGGGGAGACAACATCACAATTTCGGAAAATAATTGATGATTTAAAACAGCGAGGTGAGTTAACCTCTGGAATTTCGCGGGAATTTGTCAATGAATTATTAAAAACTCAACGCTGTATTTGTGGTGCAGACTTAAGCGCAGGTACTGATAATCATGAAAGTGTCCGAACTTGGCTAGATAAAGCTGGTTCTTCCGCCGTTGAAGAAACCGCTATTCGCATGGGTGTTCAAGTCGATGAAATTGATAAACAAGCTGCGGCTTTTTGGGAAGAAGTTGATAGAGAACAAGCCAGAATTAAGCAGTTAAGAGAAACCATATCCCAAGTTGAAGGTGAATTAGATAACCTTCAAGACAAACTGCGAAAAGATGCGAATGAAGAAATTAGCAGTTTACAAAAACGCTTAGATGAAATTTCCAGCAAAATTGATGAATTAAATCGAGAACAAGGTGCAAACCAGCAGAAAATTATTCAATTAAAAACAGAAATTGATGCTTTAGGTAAACAAATATCTAAGCAGAAACTGAATGAAGAAAGACAAATATTAGCACAGCGACGCATTAACGCGACTCAAGATGCAATTGAACGGTTAACCGAAGTTAAAAATCGGCAAGAAAAACAATTTCGTCTGCAACTAGAAAAACGAGTCCAGGAGATATTCAATCAGCTTTCAGTCAAACCATATATTCCCAAAATCAGCGAAAAATATGAATTAACCTTAGTAGAACATACTGCGGGAATAGAAGCACCAGTTGCAGCTTCCACAGGAGAAAATCAAATTCTCAGCTTATCCTTTATTGCCAGCATCATTGATAAAGTGAGAGAGTGGAGTCAAAAGCGCAAAATGATGATGCTTCCCGACAGTAGCACATTTCCTATTGTTATGGATTCCCCCTTTGGCAGCTTAGATGAAATGTCACGGAGACATATAGCGGGGACAATTCCCAAATTAGCTAACCAATTAATTGTCTTAGCCAGTAAAACTCAATGGCGAGGTGAAGTAGAAGCAGAAATGACAGAAAGAATAGGTAGAGAATACGTACTTACCTATTATTCCTCAAAACCAGATTGTGAACAAAATTATATCCAATTAGCAGGACAAAGATACCCCTTAGTCAAGCAAAGTCCCAACGAATTTGAATACACCGAAATCATCGAAGTAATTCGTAATTCGTAATTCGTAGTTCGTAATTCGTAATTCTTCTTCCTCTCTTCTTTGCGCCTTTGCGCCTAACGTACTTCGTACTTCGCTTCGCTGATGCGTGAAACAATCATGAACCAATATACCCTAGCAACACTCACCATTCTCCTAACCTTATCCCACACCCACACCCTCGCCTTCCTTGACACCCAAAACCACTGGGGAAAAGATTGTCTTCAAGAATTAGGAGAACGCAAACTAATTACAGGCTACCCCGACGGAAGTTTTCGCCCTAATGCAACCGTCACCCGCGCCGAAGCAGCTGTATTAATGTTAAATGCTTTCCCCGACGCACCAATACAGCGCCCAAGCATTATATTTAAAGATGTACCTCCCAATCATTGGGCAAATCAAGCCATCGCTAGAGCTTATCAAAAAGGATTCTTTGCTGGTTATCCAGGGCAAATTTTTCAACCAAATCAAGCAATTCCCAGGGCGCAAATTATCGGTGTGCTAGCTGGGGCGAAAAATTATAACTCTGTACCTAACCCAGCGCAAACATTACAACAGTATTTTGATGATGCGGCGCAAATTCCTAACTATGCTCAAAGTGCGATCGCTCAAGGGGCAATTAATAGTATTATTGTTAATTATCCTAACATTAAACAGCTAAAACCCCTGCAAAGTGCTACCAGGGGAGAAGTTGCCACTTTAATGTGTCGGGCGTTAAATATCTACAGTGTCCCCCCAGAATATATTGCCGGAATAGAAGTACATCCCCAAGAGGTGCGCCGTTTACCAGGAAAACTAAATCTTATTCCCACATTTAACAGTAATAGCCCCGAATTGGTGACAACTGATGGCATTTTACTATCAACGTTTCCCCCAGATGGGAAACAAACACCAGAAGCACATTTAAATTATCCCTTTCAAGGCAGATTTGATGTCTTCGCCCATCATATCGTCAGGGCAGAAACACCATCTCAAAGCCGCACGGTTTACCAAGGTATCATTGTCCATAATCCTGGAAATCAACCTGCAACATTGCAAGTATTACAAGCTGCTAGTTATCTTACTAGGGAATCACCGTTTATCAGTCTGCCAGATATGGTAGATAATCCCCAAAGTACAGTTTACTCTGGCCCTGGTAGTCGGACTATGAATGATGTGTTGCGGGGGGTGAGACAAGCTAATTTTCCAGAAAGATTGGTCATAGAACCAGGGAAAAGTCAGATTTTAGCAAATTTACCGATTTCAGTACAGTCTCCATCTTCTAGTGGTCGCAGTACGATGATCAGATTGGAGAGCGATCGCCCGCTTTATATGGCAAAATTATCTCAGAGTAGCAGTACTGCGCCCAGTTTAGCCCAGTGGCAAAGGCTTCTGGATACTGGCAGTTTAGCAGGAAAGCGCGATGCTATTCCTACGCCTCTCGACCCGCCCAGAGAACCAACAGTATTTAGTCGGGTGGCTGGTGTCTCCCAAGGGACGCAATGGCAAGCCCAAATAACAGATAATTCTAGTGTGTATGATTTGACGATACCGCAGCGAGGACAGGCGTTTTCTTATCCTTTGGCGACTATACATTTAGTTACTCTCAGTACTGGGCAAATTCAAAGTGCGCCGATGCTGAAACGTTATTCTGATACGGCTTATTATGCTCACAGTAACTATGGCATAGAATACAATCTCAGTTTGCCTTTACGTAATTCTAGCAGTCAAACCCGGACTGTAACTGTATCTATTCAAACTCCTGTGAAGGATGAAGGGGGAAGTGATAGGTTACTGTTTTTAAAGCCACGGGTGGAACAGGTATTTTTTCGGGGAACGGTGAGGGTGCGTTATCCCGATGATAATGGCGTGGAAAGAACCCGCTATGTGCATTTGGTACAGCGACGGGGACAAACTGGTGAACCTTTGCTGAGGTTGGAAATGCAAGGGGGAGAGAGGCGACAAGTTCAAGTGGATTTTTTGTATCCTCCTGATGCTACTCCACCGCAGGTTTTGACTGTGAGGACACAGGGGTGAATTTCTCACGCAGAGGCGCGGAGGGAAGAGGTAAAGTTAAGATGGGTGGTTGTTTTTGAGGTAGGGTTATGATTGCTAGTCGAGAACAAATTTATATGTCTCCCCAGGAGTATTTGGAATGGGAGGAGACGCAGGAGGTTAAGCACGAATATATTAATGGTGAAGTTTTCGCCATGACTGGAGGGACTATTCCTCATAATGATATAGCTTTCAACTTGGCTTCGGCGTTAAAAGGACACTTACGTGGGGGAGGATGTCGTGTCAATATTGCAGATGCAAAAGTAGGTGTATCGCAAAATGGTCCATTTCACTATCCAGATGTTGTTGTTAGTTGTCATCCCAGGGATAAAAAAGCTATTAAGTTTATTCAGTATCCTTGTCTGATTGTTGAGGTTCTTTCCCCAGGTACGGAAGCTTACGACAGAGGGGGTAAGTTTACGCAGTATCGCCGGATAGCAACTTTACAAGAGTATGTGCTGATTGATGCTCAAAAAATGAGTTTGGATTGTTTTCGATTGAATGATAGGGGTTTATGGGAGTTACATCCTTACTCTGAGGGGGATGAGGTTCATTTAACTAGTGTTGATTTTCGCTTTCCTCTATCTCTGGTTTATGAGGATGTGGAGTTGACGAACCACAGAGGCGCAGAGAACACAGAGAAGAGAGGGGAATAGGCGATCGCTTCTAATATTCGGTTAAAATGGTCACAATATAGATATCATTATTATGGCGGAAACTGGTAGAATCAGGGTTGCTAAAGATAAGGCTCAATTAGTTAAAGATTTAACAACTTCAGATGGGGGAACGGGACCTTTTCAAACGTTTGCTGATGTGATTGTGTTTGCAGCTGCTTTGGGTGCAAAGCATAAAAAGCGAGTACCTCTGGTGGAAATTTCTAAACGAGAACCTTCGCCCATTCCTCAAGAACAATTTATTGTCAGAGGATATGATACAGTTGTCAATTTATTATCAATTACTGAAACTAAAGATATCAAAATTTTATCTTTTAATGAAGATAATCATAACGAAAAACGTAATTATATTTTTGAAGAATATGCTAATGGTGGGCTAGAAATATTACAGCAAGAGTTAAGGGGAGCAGTAGACTATTCAGAGAGATTGTTATTGGTTTTAAGTTCTCAAAGATTTCAAAATGATTATGAGGAAGAAGAATTTGATTTGAGGAAGTTTATATGATGATTTTATAGAAAGTTCAAAAATACCTATTAATTCAGAAAATCATGAATAAAGATAAACAGCCATCAGGAAAACGAAATTTGGCGTATTATTGTGATTGCTTTGCTAATCTTAAAGTATACAAAAGCCAAAAGAAAGGTGATGCTCTCAATAAGCCTATATTAATTTTATCTATAATTGACTTAGTTACACAAAATATCATACAGGATAAATGCATTCGTGTTTCAGATGAACTAATTGATACTTTTAGAAAATATTGGAATATATTTACAGCAGATTCTTTTAAAGGCAGTGATTTTGCTTTGCCTTTTTTTCATTTAAAAAATGATAAATGTAAATTTTGGCATCTCAAATATAGTTCTGAATATGATGGGGGTCGTTCTCAAACTATTCCTAAACTAAGAGAAGATGTTGATTATGCGTATTTAGATGATGAATTATTTAATTTTATACAAGATGAAATTTCCAGAAAAGAATTAATTGATTCACTTGTTTTAGCCTGGCTTTCTTCTAATGAAGGAGACATTCTCAAAATAAATCAAAATTTTCAATCTACAAGTTTAGAAACAGAAGCATTTAGCGAAAAGTTAATCAATTTACAAAATCAGCCTAAATGGAACTTAAAAAGAGCAATAATTAGAAATGCTTTTTTCAGGAAAGCTATTGTATATATTTATGATTCTAGATGTGCTTTTTGTGGACTGAAAGTATCTCAAACTATAAATCAAAGTATTGTTGATGGCGCACATATTAAACCATTTTCCCAATTCTATGACAGCAGAATTCACAATGGAATAGCACTCTGTAAAAATCATCATTGGGCATTTGACCGTGGTTGGTTTACTATAGATGAGCAATACAAAATTATTGTGAGCGAAGATTTGGCAGAAGTTTCTCCTCACGCTAAACCTATGAAAGATTTTCATGGGGAAAAAATACTTCTACCAAATACAGAACAATACTTTCCAGAAATGGAAGCACTTCAATGGCATCGCCAAAATATATTTCAAGCCTAATTACAGCACTGGTGGAAGTCCTACTTGCTTGGGTTCCACAAAATTACCATCAAAACCAATAGTTTTATTTTCTGTAGTTCTCGCATCAGCTAAAGCCTTTCGCAGTTCAGCACGTTCCATTTGATCCTGAACTCCACCCAAAATATAGATGAATAACTTCGCCGCTAATTCCCGTCCAGAAACTTGGACTCGCTTTTTATTGGGGTCATACAAAACGCCATACCATAAAGATTGTGGATACTCCATACCACTCAAACCGCCTTGCTGGTCGAATTTCCGCAACTTCTTAAAGACATTTGCTAGTGTAAAACCTTTTTGAAAAACCAAGATTCCCAAAGCTTGCGCTAAAGCCACTTGTGCAACAGGACGGAAAAGCAAATTTCCTTCCCCCCCATCTTTTTCAAAACTAAAGCGTCGCAAAGCTGGGGTGTCTTCTTCATCCAATAACTTATAACTGGGAAGGCTAGCTAAATTATCAAATAGCTGGCTAAATTCCGCAATTCCCTCCTCAAGTTCTTCATCCTCTGGACGCATGGGAATTAAGCCTTTTTCCAACGGTTTCCAGTGAGGAAACTTTTGCCCCAAATAGCGCTCACACATATCATGGAGAGCTTGCAAGGTGGTTAAAACAGTAGAATTAGATGCTACTGTCCCACTATTCCAATTAACACGAGGATTGCGGTCTTTTCGTTGTTCCAAAAGCGGATGAGTAACTGCAATTTTTCTAGCGACAATGGAAAACCCATCATCCTCATTTAGCTGTGCTAACTGACCTTTAGTCAATGGTGCAGCCATTAAGTTAACATGAACAAAGATAGACCTCACTCTTCGTCTGGCTTCGGTGCGAGTTTCCCCAGCCGCAACCGCACAGATAAATTCAATCCCAATTTTTTCTTTGGGTAAGGTTTGCAAGTAATCAAGGTCTACTTGGTATTGATCTCTCAAATCATCTAAGGTAATAAAGTTATCGTCAGCAGTTTTATCTTTTTTATAGCGCTGCAATTTGCGAGTTTTGATTAACTCCATCAACCCTTGTACACTCATCAGTCGGTGCTGACCATCCAAAGCATAAATTGTCACATTATCTTCAGAAATATTCAGCAGACCAACTTTACCATCTTTATCTAGAGGGGTGAAATCAGTCGTAGATTTTAAAGCTATTCCCTGACTATCCCACTCAGCCGCTTTGGGGTTATCTACCCAGGGTTGATTAATTACTACCAGTACAGGTGGGAATTTGTGACTTTTACGCGCTGCTAAATATTGTACTAGAGGCGCTTGACGTGTCCAGTCAATGGGACGTTGCTGAATTTCATCAATGCTATCTGCGTCAATTTCAATGTTACCAGTGTCTGGATTGTACTTTTTTTCAAGTAAGGGTAAACCAGAGGCGAAGTGAACACGACCAGCCAACCATTCCAAGGTGACAGAACCAACAAAAGCCTCTGTACCTCCCATCTCGGTTTTTTGGACTAGAATCTGGTCTTTCTTACCCAGAAACTTCTCTAGCAGTAAGGCGAGTACCTGTTTATCCTTGTTTTCTCTTTCCAGGTACTCTTGAGCGATGTCAGCAGTTTGATCTGATACATTCTTCTTCATATTAATTTTTAAAAACTAAATGGTGTTAGGATAGTCTAATGGTCTAAAAATTGAGTAAGAGTAGTAAGGTTTTTAAAAATTTTTTGCACCCACATAGGTAAATTTTGCCTGTATACCAGCTAATTCTATTCGCTGGGATGGTGAAAATGAAGTCACGCCCATATTTAAAAATATAGAGAGATTATGACTACAGCACAACAACCGGAAAAAAAAGGTCAGCAAAAGCGTACTGTAGCAGATTTAGTGGATGATATCCAAACGCTAACAACTGAAATTCAAGAACTGTATTGTTTAGATGAGATCCCTTGGGTGATTGGTTATTCAGGTGGTAAGGACAGTACAGCAACTTTACAGTTGATCTGGAATGCACTCAGCGCACTACCAGAGGCAAAACGGGTAAAGCCAGTCCATGTAATTACAACTGATACGTTAGTAGAAAACCCTGTAGTTTCAGCTTGGGTACGTAACTCTATAGAACAGATGAAAGTGGCTGCTAAAGAGCAAAATATGCCAATTCAAGCCCATTTGTTGTATCCCGCAGTCAAAGATACCTTTTGGGTTAACTTAATTGGTAAAGGCTACCCAGCACCACGTAATCGTATGCGTTGGTGTACTGACCGATTAAAAATTAAACCAACTGACAGCTTCATTCGTGAAGTAATTCAAGCTAATGGTGAAGTAATTCTCGTATTGGGTACTCGCAAAGCTGAAAGCACAAAACGTGCTGCCACGATGGCTAAACATCGAGAATCGCGAATACGCGATCACATAAATACTAATCCCAACAGACCTAACTCACTGATTTATCTGCCTATCGAAGACTGGCAAACAGATGAAATCTGGATTTACCTAAATCAGTGGCAAAATCCTTGGGGGTATAGCAACAAAGATTTATTTATTATGTATCGAGGTGCAACAGCAGATAATGAATGTCCTTTAGTTGTTGATACTTCTACTCCTAGTTGTGGTAGCTCTCGTTTTGGATGCTGGGTTTGCACCATCGTTAATAAAGATAAATCAATGGAGGCAATGATCCAAAATGATGAAGAGAAAGAATGGATGCAGCCTTTACTTGATATTCGCAATGAACTAGATATTAGAGATGACCGAGACAAGAGAGACTTTCGCCGCATCTGGGGCGAAGTTCAACTTTTTGAACGTAATGTAGATGGTGAAGTCTCTGTTGAACCGATTCATGGCCCTTATACCAAATATTGGCGAGAATATTGGTTAAGAAAAGTATTAGAAGCGCAAACAGAAACCCGTAAAACAGCACCAGAAAATATGCGCGATATTACTCTAATGACTCAGGAGGAACTTAGCGAAATTCGTCGTATTTGGTTAGAAGACAAGCATGAATTTGATGATAGTTTACCCCGGATTTATGAAGAAGTGACTGGTGAAATATTCAAAGACCCTCGTCCCGGTGCTGGCTATAGTCTATTGGGTAGCGATGAATGGGAAGTGCTAGAGGAAATTTGTGCCGATGATGCGATGCACTTAGAACTTATGTCTAAGCTGTTAGACACAGAACGCCAGTACAGGAAAAAAGGTCGTCGGGTGGGAATCTATGACAGTTTAGAGAAATGTTTTGTCACCAGTTCCCATTCTCCAGAGGAAGCGATTAAAAATGCTCATTTGAAACGTGATTTAAAAACAGCTGTTGACCAAGGGGATGTGAAAAAGGTCAAGCAGTTGACTTTAGGCGACGCTAAGGATGAAAGTGACGACGCAAGCGATAAACCGCCCACTTGGGGAAGTATAAAGTTTAAAAAGAGTTAAGGAGTATTTACCATAAAATACCGGGCGAATGGAATTCGCGGCTACACAAACGAAACCCGCCTGCGCGGGTTAAGGAGAAATGAGAGCAAATTTTACGCAATTGTATTTACATTATGTTTGGGCAACATGGGATAGATTACCGCTAATTACACCTAATATTCAAAAATTAGTTTATGCGGCAATTGTTCGAGAATGTGAACGATTAAAATGCACGGTTATTGCCATCGGTAGTGTTGAAGATCATGTTCATCCTTTAACAGGCTTTCCAGCAACTGTTAGTGTATCTGAAGTGATTAAACAAATTAAAGGTAGTTCTTCTCACTTTATTACTCATGAAGTTAAACCAGATGATTTTTTTAAATGGCAAGGTAGTTATGGAGCATTTACAGTTAGTCATGATGCTATTGACAATGTAGCTAATTATATTAGGAACCAAGCCATACATCATAGTGAAAAATCTATCATTCCTTTATGGGAACTTACCCCTACTTAAACTAGCCCTGGCGATTAGAAATCGCGGCTATACAAACAAAACCCGCCTGCGCGGGTTAAAAACTTCACTTGTTCTTAAACTAGCCCTGGCGATTAGAAATCGCGGCTACACAAACAAAACCCGCCTGCGCGGGTTAAAAACTTCACTTTTCCATTAGTCCACGGAGGTGGACTTCGCCTGTGTAGCCGCGAATTCATTCGCCCGGTCTTTTATTCGCCCGGTATTGTCTCTTAAAAACTCAAAGATAAATGATATTTCTTGAACTCGTATTACAAAATTTTGGCCCTTACTGTGGTCGTCAGGTCATCAACCTGGACCCAAAAATTGATGAGGAAAATTCTTATCCAATTATCCTCTTAGGTGGGATGAATGGGGGCGGAAAAACTACCCTGATGGATGCACTTCGCCTAGCATTATATGGTCATCGCGCCCAATGTTCTACTCGTGGGAACTTGAGTTATAATGATTTTCTCAACCAATGCGTTAATAGTCACAGTTCACCCATTGAAGATACTCGCATTGAATTAGTTTTTGAACATATTGAAAATGACCAACCAGTAAAATATAGAGTTGTCCGGCGTTGGACAAAAAACCCTAAAGATGGTAAAGACCAATTAGGAATTTTAGATGCTCAAGAATGGCTGGATACGGCTTTAGTTAATATTTGGGATGAGTATATAGAAAATCTCTTACCTTTAGGAATTTCTAATCTGTTTTTATTTGATGGTGAACAAGTTAAGGAACTCGCAGAACAAGAAATACCTCCATCGATTGTAGTTGATGCAATTCGCGGACTTTTAGGTTTAGAACTAGCTGAACGTTTAGGCGGTGATTTAGAAATTATCCTCAACCGCAAGCGCAAAGAAATTGCTGATACTCAAGACTTGGCGAATTTAGAAGAAATTGAACAAGAACTTAAGCTACAACAAGAGGAATATCAGGAAGTTGAAATTCAATTTCAGGAACTGACTGAAAATTTAGGAAAGGCGGAAAAGAAGCAGCAAGAAGCTGTGGATAATTTCATCTCTGAAGGTGGTAAAATTGCAGGCGATCGCACTTATTTAGAAAAACAAAAATCTCAAATGCTTGCGGAGTCAGAAAATACTCGTCAAGCCATGCGCGGATTAGCTGCTGACATTTTACCTTTAGCTTTAATTGAACCTTTGCTAAATGAAACTTATATCCAAGGACAAAATGAATTTAGGACTCAACAAGCCAAGGTCGCTTATGATTTATTATTAGAACGAGATCACCGCTTAATTGATTTAATTAAACAATTAACTATTGCTGACCAACAAGTTGAGAAGATTCAAGATTTTATTGACGAAGAAAATAATCTAATTAAACAAGATACCACAGGAGAAGTTTGGCTATTATCTGATACAGAAACACTACATCATTTAGATAATATTATTCATCATTATTTACCTCATACAAAAAATGCTACGCAGAAGCAGTTAGAACTGCACCAAACTCAAGAAGAAGAAGTTATTACCCTAGAAAGACAAATTCAAACAGCCGCATCTCCAGAAGATTATCAAAGGTTGGTAGATGAATTGCAAGCAGCCCAAAAAGAAGTTGCAGAAGCGCAAGCAGCTTGTGAAATAGCGAAACAAAATTTAAACGAATTAGAAAATCAAATTCGGACTACTAAACAAACCTTGGAAAAATATACAGAAACCAATATTGATCGCAAATATAACGAACATATTATTACAGCAACAGCTAAAGTTCAAGATACACTCAAACTTTTCCGAGAGAAACTGACTCTCCGCAAACTGAATAAACTAGAAGTTGAAGTTACAGAATGTTTCCGCTACCTATTGCATAAATCAGATTTAGTGCATCGTGTCGCCATTCATACCGATAGTTTCAGCCTGTCACTGTATGACTTTAATGGTAAACCAGTTCCCAAACATCGACTGTCAGCCGGCGAAAAACAACTCTTAGCGATCGCCTTCCTCTGGGGACTGGCGCGAGTCTCTGGACACCGCTTACCTGTAGCCATAGACACGCCTCTGGGGAGATTAGACTCATCCCACCGGGGAAACCTCGTAGAACGCTACTTCCCATCTGCTAGTCATCAAGTAATACTGTTATCTACGGATACTGAAATCGGTAAATACGAAGTAGAAACACTGAGAAATAATGAGGCGATCGCTCGTGAATATCTGCTCAAATACGACTCTTCCACCCGCCAAACTACAATCATAGAAAATAAATATTTTTGGTAGTAGATGTTGTTTAAAATAATAGATATCTCACTCACAGGTAAAAATCGCTAGTTAATTATGATGTCATCAAATTTACGAGAAATCGAACGTGATTTAAGTGGTTTGTCATTAGAAGAACTAGAATGGCTTTTAGAACGTATCCAGAAACAAATGAAAGAAAAGCAGCAAACATCAGATATATTTATAAATATGAAATATATGCACGAACAATTAGCTGCGATGGCTATTGATTCAGATATACAAACAGAAATATCCAATATTAATCAGGAATTTATTGTTACCGAAATGGATGGTTTATCACAGCCGTGAGTATCGAGAGAGGGCAAATTTATTTTGTTAATCTTAATCCAGTTATAGGTCGAGAACAGTCAGGGACAAGACCTGTATTAGTTTTATCTGTAGACGCTATTAACCAATTACCTTTGGTAGTGACTGTAGTTGTAGGGACGAAAGGCACAAATATTAAGCGCGATTATCCCACTAATATTAGAGTATCTCCCAGTGACAGTGGATTGCTGATAGAAACTGTATTTTTATGTTTTCAAATTCGCTCTTTAGATCCAAATCGCTTTGCTGCTAAATCAACGGGCAAAATTTCTGATTCAAAGATGCTTGAAGTTGAAGCTGCGGTTCGCTACTGTTTGGGTTTATGACTCAAGTAAAAATTAATATTGTGGAATTATTATGGAATCTCCAATTGAAAGAATTAAACTTTCCCAAACAGCTAAAGACCAACTTCTTAAACTCAGACGCACTACAAAAATTGACCAATGGAACATTTTATGTCGTTGGGCTTTTTGTCGTTCCCTCGCTGAACCAACTGCACCCTCACCGGTACCAATTCCCCAAGATAGCAACGTGGAAATGACTTGGCGGGTATTTGGGGGCGAAATGTCTGATATCCTCCTCCTCGCCCTCAAGCAACGCTGTCACAATGACGGTTACCCCATTGATAAAGACAGCCTCGCTAGCCAATTTCGCCTGCACTTGCATCGTGGGATTGGTTACTTAGCTGGCGATCCAAATATCAAGAAAATTGAAGATTTAATCCAACTGGTGCTCAAAGATGGAAAGGATATTAATTAACTGTTAACTGTTAACTGTTAACTGATAACTGATATGCCTGAATCTTTAGAAATTGAGCGTCATCGAGCTGCGATCGCTCGTAATGATATCTCTCGCCCCGTGCGGTTGGCAATAGAATGGGCAATCCTTCATCAGGAAACCTCATTCTTTGATTATGGCTGCGGCTACGGTGGTGATGTGCAGCGAGTCGGCAATTTAGGCTACACTAGCGCTGGCTGGGACCCGTACTATTTTCCCCATGACACCATTACTTCCGCCGATGTGGTCAATTTGGGCTATGTCCTGAATGTCATTGAAGACCAAGAGGAACGCCGTCAAAGTCTCATCCACGCTTGGGAATTGACTCAGCAGGTGTTAATTGTCTCGGCTCAAGTATTAATTAATGCCCCCAGCAAAGCACAACTAGCTTACAGCGATGGTATTGTCACGCGTCGTAATACTTTTCAGAAATATTATGAACAACAAGAACTGAAAACTTACATCGATGAGGTGCTAAATGTCGATGCAGTACCTGTAGCTTTGGGTGTGTATTTTGTTTTCCGTGATGATGCTGCTAAAGAAAGTTTTAAAGCCATTCGCTTCTTTTCTAGCACTGCTACACCCAGAGTTCGTATCCCCAGCAAGCGGTTTGAAGACTACGAAGCACAACTGCAACCACTGATGGACTTTTTTGCCAAACGAGGCAGATTACCCGTTAAAGGTGAATTAGCTAACCAAACAGAATTACTGAGTGAATTTGGTAGTTACCGTCGGGCTTTTAATGTGGTTTTACAAGCTACCGATGAAGCAGAATGGGATGCGATCGCCTATCGTCGTTCTTTAGATATCCAAGTATATCTCGCTTTGAGCCACTTTGATCAACGTCCGTCATGGCAAAAACTAGCCCCAGAAATGCGTCACGATATCAAAGCCTTTTTTGGTAGCTATGCAGAAGCCTGTCAAGTAGCTGACCAAAAACTTTTCAGTTTAGGTGATCCCAAAGTTGTCAAAACTGCTTGTGAAAAAAGTAAAATTGGTAAACACACACGAGGCGCACTTTACGTTCATGTTTCGGCACTCCCAGCATTAGACCCCTTATTACGCATTTACGAAAGCTGTGCTAGTCGCACTATTGGGCGTGTCGATGGAGCGACATTAATTAAATACAATATCGACAAACCGCAAATATCCTATTTGTTTTACCCTGAATTTGACAGTGATCCCCATCCAGCTTTAAAAGCTAGTATCACTATTGACTTAAAAACTTTATACATTACTCACCGTGATTATGCAGAAAGAACTAATCCGCCAATTCTGCACCGCAAAGAAAATTTTGTCACTTCTAACTACCCCCGCTATGAGGAATTTGCTCAACTTACCCAACAAGAACAGCAGTTAGGACTACTCAAGCAGAAAAGCGAAATAGGGACTCGTGCCGGTTGGGAAAAATGTCTGGCTGCACACGGGGTAAAAATTAACGGTCATCAAATTGAGCAAAATCAGGAAAATTAAGGAATTACTGAGGCTGTGACGGCATCTTTGATAATTATCTCAGTTGAAAAAACCTGGGCAAATTCTCATGTTTGCGTAGAATGACACAGCAGCTATGGCAATATAACTGCAATTCACAAGATTGAGAGGAACCTGCACAACATGAAACCAGTGCGATCGCTACTGACAGTTTTCGGTAGCCGTAAGATGGCGGCTTTGACAGTAATCGGTTTTTCCTCCGGTTTACCATTGTTCTTAACCAGTAGAACCCTGCAAGCTTGGATGACTGTCGAAGGGGTGGATTTAACCGCCATTGGTTTATTTAGCCTTGTGGGTATACCCTACTCGTTGAAATTTATCTGGTCGCCTTTAATAGACAGGTTTACAATCCCAATTTTAGGGAGGCGACGCGGTTGGTTAATTACACTGCAAATTGGGTTATTGATTGCGATCGCTCTCATGGCGTTCCAAGAACCCACAGAAGCACTACAATTATTAGCGATTAACGCTGTAGCGATCGCCTTTTTAAGCGCGAGTCAAGACATTGCTGCTGATGCCTACCGCACCGACGTTCTCGAAGAATTAGAATTGGGGGCAGGTGCTGCTGTTTTTGTCTTAGGTTATCGGATAGCACTTTTATTCACCGGATCTTTGGCATTGATTCTGGCCGATAATTTACCTTGGCCATCAGTCTACCTATTAATGTCCTTGGGCATGGTAATTGGGATTATTGCCACCGTATTTGCCCCAGAACCCAAAGAAACAACCCCACCAGAATCTTTAAAGGCTGCTGTAATTTTACCCTTTGGGGAATTTTTCCAGCGTCAGGGTGTAGTCCAAGCCATTTTAATGCTGGTGTTCATCGTCCTGTATAAACTGGGCGATTCCTTTGTCAACAATATGTCTACACCCTTTCTGTTGCAAACTGGATTCACTCAAACCGATATCGGGGCCATTCAAGGTGGTATGGGGTTAATTGCTACCATCGTTGGCACTCTCTCAGGTGGCGTGATTTTGAGTAAAATTGGTCTGAATCGCTCACTTTGGTTATTTGGTGCTTTGCAAGCCGTCAGTAATTTAGCTTATTATGTTCTAGCCAACGTAGGTCAAAACTACCAGGCTTTAGTACTAACAATCAATATCGAAAACTTTTGTGGTGGCTTGGGAACAGCAGCCTTTGTGGCCTTTTTGATGAATATGTGTAATCAGCGCTTTTCTGCCACTCAATATGCTTTATTATCCAGTTTTATGGCTGTAAGTCGTGATATTCTAGTTGCGCCAGCTGGCACGTTAGCAAAAAGCACAGGTTGGCCATTATTTTTCATTATTAGTATGGTCGCTGCTATCCCAGGACTACTGCTGTTACCATTGTTTGCCCCTTGGAACCCTAAACCAGTGGCAATATCCAGACCAGGACTAGAGGAAGAAGACGAGGATTTATGGGGAACCAAGTAGTTATTATTGTCGGTACATTTATTCTCTTAATCACCGGCTTGTTACTAGGCTATGTTCTCTCACAGTTAGTTTTAGGATTTCTAGCGTTTAACCTTCTAACTCTGTTTGGCACATTCAGCCTAATTCTAATTTTTGGTACACTTTATTACGTTTTATTTTGGCAGCTAGGTCGAGAACAATCGCAGGTAGTACCAGAAACCAGACCGGAACAGGCAGAGACACAAATCACCGAACAAATAGCCGATAGTCATCTCAAAAATAAACTCATTGCCAAGTTAGGAGGTGATGTTGCCGCAGCCGAGCGTTTAATTGAGCAGGCCAAGCTCAACTATCCGGGAATGCCAGAAACCTGGTATTGCGAAAGAGTAATTGATGATTTGGAACGCGATCAACGTTAACCAGTCCCAAAAGTCGCTAAAATAAATTAAGAAAACTTCACAAATCTTCAGCTAGATTTTTAGACAAAAGCCTAGCCGATTTCAATTAAACTATGACCATAATTCGTCAATACATTGCCCCATTACTGGCAGTGTTGGTATTTTCATTAGCCCTTGTGGCAGTCAGCGCCCGCATTTTTCTACCCTCTGATATGGCAGCACCGGCACCCATTGAAGAAAATGGCGAGATAGGACAATGGGGAAATGGGGAGTCAGAAGTATTTGCCCTTACACAATCTCCACTGCTCTCATAGAAATGGAAACTGAGTTTGTCTGAGCAACTGCTACCGAGTTACTATATTCGTCGCGGTTCCACACTAGAGCGATCGCTACTAGTCAAGTTCATGCAGCAAACTTACCAGGAACTATTTCCCCAGCAAGATTTTGCTCACTTAGCCAGAACAGTAGAGCAGTATTTCTCCCAGGACACACCTTTGTGGTGGGTAGATTTTTTGGGTGAGGAAAATTTCCCCCAATCTCCCATTGCTGGCCTCTGGGTAGGAAATGCCATAGATCAAGTCCAAGGCGATCGCCATGCTCACATTTTTCTGCTCTACGTCGTCCCAGAACATCGGCGGCGGGGTGTGGGTACAGCTTTAATGCAGTATGTCGAAAATTGGGCAATTCAAAGAGGCGATCGCCAAATCGGCTTGCAAGTTTGGCAATCAAACTCAGCCGCCTTAAATCTTTACAATCATCTAGGTTATCAAACCCAATCCCTATGGATGTTAAAATCACTGCACGATGAATAAGATAGTTGATATATCAACTATTTTTCCACCCCCATATAAATAACAGATAAATATCCTCATACTTCGGGGCTACCATTATCTCGGATCAAATAGGTGTACAATAATTTAGCTGACATTTCTCAGATTTAGACTTATTAGCACGGGGGATTCCATTAAATCCTACTCGCGCATTTATATGAAATATGTATGACGAAGAAGACCTAAGCTTACTTGATGCCGAGGTGGAGCTAGAAAGCCCCCTGGATAAAATAGCGCCGCTAACTGCTGAATCTGAAGTGGCAAAACCCGATCCAGAAGAGATGCTAGCGCTTTTGGAAAATGATCAGCCCCAGCAACGGATGTTAGCCGCTCGTGCTTTTTGTGATATTGAAGATAAACGAGCTACACCCCATTTAATTCGCCTGCTAACTGATACCTGTCCCTTAGTGCGAGTCAGTGCGGCTTATGGTATTGGACGCAATCCCAGTCGAGAAGCAGTAGAACCGTTAATTATTCAACTGCACAAAGACTGGAACGGCTATGTACGTAAAGGTGTCGTTTGGGCATTAGGAAATTGTCGCGATCGCCGTTGTCTAGCACCTCTAGCAGATGCCTTAAGAACTGATATTTCCGCCGTGCGTTTATGGTCTGCTAGTGCCTTAGCGCAGATGGCAGGAGTGGGTTATGAAGCCGTTGTGGGAGCCATCCCAGCCCTAATAGAAGCTTTAGTTCAAGATCCCGTCGCAGCTGTACGGAGTAACTCTGCTTGGACAATTGGGCAATTGTGCCGAGAATTGCCATCTAACATAGTTTATGCCACAGCCATCGATGCCTTAATTCAAGCTTTTGCCGAAGATCAAGATTTAGGAGTCCGAGAAGACGCTAAAGCCTCACTATTAGGCGTAGGTGATCCTCGTGGTTTGCAGTTAATTGAAACCCTAGAACAAGAGGGATGGTTTTAGATAATTCGTAATTCGTAATTCGTAATTCGTAATTCGTAATTACAATAAATTTCACTAAAATAAGTCGTTTCAGACTTTTACCCCCGATGATTTTGATTGTAAATAGACCAACATTGTAGGGGTTTAGCATTGCTAAACCCCTACGGAAGACATGGTTTTTGAGAACGCATATCTAATGTTATTTGTCAATGCGGAACTTCTACTATTTTTAGTTTTGAATCTTTTAAACTTGTTTATTTTCAGTCGTAGGCTTGACTACATTCAGTTCATACGGGCGTTCGATGTCATCCTCACCCAAGTATTCACCATTTTGAATTTCTAAAATCACCAGTGGAATCTGTCCGGGGTTGTCTACCTTATGGAGAGTAGCGGCAGGAACAAAAGTTGATTCATTGCGATTCAGTAATTTTTCTTCGTCTCCACAAGTTACCTTAGCTACACCAGAGACGACAACCCAATGTTCATTACGGTGATAATGAATTTGTGGTTTAATGCCGTGTCTAGGCTTAATTTCAACCCGGCTAATTCTATAGCTTTCCCCTTCTTCTATGACATCGACAGTACCCCAGTATCTTTCACCTGAATGGGAAGAGGATTCATTGATATCTAACTGACTATCATTTTCATTCTGAGCCATAAATAAATTTCTCAACTAGATAACTATAACTATCAATCAGTAATTTAGCTTAAACCAGATGAAGCTAGGGTGAAGAATTTGCATAAAAAATGTAGATTGGGTTGAAGAACAAGACTCAACACCACAAATATTTGATTTTTTTAGCGTGAAAATAATACACCAAGGTATAACTCTAACCTAAGCAAAGCTATGTCCGGATGTCTTTCCAGCATTCAACTATACATATAAACGTCGATTGTTCCACAAAAAGTTTTCCAATTCAGATGCTGGTAAGGGACGACTGAATAAAAAACCTTGTACGGCATCACAGTTATTTAGGCGTAAAAAAGATAGTTCAGATTCTGTTTCTATACCTTCAGCAATTACCTGTAAATTCAGATTGTGAGACATTTCTATTAATGCCCTGGTAATGGCAGACTTTTGCGGGTCATTGGCCACATTGTGAATAAAATAACGATCAATTTTCAGCGTATTAATTGGTAAATTTTTTAGATAAATTAAAGAAGAATAACCTGTACCAAAATCATCTATAGCAATTCTTACCCCCAAATTTTGTAATTCGTTCATGGTCGCGATCGCGACATTGGCATTTTGCATAATCATGCTTTCAGTAAGTTCTAGCTCTAAATATTTGGGTTCTAAGTTATTCAGATAAAGAAATTTAATGAGTTTTTTGATAAAATCTGGATGATTAAATTCCATTACTGATACATTTACAGCCAGTCGTAAGGAGATACCCCGAATATCTTGCCAGGCTTTAATTTGTTGACATACTTTTTTTAATACCCATTGCCCAATAGAGATAATTAAACCCGTAGATTCTGCTACTGGAATAAATTCTGCCGGAAAAACAAAACCCAATTCAGGACTGTGCCAACGTAATAAACCTTCAGCAGCAATTATTTCTCCAGAAGCCATATTAATAATGGGTTGATAATAAACTTCAAATTCCTCAAATTTTTCCTGTTTGACAACTCTGTATAAGTTCATTTCCAGCAACTGCATTTTGGGAGACAATGTGTTACTGATAGTTTGATTGGATACAGATAAATACTTTTTTAAAGTAGCTTGTCTTTCTAAGCGATTGATGATTGCACCTAAAAGTTCAGCGCGAGTAAATGGTTTAGTCAGATAATCATCTGCACCCATATCCATACCTTGGCGAAAATCAGATTTAGCAGATTTAGCCGTCAAAAAAATAAACGGAATTGTGGCCGTTAAAGGTTCTTGACGTAATGCTTTTAGCACTCCGTAACCGTCAATTTCCGGCATCATCATATCGCACAAAATTAAGTCAGGAACCACCGATATGGCTAAATCGATGCCAATTGTGCCATTGGCAGCTGTAATAGTCTCAAAATTTTCAGACTCTAGTAAATCTAACAAGTTTTCACGCACTGACTCTTCATCTTCAATCACTAAAATTTTAGTCATGTGTTCCCTCAATGTTTAAATGTTTATTTAATGGTAATGTAACAGTAAATACTGTGCCAATTCCCAGGGTGCTAGCGACAGATATTTTACCTTGGTGTAAATCTACACAGTTTTTCACTATCGCTAATCCTAAGCCAGTGCCTAGAATATTGCCGACATTCCTGGCACGATGAAAAGATTCAAACAAGCGTGGTAGGTCATCTTCTGGAATACCAATTCCTTGATCTTGAATTTCAAATGTTGCCTGCTCATTTTGACAAGCAAGACTGAATTTGATTATGCTTTGATTGGGCGAATATTTGATCGCATTTGAAAGTAAATTATTCAGAATATGTCCTAGTAACTTGTCATCCATGCAGCATGGCATAGATTGATGTTGACTAGAAAAATGCACTACGCACATATTGTGTTGATTCACTTGTGCCTCTGATAACAAATCATGGCAGTATTCGACTAAATCAAATAATTTTGGTTTATAGTCTAGTTTTCCCGCTTCCACCTTGCCAATAACCAACACATCATTTAACATTTCTGTCATTCGCTTAACAGCAGTTTGAATACGATGCAAGTGAGTCAGTTGTTTTTCCTCTGTCCATTTGTGGCGGTAATGTTCTAGTAATTCCGACGAAGAGAGAATGGTACTTAAAGGCGTGCGGAACTCGTGGGAAGTCATGGAAACAAAACGGGATTTGAGTTCGTGAAGCTCTTTTTCTGTCTCTAGTGCTACTTTCAGTTCTGCTTCTAATTGCTTATGTTCTGTAATATCTGCCAAGTAACCGACAAATTCTAATGGATTTCCCGCTTCATCGCGCACGAGCTTACCTTTGTCATATAACCAGCGATAAGTCCCATCTTGATGTAAAAAGCGATATTCTATAGCGTAATGTTCTTTATGCAGTGCTTGGGAAATTTCAGCAAAAACATAAGGTAAGTCTTCTTGATGGATATGATTCATCCAAAAGCCAGAATTTTCGATAATTTCCCATGCTTCATATCCTGTCATGGCAGTGACATTTTCACTGATAAAGGTACTATCTAAATCCCCGGTAGTCGTGCTTGTATAGATGACAGCAGGGCTAGAAGAGAGTAGATATTGCAGCCGTTGTTGACTCACCAATAGGGCTGTTTCTGCCTGCTTACGCTCAGTTATATTGGTTTGGATGGTGATATAGTGGGTGAGTTTGCCAGTAAAATCATAGACTGGAGAAATACTCAACTCATTCCATAACAGACTGCCATCTTTACGGTAGTTGCTTAAAGTCACAGTGCAGTCTCTTCCGGCTTGCATGGCAGCAGATAGTTTTGCTAACCCAGATTGATTAATATCAGCACTTTGGAACGAGCAAAAGTTTTTGCCAATCACCTCTGCGGCATAGTAGCCAGTCATCCGCTCAAAGGCAGGATTAACATAGATAATAGGAGTATTCGGAAGACTGGCATCAGCAATAATAATGCCATTACTACTAGCAGCGATCGCTCGATTACGTAATCTTAAACCTGCTTCTGTCCGTTTGCGTTGAGTAATATCTGTATGAATACAAATTGTCCCGACAAATTTACCCGTGGCATCTTTAATGGCATCAGACCGCAGGTAAACTTGCATCAGGCGACCACTACAGGCTCGAAATGACGCTTCACCACGCCAAGACTCAGCAATCCTCACAGTCGCGCAAATCTTGTCATAATCTGCTGGATGCTCAAAAATTACTGTACATCCCCCTGCCGCCTGTAATTCCTCCAAGGTGTATTCATACTGTTCGACAAACGCTGGGTTCACATAGATAGCTGCACCTGTCATATCTCCAATAACTACAGCATCACTGGTACTGTCTAAGGCTTTGCGAAAACGTATTAATGATTCTTTCGCTAACTTGCGTTGTGTAATATCAGTAGAAATGCCACCAACAGCATAAGCAACGCCATTGGCATCTTTTAAAGGAAATTTGATCGACAAGTAGGTGTGTAAACCATCGTTTTGAGGAACGATTTCTTCAGTTTCTATAGCCACACCATCTGTAATTACTTGACGGTTATTCGTGGCAAACTCGTGTGCAATATGATCAGGCCAAAGTTCATACACACTTTTGCCCACAATTTGCTCTTTAGGGAGGTTTAATAACTGTTCATACTTGCGGTTAACCAGGAGATTTTTACCATTAGTATCAATGAGATAAATCACCGCCGGAGAGTTGTCTAAAATTGCTTGTAGCTGTTGTTGTGTTTGTCGCAGAGCCATTTCTGTGGATACGCGATCATCAATATCCGTATTCGTACCGAACCACTGGACAACTTTACCTTGTTGATCACGCATAGGTAAAGCCCGGATTAAATGCCAGCGATAGGTTTGATCACTGCCTCGGAGGCAACGAAATTCAGTTTCATAAGGTTGTCCAGTTGAGAGAGAGTGCTGCCAGCCAGCTAAAGTATTAGACACATCATCAGGATGTATCCATTGCTGCCATTCCACCCCTAGAAGTTGTTCGGATCTGCAAACAAAGTAATCAATAGCTCGTTGGTTCACATACTCAAGTTCGCCGTTAGCTTGAGCAATCCAGACTTGTTGGGGAATAGATTCTGCTAAAAAGCGAAAGCGTTCTTCGC
The DNA here is from genome assembly GCF_963920885.1 of Anabaena sp. CCY 0017. Classification (NCBI taxonomy): domain Bacteria; kingdom Bacillati; phylum Cyanobacteriota; class Cyanophyceae; order Nostocales; family Nostocaceae; genus Anabaena; species Anabaena sp. CCY 0017. The sequence continues at coordinate 276,728 of NZ_CAWUDG010000001.1, read as the reverse complement.
TCTCATGACGTTCGGCAATTTCAGAGACTAGCTGTTGATTAAGTTGAGTTAAAGCGATAGTTCTTTGGGCCACACGCATTTCTAGTTCTTGGTTTACCTGAGTCAGGGCTACTTGTGCTTGTTTAAGTTCGGTAATATCTTCAGCAATACCAGCAAAACGGTAAAGTTCTCCTTTTTCATTATTTACAGGAAAAGTTTTTGCCGAAATCCAACGCACCTCAGCGCTAGGCCGGACAATCCGAAATTCCACGGTGATATGATTGCCTGATAATAAATTATCTAAAACATCCGTGTAGCGATCGCGATCTAATGGATGAATAGAATCAAGTAGATTTTCTCGTAAATTTCCGTATCGGCGATCTGCTTGCAGATGTGCTGAGTCGCTACTTCTTCCCCAAATTTTTTCGTAACCTGGGCTGAGATAATAAAGTTTGTGATTATGAGCGTCTAGGACGAAAAAAACTTGAGGAATATTTTCTGTAACTTGCCGAAATAGCTCTTCACTCCATCGCAGCGCTGCTTCCTTGCGTTTGCAGTCGCTTATATTTCTTTGCACAGATACAAAATGAATGACTTGCCCTTGTTTATCCAGTATTGGAACTAGATTCACTTCCACCCAGTATGTAGAACCATTTTTATGGTAATTAATAAGTTCCGTCCTGATAGACGAACCTGCTTGCAGTGCAGTGCGAATTTTATCGAGTTGAGTCCGACAAGTCAGTTCACCTTGAAGAATACGTGGTGTTTTGCCAATCACTTCAGCCGCAGTGTAGCCAGTCATTTGAGTAAAGCCTGCATTGACATAAACTATTTTCGGTCCATCAGGTTCCTCTAAATTATCAGCTTCGGTAATCAAAATAGCGTCGTTAGCATTTAGCATTGCAGACTCTAGCAAATGCAATCTTTCTGCTGAGGTTTGTGAATATTCATCTGGAGTTTCTGTCTCTGCTTTTACTAAAGCTTGACAAATACTTGCAGGAGTTACTGCCCCAATCAGCTGATTATAATCATCTATAACTGGTAAAATATCCAATTGATGCTGCTGCAACAGTAAAAACACAGTTGCCATATTCTGAAATTCTGCAAGTTTGAGGCTAATCGTGAGAGCGTGCATAACTTCAGAAATTGCAGTTGTTTTTAAGTCAACTCCGGAAGTTAAAAGCTGTACCACATCTTTTTGCGTCAACCATCCCACTACCTGGGAGACTGACATCACCAAAATACTAACGTCATGATTTGCCATCAGCAAAATTGCGTCTAACACTGAAGTTTTTGAATCTACCGTGACTGGATAAAAGTCAATAATTGACTTTAAGCACTGTAGACAGGGAAGCTGAGGTAAAGCTTGCATAGACGATTATGATAGCTATTATGAAAAAATAGTTAATTAAAAAAGAAAATTATATATTTAATAATCTTCTAATATTTTGGGGCAAAATAAACAAGAATACCTAAATTAGAATTTATATGAATTTACGGTAAAGTTTATATGAAGCAACACTCAAAATATTAGGCATTGGGGCGTGGCTTGGATATTGGTTTTTGCCCTAATTAATCGCGTCTTTGAATTCATTGTGCTGCTTGCGATCGCCTTTCCCCATAACGCAATAGCCTTTCTATAGTTACAATCCGATTTTCCCAGGCGTTGACTTGATAGGGATGAACCGTAGCTTGTTGGCGCATCCATATCCGAAATCGCGACTGAAATCGAGTTAACGTTGCTCTGGCAGCGATTAAATTAGCAGCAGAAGGAGAAACTGCCAGTTGATTTAAAGCAGCTTGTACAACTTTTACCTGCTGATTAAAATCGGCAATTGTCGCAGCAGAAATTTGTAATTCGTCGTTTTGTAAAACTAATTGCCATTCTCTTTGTAGCGCAGTATAACGGACAGCAGCACTTTTAAAAGGTTGGCGATGAGGAATAGGTTCATTAGTTCTGGATGAAACCTGTCCTTGGGTATTATTAAAAATTTCTTCTAACTCATGATTAAAATTCTCCGCCGCAAAAAGTGCATAACCACTAACTGGTAAATCTCTAATTAATTGCAGTTGGTCAAATGCTCCCACATTGGGCAAAGAAAGTAAACGAATACCTGGCAATAACAAGGTAGAACCTAATTTTCTGGAAGCTATCCAGGGTTGGGCTAGGCGTTGGAAACGAGATGTATCTTGAGCATAAGTCATTGGCACAATTAAATCTATATCTCCTCGCCTCGCCCAAACTTCCCAATTTTGTTGCAGTTTTTGAATGCGTTCTATTTCCGGTAAAGGAAAAACAGCCACTGAAAAAATCAAATCTGGACGTTTTTTTCGTAATTGCTGTGTGACTTGGCTCACAAAACTATCAACTTGTTCAGTCCGAAATGCCGTCCACTGTTGCCACAAATCTCTGTTACTAGGAGAAATATTTAGGGGATCTACGCCATGCAGTTGCTGAAACTGCGCTCTTGCGGCTTTACCATAGCCATAACTTCGTCCCGCATGAGGATCTTGGAAAGGATAGCGAATGTAGTCTAGTTGTATACCATCCACTTGATAGCGGGTAACAATTTCTTCATACAGCTTGAGTAAATATTGCCGCAATTCCGGATTAGCTGGGTCGTAAAATGGCTTGGTTTGTCGATCTGGAATTGTTTTACCTTGGTGATCGTAATTTGCCCAATCAGGATTAGCCGCTAGCACTGGGCCAGGATAATCAGGACTGGCATTAATTAGCTGATTGTGCATCTGGTTCCCAGCCGCAAATACCCAGACCCAAGCGTGTAATTCCATGCCCCTTGCGTGGGCTAATTTCACCCCAGCCGCTAAGGGGTCCCAACCGCGAATTAATGGGTTGGCTTGGGGTGCAACTTGGCTGGGATAAATCGTATAACCAGCGTTGACAGTTTCAAAAAATACGGTGTTAATTCCCGACTTTGCCAGTCGGTCAAAAATTTTGGCTAGTTCTTTCTCGCTACCAGCCCGAACAATCGTTCCTCTGTCTAACCATACAGCCCGAATTTCGGCTTGAGCTAGTCTGCTATTGACAGGAAATTGTTTCCATAAATTTGCCTTGGTTGCTAGCCACTGTTGGCGAGCTAAGGCGTATTTCTTTTGGGCAATTAATTGAGGTAATGTCTTGACAAATGCTCTGGCTTGTGTGGTGTTTGGTTCTTGGTGAAGAATTCCAGTTCTAGCTCTGCTGGATGCTACTTGCGTCTGTCCCTTCAGGGATGGGTTATTAGTGATTACGTCACCCACACTACTAGCATAAGCTGATGCTGCTAGATGGGCGCTTTCTACCCGACCAATCAAATTTTCTAGCTCTTGTTGCAGGGCGATGGCTTGATTCCGATCAATCGGGGCATTGGAGTTGGGTGAAACATCCCAGGGTATTGCTTGTTGTAGTTGGTCGAGTTCGTCGGGAGAACTGGGGCGAGTGGAGACTGGGGACTGAGGACTGGGGCGAGTGGAGACTGGGGACTGAGGCGTGGGGCGAGTTGGAACTGGGGAATGAGAACTGGGGGCTGGAGATGAAGGGGCTGCGGCTACTGAAGTTGAGCAGTTTGGGGAACCTCCGGCTATTTTATGCTGGCGATTGGATGACCTGGAAGTATGGCGAGTCAGGGCAGCTTTTAACCAGTTGCGATCTAAATCTGCTGTTGAGGCTGTATTTGTTCCCCAACGCCAGCCGAAGAAGGTAGAACTCTCGGTTGTTACCACTGCGGCGGGATGATCTGGGGAATTCCACACAGCAGCAGCTTGACTGGTAACATTATTAGGAATTAAAACACCACCATGTGCTTGACCAAAAAGTTCCTTTTGGTTTGCCCATTGATGATTCTGAGTTTTTGAAGATTGTATCTGGTGCGTCTGATTGAGACTGAAACCCCAATAACTGCCCAAGAGCGATCGCATTAATTGACGGACTCCGGGATCTGACAAACTCCCTACAGGACCGCTAGCAATCAGGTTTCCGCCCTTGCTCATCCATTCTTGGAGAGCGATCGCTTGCACGGATGTTAATTTCTCAACATTCGGCAAAAATAACACCTTGCGATCGCCCCAGTCTGCCGCACTCCTGACATTAGCGATGGGAATCACGCAATATTTCACATTTATTGCTTGCAAACGCTGGGTAATTTCTGCCCATTGCTGCTGATTTTCTTGGCTATGTACCACACTTAATACAGGTTCCCCAGTGGTTGCCGTTGCTGGTAAGATCCCAAAGCTATTAAAAATTAAAAGTTTAAAAGTGAAAATGAAGAATCCAGCTTTTTTGACTTTTTTATCGCATTGATTTTGATTCTTCACTACTCACCCCTAAATTTATTATTTACCACTCTTCCCTTTATTTATTCCATCTATCCATCAATGACCTCCGAAAAACAACTGATATTTGCTAGCTAAACCATCACTAATTCAGCAATACAAGCATTTATTAATTCTTCAATCCCAGAAACGGGAAATATTTCTGTATTCAGTTTTTCAGCGACTTCGGCAACAGTCATATCATCCAAAAATACCAATTCGCCATTTTTTAGCATAACTTTTGGCAACAAAATTCCATCACCTAAATCTTTTCCAGGGAGATTTAAAAGTAAATCATGACCTGTAATTAACCCAGTTACACTAATATTTTGTCCCCAGTAATCACTAGATAAAGCTTGCATATTCACTTCTAAACCTTCAACAGCATTTAAACGTGCCAAAATCGGTTTAAATGCTTGTTTAACTGCATTACCAACTACCCAAGTTAATTTTTTGGGATGATTAAGCTTTGGCGGTAATAATTCTGCGGCTGTAGATGCAAATTGCTTAATAAATAAACGAATGGAACCCACACCATTATCAATTTGCGGATATTCTTCATATTCCGCCTCGCTGGGTAATTCTTGTCCTGCAATCAAAAACCACTCATCAGCTAACCAAGCAAAACCGGAACCGAATTGTTGGCGAAATTGCTGGGATATATTTTGCACTTGGGAAATCACTTCTTGAGCTTTTTCCTTGGTTACGGGGATAAGTTCATCGAATTGTGGGCGAAAGCGTGTCAAGCCCACGGGAACGACTGCGACTGATGCCACAGCAGGTACATCACCTTTATGGAAAGACGCTAAATCCTTAAGGGTTTGTTCCAGGTGTTGACCATCGTTTATACCAGGACAAACCACTACTTGGGCGTGAATTTGCAATCTGCGGTCTTGGAACCATTTGATTTGTTGCAGAATTTGTCCTGCACGCTGATTTTTCAGCAGTCTAATTCTGATTTCAGGTTCGGTTGCATGAACAGAAACAAACAAGGGAGATAGGCGCATTTGTTCAATACGTTGCCATTCTCTTTCTGACAAATTGGTAAGGGTTAAATAGGAACCATATAAAAAGCTGAGACGGTAATCATCATCTTTTAAATACAAGCTAGAACGCTTACCGGGTGGCTGCTGGTCAATAAAGCAAAATGGACAACGGTTATTGCATTGAATTAACCCATCAAATAAAGCTGTGGCAAATTCTAGCCCCAGGTCTTCGTCGTAATCTTTTTCAATTTCAACATAATGAGTATTTCCCGATGCGTCTAAAACTTCTAGTTCGAGAACTTCATCAGCACATAGAAATTGATAATCAATTAAATCACGGGGTTGTGTGCCATTGATAGCAACTATGGCATCCCCCGCATCAAAGCCAACTTCTGCGGCTATGGAATCGGGTAATACTTTGGTAATTTGAGCAGGACGGATGGTAGACATGATTAGGATGAGGAGAAGAGGCAGGGGGGCAGGGTGCAGGGGGGAAGAAGAGGGTAACTTCCCAATGACCAATGACCAATGACTATTAACTATTTTTTAACAATCCGGCGCTGATTGCACCTAAGATGACGATACCAAATGCTAGGCGATACCAAATAAATACCCAGGTGCTTTGGGTTTTGAGGAATTGTATTAAGCCAGCGATCGCTATATATGAAAATATCCCAGATGAAATTGTGCCGACAACCATCGGAGCCATAGCTACATTAGCTACGCCTACTTCTAAAAAACCTTTTAATTCGATTAATCCAGCCAGGGTGATGGCGGGAATTCCTAGCAAAAATGAGAATCTGGCGGCTGTTTCTCGTTCTAAACTCATAAATAGTCCCCCGGTGATGGTGGAACCTGAACGAGATACGCCAGGGATTAATGCTACAGCTTGAGCTAAACCCATCCATAGCCCATCTTTCATGGTGAGATGTTCAAAGTCACGTTGACGTTTCCCGAATTTTTCAGCTATTCCCAATAACAGCGACATGAGTATAGAGGCAATGGCGATCGCTGTTAAACTTCTCAAGGGTGAATTATCGTAGTCTGGGATAAATCTTTTAATTAACAGTCCCAAAACCAGGATTGGCACTGTTCCTAAAGCAATACCCAAAAATAGCTGCAAGTCAAGGTTTTGGTAATCTTTAGCAGCGATCGCTTTTATTGCTCCTTTAATAATTTGCGTCATATCTTCCCAGAAATACCACAGCACGGCAACAATACTACCAAGCTGAATAATTGCGGTAAAAGCTACTCCGGGATCGCCCCAACCCAATGCTACAGGCACAACTTTTAAATGTGCTGAACTGCTGATGGGGAGGAATTCGGTCATTCCCTGCACAAAGCCTAAAAAAATAGCTTGCAAGATATTCATTGGTTGCTGTACCCCCTCTAAAGCTGGGTTAGCTTGGGTACTTAAAACCTTTGTCGGAAATACTGTAACTGCGAAAATGGCAGATACTGCACTTAAGAGCATGAACCATTGACGTTTTCGTTTTGATATAGCCATTTAATTTACCTGTGTTAGCGATCGCGTGTGCTGTGATTACCGAAGAGGCAGAGGGGCAGGGGAGAAGAGGAATAGTTGTTAAGAACCGCATGAAAGTAATTTCTTACTCCCCCTTGCTCCCTGCTCCCCTGCTTCTTTTGACAACCAATTACACCAACAGCTATCTGGGTTCCTTTCCAGGAAAATAGCCCAAGAAAGCGTCCGCTGATTAAGGAATCCAAAAAAATTAGACAATCCAGCACTCATAATGTGCCAAATTTGTGTGCAATAAACAATCTAGGCAAAATCTAGGTAAAATAAAAATGCCTAGGGGGGGGATTTTTAAGTGTGATATCTTAAGTAAAATAAAGTTTAGTAACAAATATTAAAAACGTTGATTAATAATACCTGGTCTTCCTACACCAGTCCTACTACACCGATCAATACTGATTTACCCACAACTGAAGTGGGGCAAAAAAGCATCAGGGAGTTAGAATCTACACTCGCTTTATCTCCTTCTATACCTATATCTACGTCTGTGCGCCAAACTTGGTTAGTGTTGGCGGCTGCGGTGTTCTTGGTAACAGTACCAGTATTTATAGAAGCGCCCTTAGTGCGATCGCTGCCAGTTTTGAGTGTAGCGCTTACAGGATTTTGGGTGTGGTTGAGTTTTAGCTTAATGTCACGTCCGGTAACTTATGTCTGGGGAGATTTGCTCTTAGGCTTTAGCTGGAGTTGGTTAACCGGAGCGATTTACTGGGGTTGGCTACGTTGGGAACCTCTTTGGCATTTACCTGTAGAATCTATTGGTTTACCCTTTGCTTGTTGGTGTTTAGTCAAGAATTGGGGCAAAGTTGGTAACTGGTTTTACTTAGGTTCTTTACTCGGTACTGTTTTAACTGATGTGTATTTTTATCTAGTAGACTTGATGCCTTATTGGCGGCAAATTATGCTAGTAGAACCTGATAGCGTGTCACCAATCTTACAAACTGCTTTAATCCAAGTCCAAACACCGTGGGGACAAGGCTGGGCAGTAGTTTTAGCTACCTTGCTATTAACGGCAGGAATTTTACCTTTACGGACAAAATCAACACATTGGTACGCCTTTGGTGGAGCAGTCTTAAGTACAATTTTGGTAGATAGCCTATTCTTAATAGCTGCAAATGCTGCGTAAAGATGCTATCCAGACAAATGCGGTATAAAACGATGCCTAATCAATAGTTTTTGCCCAATATTTCACCTGTGTAGATAACTTTTTGTAAAAATAGTATCAAACCCAGTAGCAGCAAATATTGCGGGTATTAATACGCTGTATATTAGTTTTTGATGACTGTTGTGTATTGAGTCAAGTATAGGGTGTAGGGGGTAGGGGTTAGGGTGTAGGGAAGATAGCATTGGTCGGGGCTTGGAACCCCTTTCTTTGTTGGGACTGTCTCGAATCTGCAAACCCACACCCTACACCCCGCACCAACGGGGCTTGGTCAGCCAGAAGCTCTCAACCCCAGGTGAAGGAGCCAAGAGAATATACACTCAAAGTGTCTATTCTCAGGCTAAGACAAAATAGAAGCTCACAGTCCTAATCACTGTGCTTGACTTCATAGGTTTGAATTCAGCTTAAAGTTGAGAGTATTTGACTTAACGTGGTTATTTCAGTTTGATGGAAAGAAGGAGAAAAATGATGAAAACATTGGTACGTTTATTAACAGTATTTAGCTTATTAATTGGCTCTTGGGGATGGCTGGGAACACCTGCTGCATCTGCGCTCAACACAAGTCAGATAGCCACTGCTGCCAATATCAACAGTTTTGCTTTTACACAAGTTCCAGTTTTAGCAATTGAAAGGCAGAATGGAGCTGACGCAAAGTTAGGGACAGCATTTGGTAAAAAAGTTGATTTGAATAATACCAACGTGCGAGCTTTTCAACAGTTTCCTGGTCTGTATCCTACCCTAGCTAAGAAAATTGTCCTTAATGCTCCTTACAAGAACGTAGAGGATGTATTGGATTTGGAAGGATTGAGCGATCGCCAAAAACAACTTTTGCAAACCAACTTAGATAATTTCACTGTCACCGAACTAGATGTTATCTTCAACGCCGGAGATGATCGCTTTAACAACGGGATCTACAGATAACTAAAAAGTAAATCGGGCTTGGGAAACGGGGAATTATCTCCTTTTCCCATTTCCTTCATTCCTTTTATCTGTGAGTCTAACCCTGCGGCGAATCGACGAGAAGCCGTGTAAAGCGGTTCTACAGCAGTGCTTGATCAGGGCAACTTCCTCGGCGTTAGCCTCTCCCCTGGGGAGAAGACCGCGCTGCTTCAGCAAAATCCCAAATCTAAAACCCAAAATTGTTTGACTTTGCCTCAAATAGATATTCCTAGCCAATTTGATGTTTTAGTAGTCGGTGCTGGCGCTGCTGGACTGTACACAGCACTGTGTATACCAGAAAACTTGCGAGTCGGCTTGATTACTAAAGAAACTGTGTCTTTATCTGCCAGTGATTGGGCGCAAGGCGGCATTGCGGCCGCCATCGATCCGGAAGATTCGCCTTCGCTGCACGTTGAAGATACATTACACGCCGGTGCAGGTTTGTGCGATCGCCCAGCCGTAGAATTTTTGGCTGAAGAAGCCCCTCGGTGTATTCAATCCCTGGTTAACTTGGGAGTGGCTTTTGACCGTCACGGTAAATCCTTAGCTTTAACTTTAGAAGCCGCCCATTCTCGTCATCGCGTTCTTCATACTGCCGATACTACAGGTAGGGCAGTGACTACTACCCTCACAACCCAAGTATTACGTCGCCAAAACATTCAAGTCATCCAGCAAGCTTTAGCTTTGAATTTGTGGATTGAACCCCAAACTGGAAGATGTCAAGGAATTAGCCTATTTTATCAAGGTAAAATTACCTGGATCAGAGCTAGTGCCGTGATTTTGGCAACTGGTGGCGGTGGACAAGTATTTGCCCAAACCACTAACCCAGCTGTGAGTACAGGCGATGGAGTCGCGATCGCTTGGCGGGCGGGGGCGATCCTCCGGGATTTAGAATTTGTACAGTTTCACCCCACATCCCTAACTAAACCGGGTGCAGACCACTTTCTGATTAGTGAAGCTGTACGAGGTGAAGGCGCACATCTGGTTGATGACACAGGGCGGCGTTTTGCCTTTGACTATCATCCTGCGGGTGAACTAGCACCCAGAGATGTCGTGAGTAGGGCGATTTTCAGCCATCTGCAACACACCGCAGTCGATCTGGCTACTGCCCATGTCTGGTTAGATATGCGCCCTATACCCCCAGAAAAAATTCGTCATCGCTTTCCCAACATTGTGAAGGTTTGTCAATATTGGGGTATTGATGTCTTCCACGAACCCATTCCTGTAGCCCCGGCTGCCCATTATTGGATGGGTGGTATTGTTGCTGATTTAATGAACCGCACAAACATTCCTGGTTTGTATGCAGTGGGAGAAACGGCCAACACTGGAGTGCATGGGGCGAATCGTTTGGCGAGTAACTCTTTGCTGGAATGTATTGTGTTTGGCGCACAAATGGCTAATCTTGATCTAGCAGATATTACACCACCCTCAGCAGTTCCGATGCTGCCATTACGAGAATTTAGCGCCGATGTTAGTGAATGGCAAAGCCAAAAAACCCAGCTAGAAATACTTAGAGAAAAGCTACCCCGTTTGGTTTGGGAAAGTGCGGGGATTTGCCGGCAACAGTCAGGTTTAGAAACAGCGATCGCTACTGTTGAATCTTGGCAACAAGATTTTGCGGCTTTACCTTTGAGTCAATTCTTACTTTCTTTAAATTCCAACGAACCAGTGCATTTCGACATCCCAGATGTAGAAAGGCAATTGCGACTATGGGCAGAAACCCGTAATTTACTAGATGTAGCTGATTTAATTCTCAAAAGTGCAGCTTTTAGAACTGAAAGCCGGGGCGGACATTATCGCCTAGACTATCCTCAACCAAACCCTGATTGGGAAGTCCATACACTGGTACAAAAACGCCAATGGCAGAAATCTTTAATCTTACAAGATTAGAAATTTTCTATGGAATTCTTACTAGTACAGCAGGGTGTAAATAAGGACTATTTCAACACTCAGCACTCAGCACGGGCTAAACGCCCCGCTACCGCTTTAAGCGCAGCCATGTCCGCAGGGCTTTACCGCACTCAGGACTCAGCCCTTTCCCATATCACCTTGTACCACTACCATTCTGACTATCAGGCCCGCCATAATTTGGTGGAATATATATCTCTTGAAAATCCTCATAAGTTGTTAAACTCATACTGTCAGAGGAATTTAACTCATTAATCGTCATAGCATTAACGCTGACTGTGATATCAATTATTTTAGGAACTAACAAATAAACACTGATAAAAAATATCACAGCTTTCATAATTCTCAATTTCCTTCCCATAAGTTTTGGTGAATTCCATGAATTTTGATTTTCATAACTTATGTAAAAAAGCTCTTGGTTGACGAAGGTGATCACAGAAGCCTCACTTCAACAAGCGCAGTATTACCACTTAGACAGTAAATGGATCTATTCTCTGTCCTCTGTAATATCCTGTTCCATAGCCGCAGTAGCGGCTACGTTTTTTCCTTACTTGTGCGTAAGGATTAATTTTGTTTATGGATGTTCTTTATCTACAGCAGTTGTAGTTATTTGTCTAAAAAATTAAATCTTAAATAAATACATAACTACTGTGACAAATGCTTAGTAGCTGGCAAATTATTCTTGATACTTTAGTGATATGCTTATTAAGCATTTTTAACATCTGCCTAAAGTTAGAAATCTTTACTAAAACTTTATTTTATGACAGTGTAAATACGTAATGAAGAGGCTGTTTTAAAAGTTTTGGGCGAATATAAGGGACTTCTAAGGAATAAAATCCTTAAGTTGTAAGGGCGCAAGGCCTTGCGCCCCTAGCGTGTCGTCTACTTACCTAAAAATATCCATAACGCCAAATACAAATAAACTTTAGATGAAATTCCTACTGCAACCGTAATTTTACTTAAAACCTGTTAATAGAATTTCTTTTATTTTTATTTATAACTTTTTAAGCAAATTCATAACGATTTTTACCGAGGCGCTTGGCACTGTACATAGCAGCATCTGCTTGTTTCATCAGTGTTTCAGCATCTTGCCCATCATTTGGATATATGCTAATACCAATACTGGCGGAGACTATAATATTACATTCTTCCAAAACAATGGGATGGGCGATTCTGGCTAAAATCTTTTCAGCGATATTAGCTGCTACTTGCACGTCAGGAATTGTTCGTAAAATGATTGTAAATTCATCACCACCTAATCGGCACACAGTATCGCTACCGCGTAAAGTATTACTGAGTCTTTGAGCGATGGATACTAGCAGGCGATCGCCTATTTCATGTCCTAAAGTATCATTGATTTGCTTAAAGCCATCTAAGTCAATAAACAGCAATCCCAGGAATAAATTATGATTTTGCGCCCAAATTAACGATTTGTGCAGCTGTTCTGCAAAATATTTCCGATTAGTTAAGCCTGTTAAAGGATCATGATCAGCCAGATAACGTAAGTGGTCTTCTTGCAGCTTTAATTCATGATTGGAACGGTATAACTCAGCAGCAGTGCGCTTAAGTTGTTCTTCCATTAACTTACGCTGTGTAATATCTCGGATAACTCCTACCAAAAAGAAATTCCCAGCTGCATCTTTGTGGAGCGATCGCTTAGTAGCAATGAAATGAGTATTACCTGTAGCATCCGTCAATTCTTCTTCATTTTCCTGGGGTTTCTGAGTTTTGAAAACCAGTTGAGCTTGTTGTCGAAACACATCAGCTTCATGTTGCGGAAACAGATCATAGTCTGACTTTTCAAGTAATACAGTATTGGGATAACCGATTAATTGACAATAGGCATCATTCAAAACAATCCCCTGATATTGTTCATTTTTGACAAAAATCGGGTCAGCGATCGTATTGATCACTTGCTGCAAAAATTCTTTAGAACGTTTCAACTCATCTTGTTTATAAGCCAGATGAGAAGTAATCCAAATAGCTGAAATGCTAAAAGCTAATAACGCTGGTATGATTGGTATCCACCAACCGGATAAAAACGCCCAGTAAGTAAATAGAATCAGCACCAAGCAAGATAGTAAGGTACTGAGGATGCTTTGAATGGGGTATCGTATTCGCCATGTGATCACAGATCCCACATAAGACCAAGTAAAAATCCATAAGCATTCCCATGACGAAGACCAGATTTTGAGTAATGGTCGCCCTTCTAGAGCTGCTGAGATTAACTCACTAATAAAATAAGCTTGTAGTTGGATACCAGGAATAGGCTTTGCTGTACCTATAAAACGCAGAGAATGAGGAATAAACACAAAATCCTGGATACTAGGAGCAGTAGAACCAATGAGTACAATGCGATCGCTAATTAAGCTTTGAGGAACTTTATTTTCCAACACATCCCTCATACTCACCTGACGATAACCACAAGATTCTACAGATGAACTGTGACAAGCTGGTTTAGGAAAGTTAGACACAATTTGGTAGCCTTTAGCATCAGCTCTGACATAAGCAGCATCATTGCTCTTAAAACGAGTAAATACCGCCTTCCCCAACTGTAAATACTCAGAATTATGAGCTGCTCTTTGGGGAGTAATGCCTTCCGCTTTTAAATACAATAAAGCCAGCTTCAAAGCAAAACTTTCGTGTGGCTGTTGACCAACGTGCCAATATAACAAGCTGCGACGTACTTTGCCATCAGAATCATATAATACGTTATTAAAACCCACTTGCTCATGATTCAGTTCTTGTGGGGGTGAAACAATACCATTTTGATTATTTGTCAGCAGTTTATTGCCAATCAAGTTAGGCATTGACTGATAAGCTGCAACCAGTTTGTCGTTACCAGACTTGACTGGCAAATTCCGGTAGATATCTAAACCAATAGCACGGGGTTTATAGACTTGTAACTTGTGTAATAAATCAGCAATCACACCATCTGGAATTGGCCAGGAACCTATGTGGTTTAAAGAAGCCTCATCAATGGCGACAATAGTGATTCGAGTATCAGGTGGTTCATTTGGACGTAAGTAAAACAATTGATCCAAGGCTGCTAACTCTAAGGATTGCAACAATCCCACAGAACGCAAAATCAAAATACAAGCCGCAACAGCAAAGGCTGTAATCAATTCTTTATGTCCTCGACCAAGGGTTTGTTTGACTTTAACAATTAACTTGACAAGACATTTATTTAGATGCTTAATCATGCCCATTACCTAGCAGAGAAAATATTTTCATAGCTATCAATTAGCTAGCAAATATAGTCTTGATATAAAATTGATTTAGTTTCTAAGAATTTTTCCCCTTGAGTTATGTTCCTTACAAGTTAAATATAAATATAGCTGTTTTTATTTAAATAAACTTATTTATCGTAAGTATAGCTACGTAAAAAAAACATGATTATCTAATTAATATTTTCTTCCTTTAGGCATATTGCACTCAATTACAAACCGCTATATTATCTATTGCTTATTCAACTTCACAAACCTTTTTTTAGGATTTATAGTAACTGGTTTTAAACTCAGAACTCTCCCCACTCAGCACTCAGCACTTAAAATATAGCCACAAAAAAGTCAACTGGGACAGACTTTAGCTGCACGTCAACCAGTTGACTATATTTAATCCGAGTTTTGATGACAAAAAAGACTTATTGCCGGCAATTATCGGAAATACTTGAAGTTCCTGGGGCCTGTATAACCAGAAATTTTTGCCAGTTGTTCGAGGTTTTGAACTCCACTATAGATTTGACCATTAATAATCCAACTAGGGAAGCCCTCGATTTTCGCTGCTTGACAAACTTCTGGTTGACCTTTAGGGCTATCAGCAGCACATTCTACTGGAATCTGATTTTCTTCAAGAATTTGGTAAGCTTCTTTGCCAAATAGTTGTTTTTGTTCGTGACAATGAGGACACCAATAGGCAACATATTCCTTAGCATCTGTGGTCGCCAGATGGCGTGCTAGTTCAATTTCTGCTTCACCAGAGGTAGTGGTGATTTCCCAACCAAAAGCTGGATTAGGTTGTTCTTTGGGTATAAAGGTGATTTTTTGAGCTTGTCCAGGAGTTGAGTCTGATGTTACACCTGATGTATTCACGCCAGCATAAACACCTAAAGTCCCAATCAAAGTTACCATCCCCACAATAATGGCAGTAAAGAAGATTTGCCCTATGTCCTCCCAAGAACGACCGATAATCGTCAAGACTAAAAGACTTAACGAGAACAAAGCGGAAGCAATACAGTAATAACAAACGGCTTGGATTTGGAACGCCAAAACATACATTAAATAGCCACTGAAAACCGACATCGCGATCGCTCCTACCAGCAGCAACCACCAAGTTGAGTTTTCCAGTTTTTTCTGGCTATTTTTATCATCTGGTTTCCATGCTAAGGGAGTAAGAGCTAAAATCACCATACTCACATAAGCCAACAACCCAAATAAAGCTAACGGCTGACCACCAAAGATTGGTATGGTTGCCCAAGGGCTGGAAAGGACATCATTACAGCCTTTGGTTCCTGCTTCGGCTACACAAGCGGCAGTGCCTCCTGTGAGCTTTTCGATGGCGATATAACCTGTAGTTAAGGCACCAAGTCCAGCGATCGCGGCAATCAATGGACGCGACCATTTGTGAATCCAAGGAGTAGAACGGCGGCGAATCATAAACTGCTATTGGTCATTAGTTATTGGTCATTAGTCATTAATCATTGGGAACTCACAATCTTTCCCCCCTGCTCCCTGCTCCCTGCTCCCCTGCCTCTTGCTCCCTAAGAATGTATTTTCATGGGTGGAGAAATAGATTGAATCTCACCGGGAGAATTCCAAAGACTATGGGCGGCTTCTACAAATTGACTGACGCGAATTGGGTCAATTGGTTGCTCAATTCGACCGTGGCGCTTGAGAGAACTGGAAACAATTACACCATTTGCTGCCTGCATAAGTGTAGCAATATTTTCCCAATTGGCTCCACTGCCAATGAAAACTGGAGTTCCATTTGCCGCACCACAAGCTAGTTCCAGGTCTTCTTGATTAGGAGGGCTACCGGTAGCCCAGCCAGACAAAATGACGGCATCTGCCAAACCTCTTTCAATGGTGTCTTTTACGGCAACTGTGAGATTGGGGGAACCCAATGGCCGGGCGTGCTTCACCAACACATCAGCTAGAATTTTGACATCGCAGCCCAATTCTCGCCGATAACGGAGTAATTGATGAGCTTCTCCTTCAATTAATCCTTGGTCAGTTGCCATTACCCCTGTCAATACATTGACGCGAATGAATTCGGCGCGCACACAGCTAGCGATCGCCATTGCACTTTTGCCATCATTCCGTAAAACATTTAAGCCTATGGGTAGTGCCACCAAATTTTGGATGCGTTGCACGACCACAGTCATGGCACTCACAACTGCTGGATCAACTTGGTTTTTGGCAAAGGGCGCGTCAAAAAAGTTTTCCACAATAATGCCGTCTACCCCACCACTGGCTAAGGCTGCGGCTTCTTGTTCGGCACGGTGAATTACCGCTTTCAGATTACCTCCCCAACGGGGCGAGGTGGGCAGTGGAAGTAGATGAACCACGCCAATAATCGGTGTTCGAGTTTTAAATAACTGATATAAATCCACGTCTTTAATCCGCTTTGCGGGGTCTAGTGTCCACCAGTCGAGAGTCCAGAATTAGTTTGACTATTGACTATTGAACGCCAGTCACCTCAAGTCAACCGAACCTGCTGATGGCGCTGGCTCCTCTTGACTTTTAACTAATTGCTCAAATGTGTTTTAAGTTTGGTTGTCTTACTACCTCTTCCCTAGGATGGAAATTATCGTAAAACCTCCCCTAAGATATGTTAAGATAAAACTAGGCTAGAAGAGGAGTTTGCCACTCACAAGACGCAAGGCAGCTTTCCCCGGTTTAGGCACTCGTCCGCGCATAGTCGTCGGCAAAGCCTGAACGTTAGGGTAGCATTACTGCTTTATTAGGCGTGGTTTCGTACTCCTGGGTGGAAAAACTACCCAGAGAGCGCGGTTTCCCTGGGGGTAGCGACTTCTCACAACAAGCCCTTTGGGCGGCTTCCCGACGGGTAAATTAACAAAACACACGCTGCGGTAATGAAAAATACCAACAGAAAAATTGTTAAAAAAAATACAAGTGTCAATTGTACTCAAAGACACTCACCTTACCCTGGGAAATAGACTAAATAGTACAAATATCATAACATGGCCGGAAACTAACCATGTCATATACCGACAGGTAGTAGCTGGCAGTGGAAACCTGTTATTCTAGCCTTGACTATGTAAAGGTGTGTATCACAAGGAGCGAAATGATCGCAACTTGCTTATCTGACTACAAAAAACAGAAAATGTTTTCAAAATATGGGTGAAAAGCCAACGATTGCAATTTCGCACCTAGGCTGCGAAAAAAATCGAATTGATACAGAGCATATGCTGGGGCTGCTTGCAGAAGCGGGCTATGGTGTAGATACAAATGAAGAGTTAGCCGATTACGTTATAGTTAATACTTGTAGTTTTATAGAAGCAGCAAGACAAGAATCTGTCAGAACTTTAGTAGAACTGGCAGAAGCCAACAAGAAAGTCGTGATCACTGGCTGTATGGCGCAGCACTTCCAAGAACAATTATTAGAAGAACTGCCCGAAGCAGTGGCACTGGTAGGCACTGGTGATTATCACAAAATTGTTAATGTAATTGAGCGTGTAGAACAAGGTGAGCAGGTCAAAGAGGTTAGTCTAGAACCAACCTACATCGCCGACGAAACTACACCGCGTTATCGCACTACAACCGAAGGCGTTGCCTATCTGCGGGTAGCCGAAGGATGTGATTATCGTTGTGCATTTTGTATTATTCCTTATCTCAGAGGGAACCAGCGATCGCGTACTATTGAATCTATAGTTGCTGAAGCGGAGCAGTTAGCTAGCCAAGGGGTGCAGGAAATTATATTAATTTCCCAAATCACCACCAATTACGGGTTAGATATCTATGGAAAGCCAAAGTTAGCCGAATTACTTCGAGCTTTGGGTAAAGTAGATGTACCGTGGATCAGAATGCATTATGCATATCCCACCGGGTTAACCCCAGATGTCATAGAGGCAATCCAAGAAACCCACAACGTCTTACCATATCTAGATTTGCCCCTTCAACATTCTCATCCAGATATTCTTCGCTCAATGAATCGTCCCTGGCAAGGACGGGTAAATGATGGGATTATTGAACGCATCAAAGCAGCCCTACCAAATGCGGTACTCAGGACAACATTTATAGTTGGTTTCCCCGGAGAAACCGCAGAGCATTTTGAGCATCTACTAGAATTCGTTCAGAAACACGAATTTGACCATGTTGGAGTATTCACTTTTTCACCGGAAGAAGGAACGCCCGCTTATAAGCTAGCCAATCAGTTACCCCAATCCGTGATGGATGAGCGCTGGCATAGATTAATGGCGCTTCAAGAGCCGATTGCGGGTAAAAAAAATCAACAGGAAATCGGCAAAATAGTTGAAGTCCTGATTGAGCAAGAACACCCTGAAACTGGAAAGCTCATAGGTCGCTCAGGTAGGTTTTCCCCAGAAGTCGATGGTCAGATTTATATCGATGGGGAAGCAAAATTAGGAACCATCGTGCCAGTAGCGATCCATAGCGCTGATACTTATGACCTCTACGGTCAAGTTGTTAATAGTTACCACAAGTAGAGGCCGCAGGGTGAGTCCAGCACTGCGTGAACGCAGGGTCTCGGACAAAAGAGAAGTCACGTCAAATCGCTGACCCTCTTTCCACACTATTGCGTGTTTACCACACGCTACGCTAACACTCCCTCTGCCAAAAGAGGGTTTCACACACTTGCTTTAAATCTGGCTACTAAATGCAAATGCCGTCAGATTTAAAAATTCCAAACCAAAAAACAAAATCTAGGAGAATTAATGACACTTTCCTTTCAAGAACTAGGTATTTCACAAAAACGTGTTGAGCAACTAGAAAACATCGGCTTTACCACACCTACAAACATTCAAACTCAAGCCATTCCCCAACTGCTAGCAGGTCGGGATGTCGTGGGTCAATCCCAAACCGGAACAGGCAAAACAGCAGCATTTTCCCTGCCAATCTTAGAACAGCTAGATGTTAATCACAAAGCTGTACAAGCCTTGGTACTAGCCCCAACCCGTGAGTTAGCAATTCAAGTTCACGATGCCATCAACCAATTTGTCGGCGATGAAGGATTGCGGATTCTAGCAATTTATGGCGGTCAATCAATTGAACGCCAAATGATGCAACTCAAACGTGGTGTTCACATGGTTGTGGGTACACCAGGACGAATGATCGACTTACTAGATCGGGGCTGTTTGAAGCTTGATCAAGTCAAGTGGTTTGTTTTGGATGAAGCTGATGAAATGTTGAGCATGGGCTTTATTGATGACGTGATCAAAATCTTGTCTCAAGCCCCCAAAGAGCGCCAAACAGCTTTATTCTCGGCGACAATGCCACCATCGATTCGCATGATTGTGAACAAATTCTTGCGAAATCCAGCTACAGTTACCGTTGAGCAGCCAAAAGCTTCACCCAACAAAATTAATCAAGTAGCTTATCTGATCCCCCGTCATTGGACAAAAGCCAAAGCATTGCAGCCGATTCTGGAAATGGAAGATCCAGAAACAGCTTTAATCTTTGTGCGTACCAGACGGACAGCCGCAGAACTCACCAATCTACTGCAAGGAGCCGGTCACAGTGTGGACGAATACCACGGTGACTTATCCCAACAGGCGCGGGAGCGATTATTGAATCGATTCCGGAATCGTCAAGTGCGTTGGGTGGTAGCCACTGATATTGCGGCACGGGGGTTAGATGTCGATCTACTATCCCATGTAATTAACTTCGACTTACCAGATAGCGCTGAAACCTATGTTCACCGCATTGGTCGTACTGGTCGGGCTGGAAAGGAAGGTACTGCAATTTCCTTGGTACAACCTTTTGAACGTCGCAAACAGCAGGCATTTGAGCGCCATAACCGCCAAAATTGGCAATTGCTGACGATTCCCACACGGGCGCAGATTGAAGCACGACATATCCTGAAATTGCAAGAACAAGTGAAAGAAGCCTTAACTGGCGAACGTTTAGCTTCATTCTTGCCCATAGTCAGCGAACTGATTGAAGAATATGATGCTCATGCGATCGCCGCAGCTGCATTACAAATTGCTTATGATCAAACTCGTCCAGCTTGGTTGCAATCAGGCGTAGATCCCCAAGATGACGCACCTTCCAACAAGCCAAAATTGGCCAAGCGTCGTGGTGGTGAATCTTCTAGCGATAGAAATCGCTCCTGGAACAAATCAGACAGCAACGGAAGTAGTCCCAAGCCCAAGCTACGGACAAATAGCAGTAGTCGCCGCGACACTTCTGTGTCATCTTCAAATGCAGGTAGAGAATAAACCGCTTTTTAAGTGCTGAGACGCGATTTATCGCGTCTGTACAAGAGAGTGCTGAGTAAAAGTTTTGAGTTTTGAATTAAACTTGAAGATAGTTTTTAATTCAAAACTCGCAACTCAAACCTCATTGAAAAGGGCGACTGACTTGTTCTAGTTGCCCAATGTCATCAGTGTCTAATGTCCAGCCCAAAGCGCCTGCATTTTGTTTGACGTGTTGGGCATTTTTTACCCCAGCAATAGGAATCACATTTCCTTGAGATATTAACCAATTGAGGGCTACTTGGGCAGGAGTGCGATCATATTTTTCTCCCAAGCTGTTAAGTAAAGAAATGACTGGGGAAATTTTCTGTAACCCATCTTTACTAAATCGTGGATCTATCTTCCTCGCACCACCGGGGGTTTCAGTCTGATCTTGTGTATATTTACCAGTGAGTAATCCCTGAGCTAAAGGACTATAAGCCAAAATAGTTACGCCCAACTCACGAGCTGTAGCTAAAATCCCATTGGTTTCAATTTGACGCGTTAGCAACGAGTAGCGGACTTGGTTCACAGCTAAAGGTACTCCACGCGCCGCTAATATTTGCTGCGCCTCTCGCATTTGAGTAGCTGAATAATTACTCACGCCGACTGAGCCGATTCTACCCTGCTTCACTTCATCTGCTAGGGTATTCATCAAAGTTTCCTGACTTAAAAAGAAGGTAAATGGCCAATGGACTTGATACAGTTCAACTCGCGCTACTTGTAGGCGTTTGAGACTATCCGTTAAAGCATCCGAGACAGATTGACCTGTAAATCGCCAAGGTAAAGGGCCAAATTTCGTCGCCATTTGCACAGGTTTTTGGGCTTTTTGCATGAATTGCCCTAATAACTCTTCTGACAGTCCAAAACCATAAATTTCCGCAGTATCAAAGAAATTTATCCCAGCCTCTAATGCTGCTGTAAAAGCTGCCTCTAACTGTTCAGGGCCATAGCCATCGCCATAATTCCAAAAGAGTTTATCACCCCAAGCCCAAGTTCCAATACAAAGGGGTGTAACACTGGGGCCATTTTGTCCTAATGTGATATTTTCCACGTGGCAATATATATTTTATTTACATTTCTTTACCTTTATAGTTTATCGCTACTAACAAAATTGACAAATGTGTTGATTTTCTGAACTAGCTAACCTCTGCAAATTTTAGCCCGTAGTGGCGTGGCAAGCTTAAAATGTTGCATTATGTTTCTTTTGTAGAACAGGCATCTTGCCTGTTTTGGGCGGGCTATAAACCCACCCTACAATATTTATGCTGATGCACTATTTTAGGCTTGTCAGTCCAGTAAGGTGGGTATAGCCCAAGGAGCATGGCTGCGCTAAAGCGATAGCGTAACCCACCTTAAATTGTTGACGGTGCGTTGCGCTGCGCGACAACACACCCTACAGCACTTGATTCATATTGATTCATAGAGTCATTTAGCAACTCCAAAATTCTGATATTCCCTAATATACTTAAAGGGAAAAGGGATTACGGTACTTTGTCCCGTGCGGACAAAATCAACATCCATAGTGGGAAGGAGTTGTGTGAATATCAGTTTCGAGTCATCTACCGCAACGATTTTACGGAGATGACAGGCATCTTTGAAAGAAAATTGTACTTTTTCTCTTCGGTCTCCAACAAAGTAATAAGCTTCTTTTTCCGTTTCCCCGAAATATTTTATGTTGAGAGAAGCATCGAATAAATCATCTTTACTCTGGTTATCCTGGGGCAACTTCAATCTAATTTGATGTTTTTCTAGAAGGTAATCTCTAAAATTAGTAGCCTCACGCGTTGTACTTACATCAATGTACTTGTCTCCCACTTTTCTTTTTGTTCCCAGGTATTGTGCGATTAAAGATTTGAAATCTGCTTTTGATATAGGTTCCCTACCAACTTTTCTCAGTTCCGATGAGAATGATTTAAATTTTTCAATATCAAGCTTAGATTCTTCTTGCAAAAAGTCTTCAACTATATCAGCCAAAGCGTTTCCACTTCGCTGGTTTTCGGGAAGTTCTGTTTCAACTTCTTTGAGAATAGTTTCAATTTTAGAAAGGTCAGGAATGGTGATTTCATTGGTGCGAAATATCTGATTTATATCCCCTGTATCACAAATAACAAGACCTTCTAAGTTCCTAAGTTTAGCTCCAGAGCTACTATCTGTCATGGAATTTTGATATGTTTTAAACTTCTGCCAGTTAAATATGTCTTGACCTTTTATTTGATGAAATTCAAAATCACCATTGGGTTGAATCTCCATAAAAATAACGTGATTTTCATCTTCATCATTTTCATCTTCATCCCAAGCAGCAAAAGTCCAAACTCCACTTAATTGCAGTTTATCCCACTCAAACAGGTTCAATTTTCGAGTGCTAATATCACGTTTGATAAGCTGTTCCTTGATAATTGTTTTAACAATAGCGTCAGAGATATTTCTGCTTGATTCAATTGTGAGGTGCTGTCTCTGAAATTTATCTGTTGAAGGGAGATATTCGTCCTTCTGCTCCTTTTGTTCATAAAAGTCGGCATCATGTATAATTCTAAAATTTAGAGCGCCTTGTTTATCACCTTTACCATCAGTAATTAGCTTTTCATTAGTGATATAAGGACGCAGCGATTCTTTCAGCTTAATTACTAAATCAGCAGAGTCTTCATCATTAACTGTATCAACTATATTTATTGGTTGTCCATCAAGTTTTGAATGAAGTTCTTTTGGTTTTTTAAGTAAAGTCTTCTTTAGTTCAATGCTGTGGTCGATTTCAAGGGGAGAGAAATCAACTCTCATGTATTCAGATAGATGGTCTTGGATATTTTGAAAAACTTGCTGTAAAATCCCGGCTCGGCTGTTCTCAAAGTCTTTTATAGTTTTAAACTCAAGGAAATTAGTATGCAGTTTTGTTCCTGCTTTACCTCGTTTTATGTAAGTCTTTGTAGCATCTGGGTCTTTACCGTCAGAAGGAAGCCACCTTCTCAAAGATGCTGTGCCACTATGGAACACATATTCGGGTCTTTTCGGAATTTTTTTTGATTTCGTACCTCTATCTTCTTTTAATATGGAAACTTTTTTGCGGTAAGAGACTACACTAATATTCAATAAGAATTCGTTTTTTTTACTATCAGCAGGACTAAGAGCTATTTCAGCAACAGGAATTACATCATTAAGCTTATTTGTCAAAGATGGAACTTTAAGTAATGCTCCAGTAAGATTTGAGAAATGTCGTTGCTTAAATCTTGAGCGTGATGAACCCAAAGAATTCATTAATAAGCGAGCTAGTGTTACTCCACAGATGCATTCATCATTACCTTTATAAACAGCCTCTGGCGTGACCTCAATTGCAGCTACATCGCCAAATTTAGGATCTGTTCTGAGTTTTTGAAGTAATTGATTAGTATTATTTGACTTTTTTTCAAACATAGCATAAGCATATTGAGCATAGCCAACAGACATAGCTTTATAGTCATCACCAATAATACGGTCTAGTTCTTCTGCTCCCCACCAGTTGCCATTTTTTTCTCGTTTTAATCGAATAAAAACAAAGTCTCTCTCAATAGCATCAATATGAAAATCTATTTTTAATCTGTTGGTGAAAATGCTCATGTTAAAAAATTCTTCCGAATATATTCAATTGCTGAACCGTCAATTCTACCATTTTTACATAGATAAGGAACTTCGACAATTTTGCCACGAAATGACGTAGTTGGACGAAATGCTGTGTCTGAAGTACCAAGAATATTGATGATCAAAACCTTTTCGGCTTTAACTATCTCCATTTTTTCACGAATTTTTTCAATTAATTCTTCAGATGATACTGCAATCTGATCATTCCATAACTTGAAGTCTACATAAATGTTCTGATCTGTTTTGAAGTCAAACATTTCAAATTCATCTACGCTAAGTTCTAGCAAATTAATATTTAACAGACTTTGCAAAATATGTTTACCGCATACCTCGCCTAATGCTCCTTTATAAATATTATTGAACATCGGAGGTGTCAGCATGAGTTCAGATTCAGGGAAGCTAGTTGTCCAGCCAGAATTAATGAATAGTTTACGTAAAATATCAATTTTCATCAATTCTGCAAGACGGGCTGTTTTTTCACTTACTTGTTTCACTGATTCTTTTCCGCATTCTTCAAAGAAGAAAACTTGAATCTCTCCATAATCATTTTTCTCTGAATATAGATATGAAGATGCTGGTTTGGGTAATTTAAGGTAAATAATATTCCAGTTATCATTGCATTCTGACTCTTGAGCAATAGCGGGTTGACGGAGAACTTGCTCTCTTAAATCCTGCCATTCCTTAACACTTATAGCTGTCCACGGTAGATTTAGTTTGCGGCGTATGTAAGCAGAAGTCTGATTACTTCTGTGAGATGCACGGTGTTGCGCTTCTATCAAATCTTCTGATTGATTGGTCGATTCACCAACTAATTCCAGCAGAGCAGTATATTCACGAACAGGAATTATGTCTTTAGGTAGATAGAATCGGTTGAGATGTTTTTTGATTGAAGCATCAGCAAGAATATGAATTTTTGGAGCTTTCATATTAGTCCGACATATCCGACCTAGTGCTTGAATAATTATTTTATTCAAGAAGCGTGAATAAGCGTCTGTATTATGTAATTTGGTTGAATCTTCAGCCTTTCTTTTTGGTAGATATTTGCCTATATATCTTTGAAAGCCTGCATCCAACTTGCTCTTAAATGTGTTTAGTGAAATAGCTCCGTTCTCCCGAAGAAATTCTAATTGAAAAATATATTTTATAAAATCATCATCTTTGAGTTTGTCTCCATAAATATTAACAAGTAGATGGGTGGGTTTATCTAGATAAATCCCATTTATATCCATATCCGAATGCTTGGGAAAACTATTGATATGTAATGGCTCTAGGTCAGAAGGAATGGGAAATTGTAAATTTTGCCCAACTCCAATTGTTTGGTAAGCAGAGATAATAAATCGGCGTTTGTTATCTTTTAGTTCATTCAGCAGTTGTTGTTTTTTTTCCTTAAAATTATCTGAATTAAGCACAAAAATAGTATCTTCCACACTCCCATCAATGATATATTTTCTGCCTTCTAATAAGTATTTTGTATATTCATATAATATATTCAAATCGAAATTTGGATCAGAAGGTTTCGGAAATTTATTAAACAGACAAAGAAAGGCATGACAATCAGGGTTATCTAAAAAATATTTCCATGCAGTTAATGCTCTTACATAACGGCAAAATGAAAATTCAATACTCTTATCATCATCATCACTCATTTGATGGCGAAGTTTGTTCAATAGAGCTTGGGCTGCTTCTTGATCATTTAAAAGCTCTACAAGCTGTTTAATTGCTTCTTCTTGTGAATCTGTACCAATAAATTCAGGTTTTATTTTGATTTGATCATATCCTTGAGTTGCTTCAGAATAGGCATCCTTGAGTTGAATAATATCATCGTCTTTAAGATGTATAAATGAATTTCCTAAACGGGATTTTAGATATTCAAGATCGTAATTTCCAATGTTTGTATAGAGTCCAGCAGTTGCAGAAATACCAACTACCATAGCCTTTGAGCAAACTCCAGCCAAAAATGATTCAGGTGTGCGGCTAAAGTTGAACATATATATTTTCGATAACGTATCATGCTCATCACTATCGACGATATCATGGTAACGAAATCCTGTATCATAAAATCCTTGACGTTGGATTGTTCCTTTGTCCGTTGGATAGTTATATGCAAAGTCATCTTCCAAAATTTTACTAGTCAAAAATTCGACATCTGTATCATCAAGACGAAAATTATTAAGAACCGTCTTAACTGCAAATTCCAGGGTAAATGTTTCCTGAATGCTTTGATCTTCCTCTTTCAGATGACGATAGTTATCCGCTAAATACTTAATTCCTGTCTGAAAGTAGGTTAAAAATCCGGTAATCTTATTCAGCAGTTGGTGAATATCAACACCAGTTTTTTTGTTTTTAGTATCAGAACCCTTAATCCAATTTGTCAGGTTTTGTGCATCTTGTATAATCTCAATACGCTGATGACGATCCATGACATTATGGAATTGATAATCATAAAACAAAAAGTTCCTTTTTTTTGTCGAAAATTCGTAATGAGATTTACAAGTGTGCTGTAATTTATATATATTGAATATGTCGTTAGCTTTTTGTTTGAAAGATTCAATCTTTTGTCGTGGGGATAACCAATTTTTACCTGAAGATTTTTTATTGAGCCATTCGGATTCTTTAATAAGCAATTCAGGACATTCGTTCTGCATCAGATGATTATGAATGTTTAAAAATAAATCAAGAAGATCCACGCGATGTCGTAAGCCTGATTTAATAATATTGTTGAGTACAGCTTCTTTGGTTGTATCAAACTCATCAATAAAAATTAGGGCTTTATCAATAAAGCGTTCACTAAAATAATATGATGGCTCGATAAGAGTGCTATTTTGAGCGACAAACTTATCTACACTAAGAAAAAAAACCGTTTTCTCATCTGTAAATACTGCGGGATATAATTTTCCAATCCATTGATATTTTTGATCATTTTTGGTGGCTGACAGCCGAGCTTTTTTTGTTTTGAAGTCTTTTTTTAATTCTTTTTGAATACTTCGTCGAAATTTTGGTTCAATATCTTGGCTAATTTCTTTTTCAAGAATTTCTTTAACTGTTTTATTAAATTTATTATTTTGAATTATTTCTATATGAGACTTGAGCTTTTTATAGTTTTCTGTCTTAAAGTGAGCAGGAATTTCATGATCAATGGCGAGTAGGTTGTTAATAACAGTCTCAACGTTAGAATCAATAAATAAAACATGATTTTCAAATTCTTTTTTATTTCCGTCAGCAATGAAACGGTTTTTTAGTTCGTTAATTGGTAAGTTTTTCTTGAGGTTGGTAATAAAAATTATTTTTCTGTTTTGCTGGGCAAATTCTTGGTAATTAGAATAGATAAAGTTGAGGACGTTGTAGGTTTTACCAAATCCAGTCGGCATACTCAGGAGCAGCAGTCCAGGATGAGTTTGTCTACAGTATTCGTTTAATATTTGTTCCATATACCTGATAACCTGAGTAATATTTGACATACTTAGATATCAATAATACATTTATATTTACCCAAATTGGTGAATAATTTGGGAATTTGGGAGTTAAGTTTTATTGAACGGTTTATCCTTATTTAAGTAGAGACTAGATTCAGTAAACCAAATAAAAAAGTATCTATGGCAAGTGGTGACGTATTTGATTCTTCAATAAACTCCCAGGTTTTACCCAAAGTCAACCTGCTGACCATGTTTCGCCTCGGCTTATTTCAGATGGGATTAGGCATCATGTCAGTTCTGACTCTGGGAGTGCTGAATCGGATTATGATTAAAGAATTAGCGATTCCAGCGACGTTGGTAGCCGGAACTATAGCTATGCACCAATTAGTTGCGCCTGCAAGGCTATGGTTTGGACAAATGTCGGATGCTAAACCCTTCCTGGGATATCATCGCACTGGTTACGTTTGCCTCGGTGCGGCTGTATTTGTGATTACATCCTTTTTAGCTGTACAAGCAACCTGGCAATTAGGAGCTAGTTTTTATGCTCAGGGTTGGACTTTGCCAACTTATGGCTGGATTGCTCTGTTAGCAGGGATTTTTGCCTTCTATGGATTGGCATTGAGTTCTAGTTCTACTCCCTTTGCAGCTTTGCTAGTCGATGTTTCCGACGAAGACAACCGTTCTCAATTAGTTGGTGTCGTCTGGTCAATGTTAATAGTGGGGATTGTCATCGGTGCAATCATTATTTCGCTGTTATTGCCAGCAGAGACAACTGGACAGGAATTACTAGGAACAACATTAACATCTTTTTACAGTCAACCTGAAAAGTTAGCAGCACTGCAAAACTCGATTAACCTTGTATTTTTAGTCCTGCCTGCCGGGGTTTTTGGGCTATCTTTACTATCTACATATAATGTAGAAAAAAAATATTCTCGCTACCGCTTGCGCTCGACTGCGGTAGAACGGGAAGACAAAATTACTCTGCAAAAAGCTTTCAAGGTACTGACTGCTAGCCGCCAAACAGGTTTATTTTTTAGCTTTTTGTTGGTGATGACCATCAGCTTGTTTATGCAAGAATCTGTGATGGAACCTTATGGTGGTGAAGTTTTTGGAATGTCTGTATCAGAAAGTACTAGACTTAATGCTTATTCTGGAGTGGGGACGCTGATTGGTCTGGTTTCCACAGGATTTTTAGTTGTGCCACGCATAGGTAAACAAAAGACTACCAGATTGGGATGTTTTCTGGTGGCTTTTTCCTTTATATTGGTGATTTCATCGGGATTCACTGCTAATCAGCAACTGCTCAGGAGCGCGTTATTTTGTTTCGGTTTAGCTTCTGGTGTTACTACCACGGGGGCTATCAGCTTGATGCTAGATTTAACCGCAGCAGAGACTGCTGGGACATTTATCGGGGCGTGGGGTTTAGCCCAGGCGATTTCGCGGGGTGTGGCGACGGTGAGTGGCGGCGCAATATTGGATTTGGGCAAAAGGATTTTCCCAGAACTAGTTATGGCTTATAGTTTAGTCTTTGCTATCCAAGCGTTGGGAATGTTGCTGGCTGTTGGGTTCCTCCGCCGAGTCAATGTGAAGGAATTTCAAAGGAATGCTAAACAAGCGATCGCTGCTGTTTTAGAAAATGATTTAGACTAGTTATGTAAATATACGTATCTTGTCTTGGCTTAGGAGCCTCTTTGCGAGAGAATTAATTCATGAATGATTTTTGGACAACAATTCTGGACTTTGCCGAAACCACCACGACCAGAGTGGGAAAGCAACTTATGCAAGATTTTGGTAAAGTCCAAGCTGACCAAAAAGCTGATGGTAGTTTAGTCACACGAGCCGACAAATGGGCAGATCAGGAAATTCGGGATGCGATAGCGGCTCGTTTTTCTGGCTATGGCATTTTGAGCGAAGAAAGTGACAAAATTTTTCCTGGTACGGAATGGTGCTGGGTAATAGACCCTCTTGATGGCACGACCAACTTTACGAGGGGTCTGCCCATTTGGTCAATTTCACTGGGATTGCTATATCAAGGCATTCCCGTTTTTGGTTATATTTACTTACCACCACTAGCTCAAGCTTTTCATGGTTTTTGGGCAGGTTCATCGGGATTGTCAACACCTTCTGGGGCATTTCTTAACCACCACCCCATCCATAGCAGTAATGATGCTGTTAGTAAAAATCACTTTTTTAACCTCTGTTCCCGTAGCACCTCAGTTATTCAAACAGGCTTTCCCTGCAAAATTCGGATGCTGGGTGTAGCTAGCTATAATTTTCTCACAGTTGCTACAGGAGCGACATTAGGTGGTATTGAAGCCACACCAAAAGTTTGGGACATCGCCGGGGCTTGGGTAATTGTTCAGGCTGCTGGTGGTATTTGGACACCTCTGAAGGATGAACCATTTCCTTTGTCATCAGGAGAAGATTATAGCGATCGCTCTTTCCCTACCTTGGTTGTAAGTCGTCCGGAATTAGTACCAATATTTACACCAGTTATCAAAAATTTAGAAATTTAAATCAAAGTTTAATATTGTTACTTCTTTGCAGTGTGTGAGTACTTCCTTTACACCACAACATCGAGTATAAAACAAGTTCATGCTGTCTAGTCTAGATTTAATTCGAGAGTTCGTACAAAGTTCTACCCAAAAGAAAGATGTTTTGTTGTCAAACCCTTCTTTGACAGCACAAACCGTCTATAAAAGTAACCAACTAACCGCTAAAACTGAAGGAGTGATTGCTACATACAAACTAAATAACTCAGTATCTGAATTCTGGGTTAATCCAAAGTCATCTCATTGGGAACTGATGAATGAAGCCTTAGCAGATCACAATTATTTGCTCAAAGGAGTACTAGAAATAGACCAACGTGGTTTTTATAAGTATCTATACTTTCAAATTCCCCAAGGCTATAAGGCACATTGCACTCAATCTGTGATGCTCTGGAGAGCTTGGTGGAAATATCGCAAAAATACTTTAAAATCAGGGATTCCCCTGGAGCTTTTAATCCAAAAACGAGAATCTTGGTACCCAATTAGAGATTTAAACATTAGCAATGGACTTGTGTATATCAAAACGTTGGGTAAGGAGATTGTAATTCATTCAGATGATTTCGTAATTTGGCTCAGTAAAAGAGAAGTAGCTTCCAACTAAACTATTTCTTCATAGACTGTTTCATCTTGTTTACGCCATGCTGGATCTACAATACAAATAAAGACCAAGAGTTCCTTACCAGAGTTACGAATAAATTGTCGTGTATTAGGAGGAATATATACAGCGTCTCCTGGTTCAACAATTTGAGTTTCATCATCAATATGCATTTCTCCCTTGCCACTCAGAATGTAATAAACTTCTGAAGTAGTAAGTGAGTGGGGTTGAGAAGTTTTTCCCACTGGCAACGTTGCGTGAGCTAAACTATAGCCTAATGCCAGGGGTTGCTTATCGGGATGCAGTAGTTCCCGTAGAATGGTATTATCCCCAGCAATAAATTCTTGACAGTCGTTAAGCTTTTGAATTAGCATCAATTTTTAAGTGTCATCTCTAGTAGAGCATAGGATTGGTCTTTGGTTGATAGTCACAACAGTCAATAGCCTCTTCTGTACTAGCGGTGGATGGGTGTACAGTGCATTTCAATCGGTAATTGTCGGTAAAAAATTGGCAGTTAGCACAGGGAATTTGATGCATTTGTTTGGCTGTGCTGACACCATCTCGAACTGCTGTCCAAAGACTCCCTACCAGCAAAATAATTACAGTCCAAGCCGCAACAAAGCAAATAGGGACTAATAATGGTTGAATTCCCCGAATCAGAAAATTTGTCAACTCTAACACGGTAAGTCCTGATAAAAATTAAGAGTTAGAAGTATTTTAACTCCTAACTCCTCATTATTTACTTCTGACTACAGAGGTATAAATTTGGTGCAGGAGAGAAGTTTCTTCCCCTTGAGCAATGACAATTAAACGCCAGCATGACCCAGAGCTATACCAGCTACAAGCATTCCCAATACTAGGAACGGTTGGGCGCTGGCTTGATATTTCACATCATTTTTGAGGGGGTCACGCAGGAAATACATATCCTGGAAGGTGATTTGCGGGATGATTAACAGTAGCAAAATAGCAGCATACAAGTTTTCGTGAAGAGTGATGAGATAAACTGCAATCACAGCTTGAAAGACATCAATCATCACGGCACAGACCCAAGCAGCTCTGGTGACACCAAACATCACAGGTAATGATTTTAATCCGAACTGGCGATCGCCTTCCACACTCTTAAAATCATTCACAATGGCAATACCCAAGCCAGCCAAGCTATAAACCACGGTAATCACCACAATTTTCCAATTGAGTTCACCAAACAGCGCATGACCAGTACACCAAGGAAAAGCCATATAGCTAGCACCAAGGGCATAACCGCCTAACCAACCGTTTTGTTTCAGCTTTAATGGGGGCGCAGAATAAATATAGGCAATAAAGGAACCCAGTATAGCTATAGTTGTAATCGTCGGATATTCATTACCAGCCCAAACATCTAGGGCAAAAGCCAGAAGATTTCCGGAAATTAACAATACCCAAATTTGTGTAATCACTTGAGGTAAGGGAATTGCACCGGAAGGAATGGGACGGTATGGTTCATTCACCGCATCAATTTCTCGGTCATAATACTCATTTAAGGTTTGCGTATAACCTGCGAGTAAAGGCCCTGAAAGCAACATACAAGCTGCTGACATCAAGACATTTTCTAGTGTCCAAGTATAGTTACCCGAAGAAGCCGCACCACAGACCACACCCCAAATCAGAGGAATCCAGGTGATAGGTTTCATCAGTTGCAGGCGAATTTTCCAGATAGATTTTTCCCCTGCTGCTGCGCCTTTCATGCCTAGTAATTGCCGAGCCTTGGCACTGCGATCGGCAACTGCTGTAATTTCCTCGTTGGGTTTCACTGACTCTATCGCCTCTGCTGGCTGGGAATTAGGGTTAATTGGGGTTGATTCTGACATAAAACTAAACTTACTTATGAATAGGAAATGGGAAATGGGGAATAGGAAAGAATTTTTTCAATACCTCATCCCCTCTACCCAGCCGGACTTAAAAAGAAATTATCAAATAATTATTCTGAAATTTGGCTCCAGTAACTTGTCTGCCAGTTAATGCTGGGGGTAAGAAGAGATTACGCCGATGATCTCCGGCATCTATTGTAACTTCGGGACCATACTGGGTAAGTTTGACTTGCTTTTTGTCAAATCCTGGCAAGAATAAGCGGACTTGACGATTGTGGATGTCAATTTCTATGGGTTTGGGAGCCTGTCGTGCTTGTTCGGTAAAGTTGGGTAGAGCATCTATCAAAGGTTGCCATTCGCCTGTAGGAGAGTCAGGAACAACGCTCACAGTTAGAGGTGTAAACTCTTCTGACAGGTTGACGTTTGGCTCAGGTGATATCAAAATTACACCACCAACGGTTAAACCAATTTGTTGAGCGCTACCCCACAAATAACGGGAGCTTGCCACTTCTAGGGGGTCTGCTGTACTCACCAAGAAGGCAGCAACGCGATTGGGGTCAGCAAGGGCAGCTTTTCCTTTATCTAAAAAACTATTCACTTGGTTGGTGGGGAGAGCAAAGTTATCTGCTGTCCAGTTGACATTAAAAAAGCTGCTAATTAGCGGCTGAATTAAAGGCGATTCCGCAATAGTCTTTCCCAAATCTGAGTTAACAAATAATTGCTGAAATCGCCGTACATACCAACTCAGAGATTCTGGCATCCCTAGCATTCGCAGGGTAAAGGAATCACCTGTGCCATCGTAGATAATCGCGTCATATTTGCCACTGGCTTCATATTCGCGGATAGCATTCAAGGCCAGGGCGCTGTCCATCCCCGGTAATACTACCAGTTCTTGACCATAAACATCTTTGACGATAGGCGTGCGGAGGTATTGCGCCTCCAGTTTTTTCACTTCTTCCCAGTTGCGTTCTAGCAATACAGATGATTGAAACTGCACCACTTGTAAATTGGGCGCAATTTCCTGGGGATCAGCAGTCAGGGTCTGATCCAGTAAAATGGGTAAAACTGGTTCTGCCAACCCTGCTAGAAGTACACGCTTGCCTTGGCTTGCCAATAACTTGGCGGCGGCGATCGCAATTTTAGTCCGCGCTACACCGCCTTTGCCCAAAAATGTCAATATCAGGGACATTACTTGATTCCTATATTCACCGCCAATCTTTTCCACTCCAACTTAGCACTAGGCAAATACTCTTAGCTTCCGCGTTGAGTTCTATCTATTACACAAGTTTGATTTCATCTTCAAAAAACCAAGTGGAAGAATTATCGTCAAACAGCACCACTACACCAATTCCAGCACCATCCGTAACTTTGTAGCCTTGAATAATGCCTATTTGTCCGAGTTTTTTCGCAATAGAAGCAGATACGCGATCGCGCAGACGAAAAACTTTAACCTTTTGTCCGATTTCCATGCCTAGTCACAATGCAATAAACCAAGTCTCAGTTTAGCCGAATCGGTGTCCCTTCGGTAATAGATTTCCGCGATAATGGACGACAAGGGCAACAATGAGCGCAACATAGGCTAAACCATAGTTCCTTGATGGTACAAGCCTCTGATTTATCTGTGAATCGAACCCAAATCCAAAATTCAAAATCTAAAATTGTTTGACTCTAGGAGTTAACCAAGATAGTTTCCTTGATTAGGTAACAACTATGACTACCACAATCAATTTAGCAGATCCAAATATTGAATATCCTAGTACTGATGGAGAGCCTGTGGCAGAAACATATTTACACCTCTATGCAATTCTGACTACATTGGAAGTGCTAAAACAGTATTTCACAGGTAGACAGGCGACAGTACTGGCAAATCAATTTCTCTATTATGCTCAGGGTTTTCCCAGATTAAGAGTTGCACCAGATGTGATGGTAATTTTTGATGTGCAACCTGGGGGGAGAGATAACTATAAAGTTTGGGAAGAAGGTCAAGTGCCGCAAGTTGTATTTGAGATGACCAGTACAGGTACTCAAAAGCAGGATCAAGAGCAAAAAAAATTACTATATGAACAATTAGGTATTTTAGAATACTGGTTATTCGACCCGAAAGGCGAATGGATTAACGAAAAATTGCAGGGGTATCGTTTACAGAATGAAATTTATCACCCAATTACTGACACTTTATCTCAGCCTTTGGGATTGCGCCTCGAAGTAGAAGGGGAACTGTTAAGGTTTTATCGCTTAGATACGGGGGCTAAATTACTGATTCCCACAGAACTGGCAGAATTGGCTGAACGAGAACGACAACGGGCTGAACAGGAACATCAACGGGCTGAACGACTAGCGGAACGTTTGCGTGCTTTGGGTGTTGACCCTGAGAGTTTAAGTTAAGCAGAAACTGTCCGGAAATTTAAAGGCAAAATAATCTTCTGGGCAGTGAGTGTGATGTAATCCTAATATTTGTGTATAGTTGATTAATTCTGCAACCAAGCGGATAAATGGCAGCTATGAGCCTCTGTTCTTAGTCTGCTTTATACTAATAGCCATTAGAGGCAATTTACTTAGAATAGTGGGATTATTGATTAGGTGTGTGAGTGTAGTGAGCGAGGAAACGGGAATTGGTGCGAATCATGCGACGTGCTGTCAGTAAAGCAGGTAAACTGAGGCTTATACTGCCAATAGATGAGCAATTGTGGGCAAAGTTCGATTTACTGCGAACTCTAGTAAGGCGAGATTTAGAGGCGCGGTACAAAGGTTCTATTCTGGGCAATTTTTGGCCTTTGGTAAATCAGCTTTCACAATTACTGATTTATACTTATGTGTTTTCTATTGTCCTGAGAGTCAAGCTTACCATTAGTAGTTTGCCAGAAAATAACTTTACTTTTGGTTTGTGGTTATTTGCGGGTTTGCTTCCGTGGATTGCTTTTTCAGGTGGACTCATGCAGTCGGCTGGTTCAGTGGTAGGGCAGCCAAATTTGATCAAGAAGGTAGTATTTCCGTTAGCTTTGTTACCCTTAGTGCCAATTTTATCAACCTTCATTGAAAGTTCTTTTGGCTTAATGGCCTTGATTTTTTTTGTGGCTGTACACACTCATACTTTACATAATACCTTGGCACTGCTACCCTTAGTCTGGCTAACTCAATTGTTGTTAACGGCAGGTTTGGGTTATTTAGCTGCGGGATTAACGGTTTTTTTACGTGATGTTCCGCAGACACTGGGAGTAGCTTTAAATATTTGGATGTATTTAACACCAATTATTTATCCTGCCTCAGCAATTCCCGAAGGGTGGCGAAATTGGGTATTTTGGTTAAATCCGTTGACTGCGATCGCTGAGGTTTATCGTGATTTAATTTTAGTGGGGGAGGTAAAGCATTGGGGAGAATGGGGAGTTGCGAGTGCGATCGCAGTGACTATGTTTTGTTGTGGTTTCTTAGTTTATAAACGTTTGCGCCCGGCTTTTGCGGATGTTTTGTAACAAGTTTCATAAATGAACAGTTATGAAATATGCGCTGCTTAGATGATGTTGAGTGTGTGGTGGTATGAGTGAGGAAATTGCAATTTCGCTGACGAATATCTCGAAATGCTACAAGCGTTATGCTCGCCCGGTAGATCGGCTCAAGGAAATTTTGCTCCCCGGTAACAGCCACGCGCAAGAGTTTTGGGCATTAAGGGATATTAGTTTGAAAGTTTATCAAGGAGAGACTTTAGGAATCATTGGTCAAAACGGTTCTGGTAAAAGTACATTACTACAAATTATTGCTGGCACATTGACACCAACGACAGGTGAAGTGTTTGTAAATGGGCGAGTTTCAGCTCTACTCGAACTAGGTAGTGGATTTAACCCTGAGTTTACTGGAAGGCAAAACGTATTTTTTAATGGTCAAATTTTAGGTTTAAGTCGAGAAGAAATAGAAGCTAAGTTTGATGAAATTACTGCTTTCGCTGAAATTGGTGATTTTATTGAGCATCCGGTTAAAACCTATTCTAGTGGGATGGTAGTTAGACTAGCTTTTGCCGTAGTTGCTAATACTAAACCAAGTATTTTAATAGTAGATGAAGCCTTGGCTGTCGGAGATGCAAAGTTTCAAGCTCGCTGTATGAAAAGGATTCGTCATCTTAAAGAACAGGGTGTCACTATATTATTTGTTTCCCATGATTCTGGCAGTGTAAAAATGTTGTGCAATAGTGCTGTATTAATGAATAATGGCAGAATGCTAGAGGTTGGTGACCCGAAGGATGTAGTAAACCACTATATTGCTTTATTAAGCTCAGATAATAATGAAGTTGTAATTGAAAAGATAAAATCTGATGAAGTAACATTAATTGAAGAAGATAATGATTTTATTAAAGAAAATCAAGATCAAACTTTGCACAGGCATGGGAATAAACTAGCTATTGTAAAAAATGTGAAAATTCTTGATGAAAAAGGTAAAGAAATAAAAAAAATAGAAACTGGGGAATATTTTCAAATTAGTATATTAGTCGAAGCAAAGGCAGAAATTTCAGATTTAATTGTTGGTATTTCTATTAGAAATTTAATGGGGTTGGTAATTTATGGAACTAACACGCATCTACAAAAAATTAACTTGCCAGGACTCCAGGAAAATCAAGGGCTAAAAGTCTTGTTTCAAGTCCCTTGCTATCTCAATAAGGGGGTTTACACAGTTAGCGTAGGCGTACATTCTGAAGAAGGTTTAAGTTATGATTGGGTAGATGAATTAGTAGTCTTTGAAGTAAATAACAGTATTTACTGCGACGGCTTAATAGATTTACAATCTACAATTACATTTAATTATCCAGAAAAATATGCGATAGCGCCCAGCTTAGAAAAATATTGATTTTAATTTAAAACTGAAAGAATTACTGTAACAATAATTAAATCATGATTGATTCTAATAATCCAGAAATTAATGTAGATGAGTTAATGCAAAAAATTCGCCAAGAAGTAGCTAAACGTCAAGTAAATTCTCAGCGAACGGAAACCAAAAATAACAATATAGACATATCAATCTTAAAGTCAAATATTAGCTATATCGAATCTTTGCTGATTAATGCAGAATCTAGATCTTATGCCCGCAGTAAATGGCCTGATAAACTAAATCGGTTTCCTTTTAATATAAGCTCAAAGCTCCAAAAAAATATTTTAAAAGCTATAAATTTTGTATTCAAAGACCAACGAGAAGTTAACTTTAATTTACTGCTAGCTGTAAAAGAATCTGTAAAGCTAAATCGCCAATTAATAGAACAGATTCAAACTTTAACAACTCAGACATCTGAGCAATTTACTGAGGTAAAAAATAGTCTGCAAGAGATAAATGAAATACCTAATGCTGCTCCCGATAATAGTTGCCAGGAAATAAATGAATTTTTAGGTAATTTAGATAACAACGTTCAAGGAATAAATGAGCGCTTAAGTATTGTTGATATGCACTTTTTGGAGATGCATGAACGGCTGAGTTCTTTGGATACTCGTTTCCAAGGGATGCATGAACGGCTGAGTGTTGTAGATAACAACATTCAAAGACACAATGAACGTCTAGATCATATAGATAGTCGTTTTCAAGGGATGGAAAAACGTTTAGGTGGTGTTGATAGCAGTATTCAAAGGATAGATGAACGTTACCACAAAAATGATAGTTACCTGAAAAATGATTTAATACAGCAAAAACGTTTGATATCTTTATTTTTGGAAGAAGCGCAGCGAAGACTACCAGAACCATTCAATCAAGAGCAACTACAAAGTTTTGTTGACGAGAATCAACATTCACTAGATGCTTTTTACGTAGCTTTTGAAGATCAATTTCGCGGTAGTCGAGAGGAAATCAAAAACCGATTGTTATCTTATATCTCCGTAGTAGAAAAAGCCGTATCAGCCACAGATAATTCTCCTACTCTGGACATAGGATGTGGGCGTGGTGAATGGATAGAGATGCTTTCTGAGCAAGGCTTTCAAACATCTGGCATTGATATTAATAATGCGATGGTACATCAATGCCAAAGTCTTGGTCTTAATGCTGTTTTAGGGGATGGGCTACAATTTTTGCGCTCATTACCAAATAATTCTTTGGCTGTTGTATCTTCATTTCACGTGATTGAGCATTTACAAATGCAACAATTTATGGCTTTATTGGATGAAGTATTGCGTGTTTTACGTCCTGGCGGCACTATCATTTTAGAAACACCCAACCCTGAAAATTTAATAGTAGGAGCTTGTAATTTTTATCTAGATCCAACTCACCGCAACCCAATTCCCCCACCAACCGCACAATTTATCTTAGAAAATCGGGGATTTACTCCAGTTGAAATTCGCCGTATCCATCCGATGAATGAAAATCATCATCTAGATAATGCGTTTTTGAATAGTCTACTCCTGGGTTGTCAAGATTATGCAGTAATTGGGTGGAAAGCGTGAATCGGGTATATTTATGAACATATTAATTTGTAACGAGCGATTTCTATTTAGGTTTGGTCTTGACCGTGTCCTGATTATTATTGGTAAGGGTATGGCAGAACGAGGACATCATGTTTATATGATGGGATCTCGTTGTGATGAAAATATAATAAATCAGTTTGCTAAAAAATTCATTTTCCTGCCATCAGCACCAGATGATTATGCTAATTCTAATGAGTTCACGGCTCAATGGTTAGAAACTAACTGGTCTAAATTATTTAGTAATACGGAAAGACCAGATGTCATAGTAATTGGTGGCTGGCCGTTTTTTCAGGCAATTAATTTCTTCTCTCAGGTTTGCCCAAATGTTGTTTTCATTGACCCTGGAGCAGTACCACTTGATGGTTTTAGTGGTCATGGGTTGTTTATTCAACAGAAACTGAGAAAATTCCGCCAAGAGTATTTGAGCCAAACAACAGGTATTCTACCTATTAGTGAATTTATTGCTAAATCCCAAAGTTTACCTGACCGGGGGTTTAATCAAGGTATCCAAACAATACTATTAGGTGCAGACCACATGGAACTATCCATTTGGCAAGCACAGATGGTTGGTCAAGAAAAGCGTCATGTCACTAGTTTATCATTGGTTGAGAAGCTGCAAAAACGAGGAAAAACTATTATTTTTAACCTTGGGCGCTGGGAACCAAATTGTTATAAAAACTCTGAAGATTGTTTCGATATTATACGCCAGTTAATACAGCGACATCCAGCAGTTGTATTAATAGTATTAACAGATGCCAATAATATTAATATTCCCGCAGATATTAAAGAACATATCCAGCCAATAGGATTTCCAGATGATAGAGAATTGCAAAAAATTATGCAATTTACCACTTTGGGACTATCTGTTTCATTGTGGGAAGGTTTCAATTTACCGTTAGCAGAAATGCAGTGGTTAAAACGCCCTACGTTAGCATTTAATCTTGCTGCTCATGCTGAAGTTGTTGTTCATCCTTGGTTTCTCTGTACTGACATCGGTGAAATGGTAGAAAAAGCGGATTGTATTTTATCCGATAAAATTCCTGATGCAGCTATCAATATAATCAATTATGAACAGTTCCAGAGCAAATTTCGCTGGAAAAATGTAGTTAAAAACTATTGTGACTATTTCGAGAATATTGTCAGTTCAAATCAAAATATATCCCATCACCCACTGCTAATTATTGATGTTACTAATAGCTCTAGAGATCCTGCTAACTCTGGTGTCATTAGGGTAACACGCCAACTGTGCCGGACTCTACAAAAATATTATGATTTGGTATTTGTAGTTTGGGATTTCGCAACACAAATTTATACATTGCCTTCCCCCAGTGGTTATGCTCAGTTAGCACAGTTTAACGGACCAGAGATTCCCAGTATAGGAAAAGATATACTCAACAGTCGTGGAACAATTTCATTAGATGAATTCCTTGCAGTTGAACCTAGTATACAAGGAAGATCCGCAATACTTTTCTTGGCAGAAACAATATTAGATACTCGCGGTGTTCAAGCTGTTGCCTATGCAAAACAAAAAGAGTGGAAAACAGCAGCTATTTTATATGACTTAATACCAGTGATGTACCCACAGTTTTGTAGTCATACTGTGAGTTCCCTGTTTCCTCCTTATTTGGAGATGTTATCTCAAGTCGATTTTATTATTCCTATTTCTGAATTTTCTGCCCAATGCGTTTTGGATTATTGGCAACAAAATCAAAGCTCTCATGGACAAGTTAGTACAGCATTATTACCAGGGCAATTTGGACAGCATTCTCGTCATGTTAATATGCCTAACTTACAGTCAATTACTGTAAAAATATTATGCGTTTCTACATTAGAGCCACGTAAAAATCATTTAATACTCTTAAAAGCCTGTGAAATTCTGGCAAAGGAACATCCGGAAATAGATTGGCAATTAACACTGGTAGGAAATCGCTATGAAGGTGCGCCAGAGGTATACAAATCTGTAGAAAAGGCATCAGCTAAAGACTCTCGGATTCGTTGGCTAGGGATAGTAGATGATGCTACCTTACATCGTTTGTATGAGGAAGCAACATTTACAATTTACAGTTCACTAGTTGAAGGCTTTGGGATGCCCATATTAGAAAGTATTTGGTATGGTAGAGCCTGTCTGTGTCATTCCCAAGGAGTCATGGCGGAACTAGCAACCGAGGGAGGTTGCTTAGTAGTAGATATGACAGATGCCTCAGCAATTGCCCAAGCTATTTATACCTTGTCGTCTGATCAAGATTTGCTGACTAAGCTATCTCAAGCGGCCGGCGATCGCCAATTAAAAACTTGGGATGATTATGCTGTAGAAGTTTTAAATATTTTGGGTTTGAAAACAATAAAAACTGCAGACTTAAATAAGGGTGACATCAATTTGAATGTAATTAATTACGAAGAACTACTATATCCCAATTGCCTGATTCAACGCTGGCAAATGACAGATTCAGAGCGCATGGCTTTGACTGGTTTACTCGCAAGGCATCAGCCTAGATGTAGTGTCGAA
Organism: Anabaena sp. CCY 0017; assembly: GCF_963920885.1. Taxonomy (NCBI): domain Bacteria; kingdom Bacillati; phylum Cyanobacteriota; class Cyanophyceae; order Nostocales; family Nostocaceae; genus Anabaena; species Anabaena sp. CCY 0017. Next base: position 235,526 of record NZ_CAWUDG010000001.1, on the reverse strand, counting down.
ATTGGTACTTATTATGGCGGTAGTTTGTCTCTAATTTCGCAGTACTCACAGATGGTATTTTCTATTGACATTGATCCTGAAGTACCTTCACGGTTACCACCTAGAGATAATGTCAGTTATTTAATTGCCCCATCCAAAATTGTATTACCAATGCTTTTTCAAGCACTTGATGAAGCAAATATACCAATTGATTTCTTGCTCATCGACGGTGATCACACGGCTGATGGAGTTCGTAGGGACATTGAAACTGTGTTGACTTATGTACCCAAAAAACCAATGTTTGTGATGATGCATGATTCTTTTAACCCAGAGTGTCGGCGCGGAATCATGACTGCCAACTGGCAAATTTCACCTTATGTAGCCTGGATTGATGTAGATTTTGTACCGGGACGAATTATTGAATATGACAATGCTTTCCAAGGTGAAATGTGGGGTGGACTAGCACTAGCACTTTTATCTCCCAAGCCAAGACATGGTAATCTGACTATTTCTGCATCAGCAAATAGTTTTTATGAATTAGCTCTCAAGTCACGCCGTTAATATTGTTATATATGCAGTAATTATGGTTAATAAAATATTGATTTGTAGTAATTTCTATCCACCTTTTTTTGTCGGTGGTGCTGAAATTATTGCCCATGAACAAGCATGTCAATTGAGAAATGCTGGTTACGAGGTAGCTGTATTCTGTGCCAAACATAATGATAGCGATCGCCGCTATTCTATGAAACGGGAAACTTTTGATGGTCTACAAGTTTTTCGAGTTATCCAACACGCACAAGACTATCAAGTTGATCATAATTTTTATAAACCAGAAATCAATCAACTATTTAACACTGTAATTGAGCAATTTCAGCCAGATGTTATTCATTTGCATAATATTATTGGCTTATCAATGGGAATTGTCGAAATAGCATATAGACATAAAATTAAAACTGTACTCACCCTACATGATCATTGGGGCTTTTGTTTTAAAAATACGTTATTGAAGGGATATGATTTCGTTTGCCAAGATTTTTCTCAGTGTGAAGATTGTTTGCCAGAGTTAATAGATAAACAACAGCGACGGCTTCATATCCGGATGCGTAACGATTACATTGCATTACAACTCAGCAAGGTAGAGCAATTAATATCACCAAGTTCATATTTAGCTTCAGCTTATATTAAAGCTGGTTTTTCGTCAGATAAGCTGACTGTCATATCTTATGGTGTAAATGTTCCACGCTTTTCTCAGATTACCAAGAAATTGCCTGAAGCTGTCATGCGATTTACGTTTATTGGCTATCTAGGTGTTCATAAAGGCGTTCACGTTTTAATGGCAGCTATCAAGCTTTTATTTAAAGGAGGTCATCTTGGTAATCTTTGCACAATCAATATTGTTGGTACAGGTGGCATGTTAGAAGATTTAGAAAAATTTGTTACCGAAAATCAATTAAATTCTGTTGTCAAACTATGGGGAAAAGTTAAGCATTCGGAAATTGAAACTGTTTATCAATCCACTGACGTATTAATTAATCCATCAATATGGCCTGAAAACGAACCAGTCACAATCATGGAAGCAATGGCTACTGGGATACCTGTACTTGCGTCTGCACTCGGAGGTAATCTCAATCTTGTAGTTGATGGCGTAAATGGTTGCTTATTCGAGTCAGGTAATGCTCAGATGCTAGCAGAAAAGATGCTGGGAATGGCTCTTGACCATGATCGCGTTAGATTAATGGGACACAATGCTTATCAGCAAATAGCTAAAGATACTTTAGAAAATTATGTACAGCGAATTTCCCAAGTTTATCTAGAAAAAAATGATAATACATTAAATCATGACTTAAATCGGGTTATTCTGTGTAGTGGTAAACAAGTTTCTCCAGATTGTTTCCGTGCCATAACTTTATTCAATCAAAGTAACCATAGTAATTACTGCAAGTTTATTATGAGTGACTGGATTAGTCCTGAAGACTGGGATTTAGTTGATCTACTATGGATAGTCGATGAGCAAGGCAATCAGCAAGATATAGTTAATGCCCTGAAAAAAGGGCGACCTTTATTAGTTCCTGAGACGAATCATCAACTTGTAAACCTTTGTCGTGGTAGTCAATCTGGTCTATTCTATGCAAATGAGATGGAAGCAGAAGGTTGTCTAAATTATCTCATGCGTGAAAAGTCTGTTTTAGCTGCTTTGGGTTGCAATGCTAAAAATTACTTTGAAAAATAAATGTTTTTTGATAGATTTAGAGGAATAAAAAATAGATTGTGTAAATGAAATAGTTAGTAAAAATTCATTAGATTAATTAGATTAATGTAGATGATTATAAATTGTGTATTAGCCAATCATCTTATAAATTAAAGATTTTAATCAAATGATTCAGACTCAAATAAAGAACATAAACGTATATAAATTACAACAGAGTATGAGTGAGCCATTTTTAGAACCAATATTAAGGCAACTAAGACTGCATAGAGTTAAAAAACATATTCCTAAAGGCTCTGTGATATTAGATATAGGTTGTGGTACTAAAGCCAGTTTTCTGAAAACCATGTCACCTCATATTAAACAGGGTTTTGGTGTTGATTTTAAAGTCAAAGAGTTTCAGAGTGGGAATATACAAACTAAACAACTAAGGCTAGAAAATAATCTACCCTTTGCAGATGAAAGCTTCCAAGTAGTAACTATGCTTGCAGTGCTGGAACACATCGATAATGAAAAGGAAATATTACAAGAAATTCACCGAGTCCTGATTCCAGGTGGAAAATTAGTATTAACAGTTCCATCAGTTTGGTCTCAGCCTGTTCTGGAGTTTTTAGCATATAAGTTAAAAATTGTTAGTGAAGCTGAAATCCGAGACCATAAAAGATACTATAATCGCAAAAAGCTTAAAAAAGTTTTAATTGATATTACTCAGTTTCAAGATTTTCAGCATCACTACTTTCAGTTAGGAATGAATAATTTTTGTACTGTTGTTAAGCGTAGTTGATTTGATGACATGAAATTATCTGTTGTTATTCCCTGCTATAACGAACTAGGAACAATCGACCAAGTAATACGATCGGTTAAAGCTTCTCCTATTAAAAACTTAGAAATAATTATTGTTGATGATTGTTCTACAGATGGAACTAGAGAATTACTACAGTCTAAATTAGAACTAGAGGTAGACCAAGTTATTTATCACAAAAAAAATCAGGGTAAAGGTGCAGCTTTACGGACAGGGTTTGCCGCAGCGACAGGAGATATTGTAATTGTCCAAGATGCTGATTTAGAATATGACCCCCAAGAATACCCTTTAGTAATTGAACCTATTTTGTCCCATAGAGCTGATGTGGTCTTTGGTTCTCGTTTTCAAGGTGGTAGACCTCACAGGGTTGTTTACTACTGGCACAGAGTAGGTAATGGATTCTTGACCATGTTGTCTAATATGTTTACTAATATCAACCTTACAGATATGGAAACATGTTATAAAGCCTTTCGCCGGGAAATTATTCAATCTATCAGAATTAGAGAGAATAGATTTGGCTTTGAACCTGAAATTACAGCGAAGGTGGCAAAAATGGAATGTCGCATTTACGAAGTAGGTATTTCTTATTATGGACGTACATATAAAGAGGGGAAAAAGATTGGTTGGAAAGATGGTTTTAGAGCTATTTATTGTATATTTAAATATAATATATTTTAATTTTGAGAATGAAAGAAATATATAATTCAAATTTATTATTAACTAGCATTTTAATATTATTTTTCTCTGTTGTAGTATATCTTGCAAATGGAGTAACAATAAGTGCTGGTGACACTATTCCTAATACTTTGTTAGCTTTTAACCTTATTGAAAATCATACTTTGCACTTTGATGCTTTCAGGACAAGCTATCTTTGCCGAGATTATGCAAATTGTTACTTTTTTTCAGAAGCTAATAATGGTCATCTAAGTTCTTCATATCCTATAGTTCCTGCCATAGTTACTTTTCCTCTATATTTATTGTTTTATATATATTTAAAATTCACACATTATATATCTATTTCAGTAGATTTAACATCTGTAAATTTTGAAGTACATAGATTGTTTTTTGAAAAATTGGCTGCATCAATAACTACAGCGATAACAGTTACTATCTTCTATTTATCTCTTAGATTAAAATTTAATCAAGGATTATCTTTACTTTCTACCTTTATATTTGCTTTTGCTACTAATACTTGGATGACAAGTTCTCAAGGACTATGGCAGCACGGAATATCTAATTTAGCTCTTATAATCATTATATTTTGTTTACTCAAAGCCAATCGAGCCACGGATCAATATCAACAAAAATGGTTGTTATTAGCAGGATTGTTTTGTGGGCTTCTTCCTGGTATTCGTCCAACAAGTGCTATATATGCTATAGCGACTATTTTTTATTCAGTTTTTATCTATAGATTTAAAGCTATTTTTTTGTTATGTGGCTTAATTACAGCTATACCCAGTTTTGTATGGAATTTATACTACTTTGGTAATTTAACGGGTGGTTATTCAAATCTATTTTCAGCATCACCTTATATTTTTACGTTGAACAATTTCATAGAGGCATCTTTAGGTACACTAATTAGTCCTAGCCGAGGAATTGTCATATTTTCCCCTGTAGTTTTATTTTCAATATTTGGAGCCTATAAAGTTTTTAAACTCAGATTTCATAAAGATGAACAGCTAATAGGATGTATGACCATTGCTGGCATTATTTTACTTTTAAGTTATTGTTTCTATAGAGTATGGTGGGCTGGTCATAGTTATGGTCCAAGGTTTATGACTGACATCATGCCCATTTTTTGCTATTTAATTAGTTATTTTCTAGCTAACATCTTGAGTAATCAATGGAAAATAAAAAAACTCATTAGTCTTAGATTATTAATTTTTGTAACTTTTCTTGTATTTTCCATATTAGTTCAATTTGTGGGAGCTTTTGGTTCTAATGCTGGTAAGTTATGGAACGCTATCCCATTAGATATTGATAGATATCATTACAGACTTTGGACAATCGAAGATAACCAAATAGAGAGGAATTATAAAGCCGTATTGAATACAATGATTAAACTACCTATTGATAATCAAGAGTATATTAAAAACTTAGATGGAATAATTAAAGAAATTACAGATAAAAATGATCAGCAGATTAATTCAATAATTTCAGTCCTACCTGGTTCTATAAAAATTTTTAAAGCTAATATTGAAAATACAGGTTTATCAAAATGGTTCGGTTATAATTCAGCCATACGTAGAGGAGAAACTAGGGTAAGAGGACGTTTTTTTGATGAAGAAAATAATTTAATAAGTGAAGTGAGACTTTATATAGCTGGAAATCCTCAAAAAAATGAGTTAGCTAATGCGATTGGCGCTATTCACTTTCCTCAAGAAACAGGAAAATACCAACTTAATTTTGATTTAATAGCTGAAGGTATGGGTGAATTTCCCGTGACTAACAATATGTTGCCTTATGTGCTAAATGTCAATGTTGTAAACCAAACTTAAAAAGGAGTTTTCTTTGACACTACAAGAATTTACTTTACTGTTAATGTCAGTCATTGCTAGTGTAGCAGGACAATTTTTCTTAAAAGCAGGCGCACTTAAATTAGGCAAAGTAAATATAGATAATACTATTAGCCATATCCTTAGCATTATTACAATCCCGGAACTTTTATTAGGATTGACCTGCTATGCTCTAGGCGCTGTGGCTTATATACTTTTATTAACTAGAGTTAACTTGAGTATTGCAGGCCCGGCGGTATCACTGGTTTATGTTTTTTCAGTGTTACTTGGTTATTTTATCTTTAAAGAAACTATTCCCTTGGCTCGTTTAATAGGTTTAAGTTTTATTATGGCTGGGGTAATATTAGTAGTCTGGCAAAAATAAATTTATCAAATGTGAGAAATTAGGCATATTGAACATAATATAAAATTTTTTCTTGGTATTGAGACTGCGATCGCACATACTATAATCTACTTTGTCCTCTAATGCTTAAAATGTAATACTCAAAGCAAGAAAATTCTTACTTGCAACTAAATTATGAAAATTACATCTAAAGGAAAAGTAGCTATACCAGTAAAAATACGGGAAAAATTAGGACTTTTACCTAATACAGAAGTAGAATTTGAAGTTATTGGAGACGCTGTTTACTTGAAAAAAACTAAAGGTTACTTTACTTCTGCTCAAAATCTAGTATATAAAGATGCGGGGTAAAGCTACGGTAAAAATGACTACTGATGAAATTATGGCATTAACTAGACAAGATTAATGAAAGAAATATGGAATAGCTGATGACACAAAAAAAAGCATTAATCACCGGACTCACCGGACAAGACGGTTCTTATCTGGCTGAACTTCTGTTAAGCAAAGGTTATCAAGTATTTGGCTTAGTTCGTCGTTCCAGTACCAGTAACCTCGAACGGATTAGCCATCTTTCCGGCGACATTAGAATTGTACCTGGCGATCTGCTAGATCAATGTTCCTTGATGGATGTCATTGCAGACTCACAACCGGATGAAATTTATAACCTCGCCTCTCAAAGCTACGTTCCTTTATCTTGGACACAACCAGCCCTCACCGCCGAATACACCGCCCTTGGTGTTTCCCGCCTTTTAGAATCAATCCGTCGCTGCAAACCAGATGCAAGATTTTATCAAGCTTCTAGTAGTGAGGTTTTTGGTCAACCTGACGAATCACCTCAAACCGAACGCACAGCTTTTCGCCCCCGTAACCCCTATGGTGTTGCTAAAGCTTACGCCCACTGGATGACTGTTAACTATCGGCAAAAATATAACCTCTACGGCTGCTGTGGTATTACTTACACTCACGAATCCCCGCGACGCGGGACAGAATTTGTATTTCGTAAGATTACCCATGCAGCAGCCCAAATTAAACTCGGTTTGGCAAATGAACTAAAATTAGGTAACTTAGATGCTCGTCGAGATTGGTGTTATGCCAAAGATGCTGTTCATGCTATGTGGCTAATGTTGCAGCAAGAACAGCCCGATGACTACATCATCGCCAGTGGTGAAACTCACTCTGTTAAAGAACTCGTTGAGTGTGCTTTCAATTGTGTTGGTCTCAAGTGGCAAGATTATGTCTCAGTTGACCCCGCATTTTACCGTCCTGATGAACCAGTGCAGTTAGTCGGTTCTGTTGATAAAATTAAAACTCAATTAGGTTGGCAACCTCAACATACTTTTGAGCAAATGGTCGAGTTAATGGTTGATTATGACTTGAAAAAATTGAGTAACCGCGAAACTTAGAATTTCTCATGCTAAAAATTGTAGTTGATGCCACCCCTATAGATGCAAAACCAAGTGGGGTTGGTTTTTACGTGGCTAATTTAATATATGCGCTCAATGGACTACAAACAGTTGAAAATTTTCAACTAGAGATCGCCTATCAACCAGGATTTAAAAATTGGCTTTTAGGCAAAAAAGATTTACCTAATTATTTAAATGGATATGAAAATATTCATATTCTGCCAATACCTGTCAGAATTTCAAATCTACTATTTTCGTCAACGCAATTTCCTAACTTATTGCTATATTCATTTCAGAACTATTTCGAGAAATATTTTGATTTCCCAGATATATTACACGGCACTAATTATTCAGTTTATCCCTGTAAAAATAGCTTGAAGGTGATGAACATATATGATCTAACTTTTATCAAATTCCCTAATTATACAGACTCAGTTGTTAAAACATATACGGAAAAAGTCAAGCGCTGTCTACAGTGGACAGATTTAGTTTTAACAATTTCTGAAAGCTCTAAAAAGGACATTATTGAGTATTTAGCAGTAGCACCAGAAAAAATTCATGTGACTCCTTTAGCTAGTCGCTATTATTCGGAATACCTAGCTAACCAAAATATTCAGAATTTGGTAAATCAAGTTAAATATGATTTTTCTAAACCGTATTTACTCTTTGTAAGTACGATAGAACCAAGAAAAAATATTTATACTATAATTGCAGCATTTAATTTCTTAAAAGAAAAATATAAAATTGAACATCAATTAGTTTTGTTAGGGAGAAAAGGCTGGAACTACGAGCCAATATTCGCAATTATTGATAATTCACCTTGGAGAAAGGAAATTTATCATTTAGACTACTTGTCTAATGAATTAGTAGCATTATTTTACTCAAAAGCTGATGTTTTTGTTTATCCATCTCACTATGAAGGATTTGGTTTACCTGTACTGGAAGCAATGACTTTAGGCGCACCAGTTGTTACAGCTAATACTTCATCAATTCCAGAAGTTACAGGAGATGCGGCTATATTAATTGACCCCAATGATCCGATGCAATTAGCTGAAGCTATTCTGCAAGTCATTAGTAATTCTCAGTTACGTCAAGAATTAATTAATAAAGGGAGAGAAAGAGCAAAATTATTTTCTTGGGAAAGAACGGCGAAAGAAACATTAAAGGCTTATAGAACTATTAGTTAATGAGAATATCCGATAATTATATCTCTAATCAATTAATTATAAATTTATCCATTCTTTTACCTCAACCAACAGGTATTAGTAACTACGCTCAAAATATATTTCCTTATTTAAAATCTCTTGAACCCATTTTATTAACAGCACAAAATTACTCTGAATTTAAATGCTATCAAGTCCCAAACACTCTAACTCCGGCTCAAGGTACAAAAGGGCATTTGCGCCGCTTATTGTGGACACAATTTCAACTACCGCAAATCTATAAAAACCTCAAATCCCGGCTGTTATTTTCCCCCTTACCAGAAGCACCTCTTTATAGTAACGGTCGTTTTGTCGTCATGTCTCATGACTTAATACCGTTGCGCTTTCCCAAACGCTTCTCGCCGCTAACGCCTTACCATCGTTACTACATTCCCCAAGTTCTCAAACAAGCACAACACATAATCTGCAATTCTCAAGCTACAGCGCAGGATATCATCGATTTTTACCAAATTCCCGCTAGCAAAATTACACCAATTCCTCTAGCTTATAATCGCCAACATTTTCGGCAAATTCAAGAAAAATGTCCAGAACATCGGCGTTATTTTCTCTACCTGGGACGACATGATCCTTATAAGAATTTACATCGCCTGATAGCGGCTTTTGCAGCCCTACCAAGTAGGGGCGAATATGAAATATGGTTAGCAGGCCCCGTCGATTCTCGTTACACTCCTGTTTTACAAACACAGGTTACAGAACTAGGAATCACTGAGCAAGTAAAGTTCCTCAACTATGTATCTTATAACGAATTACCAAAAATTATTAATGGTGCGATCGCTCTAGTTTTTCCGAGTCTGTGGGAAGGCTTTGGTTTCCCGGTTCTCGAAGCAATGGCTTGTGGAACTCCAGTCATTACCTCTAACCTTTCTTCACTTCCAGAAGTAGCAGGGGAAGCAGCGATTTTAATTAATCCTTACAACACAGCAGAAATTACCGAGTCCATGCGGATTATAGCTGAGGATATGGAAGTGCGATCGCATCTGTCCACCCAAGGTATAAAAAGAGCCAATCAATTCAGTTGGGAAAAAACCGGACTGGCTACCGCCGAAGTTTTATCACGCTATTTATGAATGTTAGGCTAAAGTAATCTGGCTCAAACCTTACCAAGAAATCCAGAAGCTAACTGGCTGTTAAGAGAATCTGACAATGAAGACGGAGTTTTAACTTTAGCTTCCGTAAATTGCCAAATTCCCCATCGCCAGATTTACGAGAGAGTAAAATTTGAATCAGAGTAGATGGTTCCAGCAATTCTTAATTACGTTAGCGTAGCTCTCCCAAAGGGAGCATTACGAATTACGAACTACGAATTACGGAGTTCCCACCGCCCCAGAGTAAACCAAACCCCGTTGCAGATCCAAAGTCACAATTGCGCCATCATGAATTACTTTTGTTGCTGTCTTCACACCCACAATCACAGGTACACCAAGACGTAAAGCAATGACTGCGGCGTGACTAGTAAGACTATCATCCTCAGTAATAATACCAGCAGATTTCCGAATTGCCTCGACAAAATCGGCATCGGTGCGGGGTGCAACCAAGATATCTCCAGGATTAAAATTACTCACGTCCATACCACTGTGAGCTACTCTAGCACGACCACTGACTGAACCTTGTCCCAAACCAATACCCTGACCTAGTACGGCTGTGACAACTTCCACCTTCACCAAATCCGTTGAGCCGGAAACTCCTTGGAGTGTACCAGCAGTCATTACCACCAAATCACCTTCAGATAAGTACTTATGCTCTTGCGCCACATTGATAGCAGCTTGAAATGTCTGCCCTGTGGAAGGTAGCCCCAGCACTAATAAGGGTTTAACTCCCCAAACCATTTGTAACTGTCGCGCCACGTTTACATGGGGTGTCACAGCCAAAATAGGCGTATGGGGACGAAATTTGGAGACATTACGAGCTGTAGCTCCTGTTTGCGTCAGAGTCATAATTGCCGCAGCTCCTAACTGTTCAGCAATTTGTCCCACGGCTTGACTAATAGCATTGGGAATAGAACGCCGATTATCACGCTGTGGAGGGACTACTGAATGCAGAACCTCTTCCTGTTCCATGCGTTCGGCAATCCTTGCCATTGTTGCTACTGCTTCCACGGGAAAGTCACCCACAGCAGTTTCATTCGACAGCATCACGGCATCTGTGCCATCTAAAATGGCATTGGCTACGTCTGACACTTCCGCACGAGTGGGACGGGGGTTGCTCACCATGCTGTCTAACATTTGGGTAGCGGTGATGATGGGAATCCCTAAGCGATTGGCGGCAGCAATTAGCCGCTTTTGCAGTACAGGGACATCCTCAGCCGGGAGTTCTACACCTAAGTCACCTCTAGCAACCATCACGCCATCACATAAAGCTAGAACTTCTTCCATTTGTTCAATAGCTTCATGTTTTTCAATTTTGGCAATTACTGGTACTTGCTTGCCGGTGCTAGAAATTAGCTCTTTAATTTCGATCATGTCCTGGGGGTTACGGACAAAGGAAAGTGCTACCCAGTCTACACCTTGATCCAGACCAAACATGAGATCCTCGCGATCCTTGTCGGTCATGGCCTTGATGGACAGGTAAACACCGGGAAAGTTGACACCTTTGTTGTTGGACAACTTACCAGGGACAGTGACAGAACAGTGTAAATCGCCTTTGTCACGATTAATTTCTTCTACGAGCATTTCTACTCGTCCATCATCAAGGAGGATTTTTGCACCTACAGGCACTTCTTCTGCTAGATGATCGTAGGTAATACAGCTAATTTCTTGTGAACCGATAACTGGGCGATTTGTCAAGGTGAAGCGATCGCCTTTTGCTAAAATTATCGACCCATTTTCAAACTTACCTAAGCGAATTTTTGGCCCTTGCAAGTCTTGGAGAATTGCCACTGGCTGATTTAATTCAAAGGCTGTTTGCCGAATTAAGCGAATACTACGCTGATGGTCGGCATGAGTACCGTGGGAGAAGTTGAGCCGCAGTGTCGTTGCACCCGCTTCGATAATCGCCTTCAGCATTTCTGGGCTGCTAGTGGCAGGCCCAATTGTTGCAACAATTTTTGTCCGGCGTAGAGAGTCTCTTAATTGCATAGGGGCTGATTCTAGGGGGCTATCTCTATCTAGAGATTCATAGTAAGTTAAGGGGCGTTTCGTTTTCAGTCACTGCTATATCCATAACCAACAGAGGCAGAGGATGAATGGGGGTGTGAGAGTCACTTTGAGCAGCAATTATTTATTTTCCCCTGCTTAACATTTCCCAAGAGTTGTGAGATAGAGTAGATATCGTACACCAAACTTGGTTACATCCTGCGTAAGAGAGATTTTTTTATCAACTCTTTGGTGATTGCCTAGCACATCCTACTGATCAGCAAAAACTTATCTCTCGTCTGGAATCATAGCGCTATTCATCTACTCTTCAGCAAAGATAAAGTTAAATATTGCTAAACAAAAGCTTACAAAAGTTTATGTTCGGCTCATCTTTATCGTATATTTGTAATGTTTGATCAAGGAAGGAGTTAAAAATGCTCACATTGGAGGCACAGAAGTCACTGAAAATCCCGCCCAAGGAATTTTTAGCGCCTCCTGGTGATTTTAATCCGACACTGTTGCTGTTTCTATCCACAGTCACAATGTTGGTGTTATCTAACTTCGGTTACTGGCTATGGCAATGGCCAGACTGGTTGTGTTTTAGCATTAATACTCTGGCTTTACATTGTGCTGGCACTGTGATTCACGATGCTTGTCACCAATCTGCCCATCGCAACAGAGTGATTAATGCCATGTTAGGGCATGGTAGCGCTTTGATATTAGCTTTTGCCTATCCAGTATTTACACGGGTGCATTTACAGCACCACTCCCATGTGAATGACCCCAAAAACGACCCAGATCATTACGTCTCTACAGGGGGACCGTTATGGTTGATTGCGGTGCGTTTTTTGTACCATGAAGTGTTTTTCTTTCAAAGGCGACTGTGGCGCAAGTATGAATTATTAGAATGGTTCGTCAGCCGTTTAATTGTTGCGTCAATTTTTTATATTTCGATTCAGTATCACTTTTTAGGTTACATTCTCAATTTTTGGTTTATCCCGGCGTTTTTGGTGGGGATAGCATTAGGATTATTTTTTGATTATTTACCACATCGTCCGTTTGTAGAACGCGATCGCTGGAAAAATGCCCGTGTCTATCCTGGTAAACTGCTGAATATCCTGATTTTAGGACAGAATTACCACCTCATACATCATTTATGGCCTTCGATTCCCTGGTATAACTACCAGCCTGCTTATTACGCCATGAAGCCGTTATTGGATGAAAAGGGTAGTCCTCAAACATCTGGGTTATTGCAGAAAAAAGACTTTTTTGAATTTGTTTATGACATCTTTGTCGGAATCAGATTTCATCGTCATCACGAATAGTTCCAGAGTGGCGTTAGCTAAAGCAGCAAGAATCCCCACGTCTCACTCTTAGGAGCGTGGGATGAATTGTGAGTGAGTGACGAATTTAGGGCTTACGCATTGACAGTAAATACCAAATATGTGTAACACTAAAAAGCACATATTTCGTAGGGGTTTAGCAATGCTAAACCCCTACAACACGGGTATATTTACTATCAACATAATCATTTTTCAAAGCCGGAAATTGGCTATTTTGGTAACTGCATACCATGATTAATTTGTACAGTGCGTAAGTCCTAGAATTGACCAACGAGCGAAATTGAGCATAGCGAAATCAGCAATGTTGGTCGGTGAGGAATGAACACTTTCATTTATGGACAGGAACTCATCTTTGACAACATCCACCCCAAAGGAATTTCCAGAGTAGACTGGATAAACAACCTTTACTGCCCTGTCCAAGATTTAGGCGGCAATTTCCAAATCACCGAAACCGAATTTTAAGCAAGAGAGAAAGATGTTTGATTTGTATGAACTAATCAGCAAGATTCGGAAACGTCCTGCCATGTATTTGGGACAAGTTTCCATCTCTAACCTCCGCACTTTTTTAGCTGGTTACTGCTTTGCGCGTCGCCAGATGGGAATGCCTCAAACGCCACAAGAACAGAAATTTTCACAGTTTCAATCCTGGATTCAGAAGAAAATTAATCAAACTTCCAATCAAACCTGGGATCAAATTATTTTATCTTTCTCGCAGGATCAACAAACTGCTTTACAGACGTTTTTTAACCTGTTTGACGAATTCATCCAAACAGAAAATATCGATGAACTTAAATCGAATCAAACGAATAACCTAAAAGTAGCTTCAGGGACTCAAGAGTGAAAAAGATAGCGACAGCCAGATAATGAATTGTGCCACTACCTGACTGTTGTATAGCTGGTATTTCGTACTTTATCACAGCCAAATAGACTTGAGGTTGATGCACTTTGATTTATTTCAAATATCAGTGCAAAGATTTTGAGCGTAAATCACCTCAATATTGCTAGCAAAATCTAATTTGTCTAAAGATTCGGCAAAAAATACAAAACCTTTGTATGCTGTGACATACTTGTAGATTTTGGTGAAATAGCCTTCACTCGTAATAATTACCAGTGGCTGCTCCATTTTGGAGAGAATGCTCAAAAAATCCTCTAACTTCACGCAAACACCAGTTCCCCTCTCAGTAAACATTCTCCCGCCAATGGCAGTATGTTGAGCAGCATCACCACTGTAATAGCTCATTTCGTACTAATTTTTACATATAATTTACAGCCGTATTTTAAACTTTTGACTTAGCTATGTGCTGTGATGGTTGTAACGGCTGAGATAAACTCCAATCTGGACGTAATTTAGCAGCTTGGCGCAAATAAATATGATTAATTGGTGTAGAGGCTGGAAGGTAAGCGTGAATGAGAAACCGGATGCAACGCTGTAAGCTACCTTCAACGTGCATTTGCTGTACATCCAACATCGCTACATTATCCCATCCAGAACGCGATCGCGCGATCGCGGCCGGAAAAATAGCATCCAAATCCTTTGTCACTGAGAAAGTCACACTAATCATCTCCTCTGGCTGGAGTTGATTCCGTTGTTCTAATTCATCTATAAGTTCCGTCACCGCTTCTGCAATCGCTGCAATGGTGTTTTCGGAAACGGTTGTTGCTCCGCGAATCGCCCGCATTTGCCACTCCACGCCAAATCCTCCTTAATTAGTCATGAGTCATGAGTCATTGGTCAATAGTCTTGTATTAATGACCAATGACTGTTAATTTTTTATGGTCGATATAACCACAGTGGTAGACCACTGGTAGACATTTCAAACTCCAACCAATCAATTCCCGCCCCAAGCCCTGATGAAACCTGACGGCTTCCAGGTAGAACGCGACTCAATAAAGGTTTTCGTTCTTCTAGGGTATAACAGGGAGCTTTGTCAGGATCAAGTCCTACCATTTCTGCTGTCCAGCAACGTGCATCTTCTTCAGTTCCCAGACGGTCTACAACGCCTAATTCTACAGCTTGTTCTCCGGTAAAAATGCGCCCATCAGCGAAAGTTTTAACAGTTTCTACTTCCAAAGAACGCGCCTCGGCGATTGTGTAAACAAACTGGTGATAGCTAACGTCAATCAACTCTTGCAGGATGCCTTCTTCTGGTACAGTCAGTTGGCGGTCAAAAGACAAAATGTCTTTGTAAGGGCCAGATTTAATGACTTTGAAGGAAACACCGACTTTTTCTAGCAAGCGTTCCAAGTTGTTACCGCGCAAAATTACGCCAATACTCCCGGTGATTGTACCTGGGTTAGCCATTATGTGTTCGGCTCCCATACCAATGTAGACACCACCAGAAGCCGAAATATTGCCAAAACTGGCGACAATTTTGATTTTTTTACGTAACCTCTTGAGGGCGCTGTAGATTTCTTGTGAATCTCCCACTGTACCCCCAGGACTATCGATGCGTAGGAGTAAAGCGGGAAACTTTTTCTCTTCTACGGTTTTTAGGGCTTCTAACACGCGCTTGCGAGTAGAACCACCAATCGCACCAGTAATTTCAATCCGGGCAATTTGTTTCCGAAATTTGGACTTGAAAGGCCAGACCATGAGCAGTTAAAAAACCTCTGTAATACACTCAATATAAATTGCCCAGCGCTTAAACGTCGTACTTTGCTCTGGGCAAAAAAATCAGCACTCGTGATTCTCTCTAAAATCTTAATTAAATTTTTAGATTCACTACGTAGATTTATGGAAGTATCAGGATAAACTTATTAATAATAGTAAGCAATTCTCTGTCTAACATACAGTGTGGACATTGAGTAACTATTGTTTATTTAATTAATATTTATTAAATAAAGTTAGTTATATAAGCCTAGCAATAGTCTTACCTATCTAGGTTGCAGATGGCATACTCTTAACTTGTCAGTGAACACCCAAAAAAGTGTTGTGATCATTTAAGAGTCAATGCGTAAGATTTGGTAGCGACAATAGGCATAAGTGTCAAATAGCGCCCCGACGAAACTACAAGTCAAACTAATGATTACAAGTCCCTCAAGGGGTTGACCACTGCCAAAGACAGCCAGAAAATGCATGATCCGAGTCGCGCTGGCTTCAGTTGCTCCTTGTAAAGCGGGAAAGTGACCGATAAGGGGCAAAAAGATTAATACGCCACCCACTAAGGACATGGGAGCGATAAAACTAAAAAATATAGTTAGTAGTAGGGAGCGGAGAAAGTTGGTGAATACAGACATTTACAGCAAGCTCCGTTGATAAAGTGAATAATCGCCAAAAAAAAGCTATATGTCATCTTCCAGAATACGGGCGATCGCTCTTCATCAGACGATATGTCAAAAATCTTAAGTTTCCATTAAAAGAAACAGCACCCTGTTAAATCAGATAATTTGAACTTTAAAAAGGCTAAAATTAGCTACAACCCTTATATAACAAAGCTTTAGCTCAATAATATTTCGTAATAATGCAATAAAAACAGCAGTTACGCAACTTTACTTTCTGAGATGAGCTTTAAATTAAGTTAATGTTTCACCCGGCGGAGTAGGAAGAGGCAGGGGGGCAGGGAGCGGGGAGAAGACGGTAACTTCCCCAATGACTAATAACTAATTACTAAAAGCAACCGACATCCGCTATTCTTAATGCAGTTACTGTGTTAGTTACAAAACATTGAGTGAGACTAAATCCAAATCCAGTTTAGGAGCATGGAGTCAGCGACTGCTGGCGGCGATTTTCCTGGGTGGACAAGTAATAGTTCACCTTTTGAGAGGAAAAATTAATTGGCGCAACACTCTAGAACAAATGGCAGCTGTTGGCCCAGATTCCCTGTTTATTGCCCTGTTAACGGCTGTGTTTGTGGGTGCAGTATTTACAATTCAGGTAGCGCGGGAGTTTATTAACTTTGGCGCGGCAAATCTCGTTGGTGGAGTGCTGGCGGTAGCATTGACACGAGAACTATCACCCGTACTAACCGCAGTGGTTTTGGCGGGAAGAGTTGGTTCTGCCTTTGCAGCCGAAATAGGTACTATGCGAGTAACTGAGCAAATTGATGCTTTATTTATCTTAAAAACTGACCCTATTGATTACCTCGTTATCCCTCGCCTGCTTGCTTGTTGCTTAATGCTGCCGATTTTAACCCTTCTGTCTTTGATAACCGGGATTTTAGGGGGATTAGTGATTGCGACGAATATATATGGTATTGCTGATACTGTATTTCTAGATTCAGCTCGTAACTTGGTCGGCATTTGGGACATTATCAGCGCTTTAATTAAAGCCTGTTGCTTTGGCTTGTTAATCGCCATCATTGGTTGCAGTTGGGGATTAACTACGAAGGGAGGAGCTAAAGGCGTGGGACAATCAACCACAACGGCTGTTGTTACTTCTTTGCTGATTATATTTACCAGCAACTTCTTTCTTTCATGGTTAATGTTTCAGGGAACGGGTGGTGCATTGCTGCAAGGGTTTTAGAAGTGCTGAGTGCTGAGTGAGTAGAGGTGGGTTTAAGCAGTCAGTCTGTGGTTGATCGAAATCCTTAGTAAACCCGCCCGTAAAGGAGTGCTTAGTGAAAAGTTAGAACCCGTAACTCTTAAAATAGGATAGATGTCTAGTACAAAAACAGGATTGCAAACTGTGACAAGTTCATTTGCGCCTTCAACATCAACTGTGGAACTCAAGCCTAGCTACAATATCCCTATTGTGTTACTAGTTGCTGCTGTGCCATTACTGATAGTGCAGCTTTGGGTAGGAGTAGTCATCGGATTGTTGGGTTTATTTCTTTTAATTCAAACTCGGAAAATACGGTTACACTTTACCGCTACAGACTTAGATATTTACCGAGGCGAAAAATTACTGCGGCGCTTTCCCTACCAGGAATGGCAAAATTGGCGGATATTCTGGAATGGAATTCCCATCTTGTTCTATTTTAAAGAAGTCAACAGCATTCACTTTTTACCAATTTTGTTTGACCCCAAAACCCTAAAATCTTGCCTCGAAGAACGTTGTCCACGTATCTAAGTGCTTTCTAAGTTCTGTTAGCGTAGCTCGTGCTGAGTGGTTTTGAATTTAGACTATATTTTGTGAAAGTTATTTATTTGCATCATAGGAATTGCATTATTGTTTATGAATCCAGAGGAATCTCAAACCCCAGAACAGATGGATGAGTGGTTGGAACAAATAGAAGCAGAAAACCCAAAGCCAGAAAAGCCAGAAAGCTCATCTGTAGAGTCAGTCCTGGAACTAGAAGCGCCAACTTCATCATCTGATATACAACCAAATAACGTTAAACTTGAGCCAATTATCTCTCATCCAGAAGTCGTAGATTCTGCATCTGAGTCTACAGAAGAGTCAACTGTGGAATTGGGAGTCCCGTTAGAAATAGAAACTCCTGTACTATTGTCAGACGTAAAATCAGAGTCCCAAGATAATTCACTATACGCCGAAGCTGAGGACAGAATTGCCGAGTTGCAACGCACAGAAGCAGCGCTGAAGGCGGAAATAACCAATTTAGAAGTAACTTACAAAACCCTTCAGGAACAACTAAGCGAAACTCAAACCTC
Source organism: Anabaena sp. CCY 0017 (assembly GCF_963920885.1). Taxonomy (NCBI): domain Bacteria; kingdom Bacillati; phylum Cyanobacteriota; class Cyanophyceae; order Nostocales; family Nostocaceae; genus Anabaena; species Anabaena sp. CCY 0017. The sequence continues at coordinate 217,093 of NZ_CAWUDG010000001.1, read as the reverse complement.
TTTGGGACGAATTGTACAAGAATCGCTAGCGCAACTAGAACAACGGAAACAAGCACTGCAAATTTCTGTAGAACAGCTAGAACGCCGCCAAGAACGTATTCGTAACGAAATGCGAACTACTTTTGCGGGAACATCCCAAGATTTAGCTATTCGGGTACAGGGCTTTAAAGACTATCTCACTGGTAGTTTACAGGATTTGGCTATGTCAGCAGAGCAATTGCAACTAGCACCACCAGTTGTGGTAGAACGAGCCAAACCAGTCGCTCAAGAGGTTAAAGTACCCCAAGAACAACCAGGAACACCGCAATTTGCCCAACAACAGTTTCAAGAGACTACAAGCAAAATTCGCCGCCTGATTGACCAATATCGCAGCAAACCTGATTATTATGGGCCGCCTTGGCAACTGCGCCGGACTTTTGAACCTGTTCACGCTGAACGAGTTTCTGATTGGTTCTTCAGTCAAGGGGGACGGGGTGCTTTGCGGAGTATGGGTAGCCGCTTACAGAATATTCTCATTGCTGCGGCTGTGGCTTCGATATTACACCGCTTATATGGGAATCGCATCCGCACTCTAGTTTTAGCTAATTCACCAGAACGTTTAGGTGAATGGCGGCGCGGTTTGCAGGACTGCTTAGGAATTGGTCGTCCTGATTTTGGCCCAGATAGAGGTGTGGCTTTGTTTGAAACGCCGGAAGCTTTAGCTCAAAAGGCAGACAGATTGGTTAAGGCTAATCAATTACCTTTGATTATTATTGATGATTCGTTTGAGCAAATTAGTTTAGCAATGTTGCAATTTCCTTTGTGGTTGGCTTTTGCTCCTGACCCTAAAACTGTGAGAAATTATAATGATGATTTTTAATTCCTCAATGTTAACTGTTAACTGTTAACTGATTTAATTATGGTTGTCTGGCTCAGTTTGTGTGGTGTGGCTTTGGTTGTAGCTTATCTGTTGGGTTCTTTTCCCACTGGCTACATTGCGGGTAAGTGGTTACAGGGTATTGATATTCGGGAAGTTGGTTCGGGTTCAACGGGCGCAACTAATGTATTAAGGACTTTGGGAAAAGGTCCGGGAGCTTTTGTTTTAGTGATTGATTGCTTGAAGGGTGTTTTAGCGATCGCACTTATTTACTGGTTATTCTCTTTTGCTTCTGGTCAAAGTCTTATCCCCTCAACGGTAGATATCCCAATTTGGCAACCTTGGATGATTACTTTATCTGGTTTATGCGCTATTTTGGGACACAGTAAATCTATCTTTTTGGGCTTTTCTGGTGGGAAGTCTGTGGCTACCAGTTTAGGCATTTTATTGGCGATGAATTGGCAAGTGGGTTTGGCTACAGCAGGCATTTTTGCTGTGTTTATCGCTATATTCAGGATTGTATCATTGAGTTCTATTGCAGGTGCGATCGCTGTTCCTATTTTGATGGCAGTTTTACGGCAACCTTTACCTTCTATTCTGTTTGGTGTTGCTGGGGGGTTGTATGTGATTTTACGCCATCGCACTAATATTGAGCGGCTGCTTGCTGGTATGGAACCGAAGATTGGGCAGAAGTTAGCCACGGAAGAAGCTGCTGATGGCTGATTTTTTGAATATTGAGGAATTAACCGCCAAGAAGCCTAAAGCCTTCGGCATAGCTAGAGCCTCCGGCACGCTAACGCGAACGCTTACCGCGCAGCGTCTCCCCTTGGGAGAAGAACGCCAAGGGAAGAGAGGAATATTGATTCAGTGCAAGTTTAGTTTACCCAGTCTCAGAAGTTCTCTCCAATTCTCCCCTCTCCTTAGTAAGGAGAGGGGCTGGGGGTGAGGTTCTTTATGAAATTCTTTGGCCTAATGGTACATCTCTATCTGGTTGAATTAACACAACTTCGCCATTTTCCCCAACTACGCCTAAGACTAACACTTCTGACATGAAATCGGCTATTTGTCGGGGCGGGAAGTTGGTAACGGCTAAGATTAATTTGTTTTTTAAATCTTCGGAATTATACAGTTTAGTAATTTGGGCGCTGGATTTTTTAACGCCCAATTCACCAAAGTCTATCCACAATTTATAAGCTGGTTTTCGGGCTTGGGGAAAATCTCTAACTTCGATAATTCTACCCACACAAATTTCTACTTGTTCAAAGTCGTCATAGTTAATTTGTGTCATTTACCTGTGAGTTTCACTAGACCAATACCACCAAAATACAGTCCTAAGACTGCACCTGCTAACAGACTTTGGGTGAGGGGGTCAGTGGAAGGGGTGAGGACAGCACCTAAAACTACTGCTCCCATAATCACAAAACGCCAGCCAGCAATCATCCTTTGAGAGGAAACAATTCCCAAATTCCCTAGTAATAATTGGATAATCGGAATTTGAAATGCTAAACCAGTACTAAATAACAGTAGCAGCACAAATTCAAAGTATTTGTCAATCGACCACAGTTGGTCTACGACATCTTCACCGTAGCTAATGAAGAAATTCAAAGCTGCGGGAATTAGTAGCAAGTAGGCAAATACCAAACCAGCTGCAAACAGCACACTGGAACCCAAAACGACTGGCCCCAGTAAGCGGCGTTCCCGGCGTGTTAGCCCTGGAAGCAGGAATTGGATAATTTGATAGAGAATGAAGGGGCTAGAAAGTACTAAACCACTGTAACCTGCGACTTTAATGGAGACAAAGAAATATTCTCCGGGCGCAAGTTGGAGAAATTTTACTCCTTGGGCTGGGACTTCTAGTAACTTGACAATTGGCTTAACGGCGATGAAACAGCCAATTACACCAAAGACGACAGCAATCAGAGAATAGAAAATCCTTTGTCGTAACTCTTCGAGGTGGTCGAAAAGGGACATTTCGACTTCATCTGGTAACTCATTGAGAGGATCAATTTCTGAGTTGCCATATTCCTCTTGGTCGAGATCAGGAGTAGTTACATCTTGTGAGGGTGTCATTAGTCAGCTCAATAGGCAACATTTGTTAACTATTGTATCCGGGTAAGCAGCGACCAAACTATATTTTTGGCAGCGTGAAAATTTTGGGACTGTTTTTCAGACATCCTCAGAGAATTACCTTTGGGGCAATTTTGGATGTGTTTCTGAGTATCTTGCTACCTTAGCCGAAATCTCAGGATTGTAAAGTCGCAGATAATTCCAGTAGTTACCAAATACTTGTCGCACGTAATTTTTCGTTTCATTAAAAGGAATGTCTTCCACAAAATCGTCTGGATCATTGTTAGGAATCGTTCGCAGCCATTTGGCGACGTTACCGGGGCCGGCATTGTAGCTGGCGATCGCTAACATGGAGTTATTGTTATACTGCCGATGGGTATAGTCTAAATACCATGTCCCCAAATTAATATTTTCATTGGGATCTTCTAAATTAATGGTTTTGCTATCCAAATTTATTTGCGGCGCAATCCATTCACCTGTAGCGGGCATGACCTGCATTAAACCAGTCGCACCAACCACGGACTTAATTTTTGGCTGAAACATGGACTCTTGACGCATCAAGCCTGTAACTAGCAGAGGATTTAACTGCCGTTCAGTAGACCATTTTTTAATTTCCTGGCGATAGAGAAAAGGATAACGAGCTTGCCAATATTTTATCTGTTGGCTCAAAGCCTGATACTCGGCTTGTTCCTCTGGTGTTTCTCTGTCTTCCAACCGAGAAATCAGGCTAATTGCTGAGAGATTGTTTCCCTTAACTAGCCGCATTAATCCTTCGGTAAATTGTTCGGCTACCGTGGGCTGGAGTTTATTCAGAAATTCTGTTTCCCATTGCAACCAAGCATCATTGTCTTCGCCTAACAAATACAGTTCTTTAAAGGTGTCTGAACCTGCGGGAGGTACTGGACGTGTATTAGGAACTATTTCTGGTTGCAATTGCCGCACGTTGTCAAAGTTGCCGACATTCAGCCCCAAGTTAGCAGCCGATCGCCAAGCATAGTAAGAGTAAGGATATTGACTCAATACATACTCATAAGCGGCTTTCGCTTCTTGCTGCTTTCCTAATCTTATCGCCCATTTACCTACCCAAAAGCCTGCTCTGGGAGCTAAAATACTATTAGGATTATCGGTAGCAATTGGTTGCGCCCATTGCCAAGCCCCTGCGTAATTTTGCGCCTTGGCTTGCTGGTTGGCTTTCTCCCAGCGATACTCTGCGGCTTGATTAGAACTACCGTATTTGCTTAAAAGTAATTCCCAAGTTTGTTGAGCCGATTTTTGATCGTTAAGTCCCTGGTAAATTTTGGCTTTTTCTACTATTGCTCTACTGGCTTCTTGAGGAAACTTCACAATTATTCTGTCAAGATAGGGTAAAGCATCTTTACGAGTTTTAGCCAATTCTGCCAAACGTAATAAACCTAGTCCCGTTTCGCTAGCTTCAGGAAATTTTTGTACTAGTTGATTATAAGTAGCAATAGCTTTTGGCTGTTCTTTACCTCCTATCTGTATTCCTCTGGCAGCGCGGTAAAGGTTGCGGGAGGTTGGGGGTGCTTTAAAATAGGCATCACCGGCTTTGGCAAATTGATTGTTTTCCCAATAAGCTGTACCAACAATTTCCCATTCTTCGGGTTTGAGATTCGGCTCTTTGATTAGTTGATCTAAAACGCCAACGATTCCAGGTTGATTATAGGCGTACTGCGCCAGAATTAACCGCAACTGTGGCTGATTGGGATTTTCTTGTAACCGCTTCTGAATAATGTCCCAGGTGAGGGGATTAGAAGGAAATTGCGCGATCGCTGTATCATGATGCTCTGGTAGGGCGATCATATATAGAGCTTTAGCTTTTCCTGCTGCTTCGGGATACTCTCTCAGCACTCTTTGTCTGAGGTCGGAAGCTTTACCGCCTTCACCCAGTATATCTTGTGCCTGTGCCTGTTTCAGCAAAATATAGGGGCCAAGACTGGGATAACTTTTTTCTAGTCCTTGGAGAAGATTTAAAGCTTGTTCCGCGTCCCTAGTGTCAATTAAATCACTAGCTAATAAATAACGGGCGCGTTCCCTGTCTGGTGAATTGGAACCGTTGGCGATCGCTTCTAGTTTTTCGGCCCGTTCTGTTCTAGACTGAGATACTAATGGAAATACAGCTGAGTTGGCTTGATTAGCTGGAGAAATTTGCTCAGGCTGATTTCTAGACAGACTAAAACCTTGTCCTAAGAATTTACCAATTTCAGGTGCTGATACCATTGCGCCTGCTGAAAAGGCAAACAGTGCTGCAAAAGCAATGAAAGAAATGTGTTTTTTTTGTAGTTTCTTCAGCATGAATATTCGCTGAGAAGTGCCGTTAAATTTCTGGAAACTCTAGGATTCCTGGTGGTGGGTGTAATCACTTTTTCTGTTTTGATGTTCAATTACTTGGAGAATAAAAACTGTTGCCAGTAATGAATTCTACTGCACACCCTTAATCATGTAACATCTATCTTTAGTAGATGATATGAAATTTTTTAGCTATTTTAGCTGAAAGTCATATACATTGTACCCAGTATGAGTGCATTAAATATTTTACCAATTTGCTAGCAAGAATATAATTCCAAAATTTTCCACTTTTGTAGAGACGCGATTCATCGCGTCTAAATATATTATGAGGAACGTATCGCTAAAGCGAAAGCTCCGCTAACGCGTAGCGTGCGCGAAGCGCATACCGCAAAGGACGCAAAGTACACAAACGAAGAAGGAAGAAGGATTTTCCCATCATTCCAATTTATTCCCCCCTCCCTGCACCCTGCACCCTGCACCCTGCACCCTGCACCCCTCCCTGCCTCTTACCTTCTGGCTAATTCTGGGGTACGTCCTTTCAACCCAATCATCAATTTCAGCGCAAACACTTTTAACATCGGTATGCGCCGCATCATCCCTAAACCCAAGCGACGAACTATTACCAGTGGTAAAAAGTTATTAGAAAATACTCGATCTAACAAATCGGTGAAACCTAAAATTGTCAGGTTTTCTAGCTTGCGCCAACGTTCATAGCGTTTGAGGATTTTGACATTCCCAATATCTTCACCTGCGGCGAAGGCTTTTTGTATAACTTGCGCTAAAGCGGCTGCATCTCGAATCCCCAAATTTAAACCTTGTCCGCCGACGGGATGACAATTGTGGGCGGCATCGCCAATTAAGGCTAATCTGGGGAGAACATAGCGATCGCTTTGCATAAGTTGGACTGGAAAAATAAAGCGATCGCCTAGTAATTCTAATTTACCCATTTGATCACCATAGCGGCGGCTGAGTTCTGCCAAAAATTGCTCGTCATCTAAAGCACACAAAGCCTTGGCTTCTGCATGAGGGGCTGTCCAAACGATGCGGCAACGGTTTCCCGGCAGAGGTAAAATCGCAAAGGGTCCGCTAGTCCAAAATCGTTCGTAAGCAGTATTGTTGTGTGGTTTTTCTGGCTTAACAAATGCTACAATACAAGATTGCCAATATTTCCAGCCATTGGTTTTAATTCCCGCAGCTTCACGAATGCGCGATCGCGAACCATCAGCTGCTACAACTAATTTACTGCGGACTGTCTGAATTTGATCAGCAATTTTAATATCTATAGCCACAATATCTTGCTGATATTCTGTCTTTACCACCTCAGCCGGACAGAGATAAGTCACATTCGGACAATTTTGGACAAACTCCTGCAAAGGCTGTAACAGCGCTTGATGTTCTGCCACATAACCCAACTCTGGCTTACCTATATCATCCGTAGCAAATTCTACAACATCAGGATAATCGGCATCCGAAAGACGAACTTGGCAATATTTAGCAATTTGAGGCGATATTTCCTCCCAAATCCCAATTCCTTGGTAAATGAGAGCCGAAAGCATATGAATTGCATAGGCTTGTCCCTTAGCAACTGCGGCTGACGCGACTCTAGCCTCAATTAGTAAAACACTTAAGCCAGAATCCTTCAAAGCCGAAGCTAAAGTTAAACCAATAATTCCACCGCCGACAATGACCAAATCATAATCATATCCCCGATGATCTGGCGGTGTTTGTGCAAGGGGAAAATTTTGATGTAGCTGTGTGAGCGCCATTGTTAAGATAAATTAAGGCATCCTAACTCTTATTTTTACGCAAACTCACAAATCCGCGCAACTTATCCGCTAAATCGCAGGTTGCTGTCATCAAAAAAACTTAAAATTCAGGAAAATTACAGATGAAATTAATTTCTGAACCATCAATTTCCGAGAAAATCCACAAAATGAAGCAAAGAGTGCGGTGGCATCATCCCCAGATAGTCTCTCAGGGAATCGACCAAACCAGCATGGTAATTGATGATGGTAAAGAGGACAATCCGGAATTTTCCTTTATGGTAATTGGTGACACTGGTACAACATCTCTTTACGGATACCATCCTCAACGGAAAGTTGCCGAATTAATGCTTCCCCATAAAGACGATTGCCGTTTTGTCTTACATACTGGCGATGTCATTTATGCAGTGGGTTCCCATGAGTATTATGCTAAAAACTTTATTCAACCTTATCGAGAATTCCTCGTAGGCGGAGACCAACCCGAAAATATTGCCTATGATCGGATGTTATTCAATCTGCCATTTTTAGCAGTACCCGGTAATCACGATTACTATGATGTGCCATTGATGTATCGTTTATTTACAGGAAGCACCCGGCCGTTACGTCGATTCCTGCGGTACAAAGACATTGAAATTGGTTGGCATGGATCAAATAAAGGTGATGCTTATGCCAGAGCATTTCTTGACTATATAGGGGCGATCGCTTCCCCAAAAGAATTACAAAATCATTTAGATCAACATTACACTGGTATAATTGACGCGGGGCGGTGTTTGCGTTATCAACCCGGAAAATTCACCCGTTTACCCAACCGCTATTACACCTTTCGTTACGGCGGTATTGACTTTTTCGCCTTAGATTCCAACACATTTAATACACCATCTCCCTTACCAGAAACCCCAGAAGGGGAAATGAACCGCCGGGAATTGCAGCAGCGTCGCCAAGTCATAGACCAAGAAGAAGAGCAAATTTTAGCAACCTGCGACCAACTTAACCCCGAAAAACCCACCGAAGCAGAACAACTTGATTATCTCAATGCCAAATTAGAGCAAATCAACGAAATTAAAATTGACATTGAAAAACAACTAGCATCCAACGCCACAGACATTATAGATTTTGAACAACTGAATTGGTTAAAAAACAGACTTATAGAATCGTGGCACACTTCAGAAGTGCGGGGAAGAATTATCTTCTTTCACCATCCACCCTACGTCACAGAAGCCACAAAATGGAATCAAGCCCAAACCTTAGCAGTGCGCCATCGCCTCCGCTTTGTATTTGAACAGGTAGCAGAAACCCTGGGTTCCCAAATCAAAGACCGTCCCATAGTTGATTTAATCTTCAACGGACACGCCCACTGCTTAGAACATATTCGCACAGGTGACACAGGATACGCCGATTCTCATATTAACTGTATCATCTCCGGTGGCAGTGGTCATTATCCCCGCCGTCAACGTCGAGAAGGCAATGACTTAATAGAAATTTTCACAGAACTTCCTGGTCGTCCCCCACGCAAAGTAGCCGAGTCCTTACTCTTTTTCGGTCGCAACGGAAAAAAAACCCACAAGCATCTACCTTACTCCTGCGTAAAAATTGACGTTCAAGCTGGTACTCCACCCAAATTCATTGTCACACCCCTAGTAGCCGATCGCATAGGCGAAGAATGGCAAACCCCTCAAATTCAACCATTCGTAATTTAAAACCTCCGCGCACCTTTGCGTTAACCTCAGCGTCCCTCTGCGTTTAAAACATGAAACTCATCACCATCCTCCTCCTCCTGTTAAACTTCCTATTTATCCCCATCACCACAGCAAACGCCGCTACTCTCTTCGATAATATTTATGAACAGCGAACTCATCCTAGTTCAGACGGTATCGGAAAATACTACATGGGGCGAGAAATAGCCAAAGTCATGGGACACACAGGCGCAGGTTGGTTAGAAAGACCTAGACGCGAGGTAGAAGAACAACCTAGTAAAATAGTCAGTGCGCTGAATTTACAACCCAATAATGTAGTGGCGGATATTGGCGCAGGTACAGGATATCTCAGCTTTCGCATTGCACCATTATTAACAGATGGAAAGGTGTTAGCTGTAGATATTCAACCAGAAATGCTAGAGATAATTGACTTTTTCAAACAAGAAAAAAATATTACCAACGTTGAGCCAATTTTAGCAACTCTCACCAACCCCAACCTTCCAGATGCAAGTGTGGATTTAGCGCTAATGGTGGATGCTTATCACGAGTTAGAATATCCCCAAGAAGTGATGACAGGAATTGTTAAAGCCCTGAAACCAGGAGGTAAAGTAGTGCTGGTGGAATATCGGGGCGAAAATCCCTTGATTATGATTAAACGTTTGCACAAAATGACTCAAAAGCAAGTTCGTAAAGAAATGCAAGCTGTGGGTTTAGTTTGGCGAGAAACCAAAAATTTGTTACCTCAGCAGCACTTAATGATATTTGAAAAGCAAGTCTAGTGGATGGAGAGGACTTTAGTCCTCTCTATCTCCTTTCGGAGACGCTACGCGAACGAGACGCTACGCGGTAAGCGCAGCCATGCCCGCAGGGCTTTACACTACGAACTTTTATTCAGGTCGAATCAGGCTAACGTTTTTGGTTGCACTGTCCCAAAGTATCCAGTTAGTAGAATTATCTACATCTTCTGCATTATTAGTAACTTTAAAATATACCTTTTCCTGTCCCTTGGGTTCAATAGCAAAGTCGGCATTTTGGGCATACACTACTTTAAAACCTTTGTCCCGCAAACAATACATCGCCCAAGCTTTTAATGATTGCTTATGTGGTTCGTGGGGAATTGGTGGGTTGGTGATAGTGTCTTTTATGACTTGAAATATCTCCATTAGTTTCTCGTTGAAAGTTGAGATTGATTGCACGCAGAGGCGCAGAGGCGCAGAGGAGGAGAGGAAGAGAGAGTTAGATTATTATGAAAAAACCTCTAGTTCCCCTCCTCGCTTGCGGGGAGGGGCTAGGGGTGGGGTTTTATTCATCATGTTTTGACGAATATGTAGTTTCTCTATCCAGTTCCATTTGATGGCGATTTGATTTAAACAAACTTTCTGTAGTTGTTTTAATTACAATATACAAAATTGGCACTACAAACAAACTCAAAAAGGTAGCGATTAACATCCCACCAAATACGGTTGTTCCCAAGGACTGGCGACTTCCCGCACCTGCGCCTGTGGCTATTGTCAAGGGGAAAATACCCAGAAGTGTAGAAAATGCCGTCATCAAAATCGGGCGTAAACGCTCTTGTGCAGCTTCAACAGCCGCTTTAGCAATGGAAAACCCTTCATTTCGTAGTTGGTTAGCAAATTCTACAATTAAAATGGCGTTCTTACTGGCTAAACCAATCAACATGACTAGACCGATTTGACAGTACACATCATTGGCAAATCCTCGCATTGATTGGGCTATAAGTGCGCCAAAAATTGCTAAAGGTACTGCTAAAAGGATAATTAAGGGGTCTATGTAGTTTTCATACTGAGCTGCTAGGACTAAAAAGACAAAGACGATTCCTAAACCAAAGATAATGGGTGCTAAACCGCCAGATTCTATTTCTTCTAATGCGGTTCCTGACCACTCATAACCAAAACCGGGGGGTAAAATTTCCGCCGCTAATTGTTCCATAGCCTGAATTGCGTTTCCCGAACTAGAACCTGGAGCAGCAGAACCATTGATTTCAATTGAGCGAAATAGATTGTAGTGATTAATGGTTTGCGCCCCTACAACAGAAGTAGTTGTAATTAAGTTCTTTAAAGGAATCATTTGATTGGTTTGAGAACGAACATATAGTTTGCCTATGTCTTTGGGGTTAGAGCGAAACTGTTGGTCTGCTTGGATATAAACTCGATAATTACGCTGCTGGAGGTTGAAATCGTTAACATATTGAGAACCCAATGCAGTTTGCAGAGTCCGGAAAATATCATCTATGGAAACTTGCAGTGCTTTGGCTCGGTTGCGGTCTACTTCTACCAGCAATTGTGGTGTTTCTGCGGCAAAAGTACTAAATACAGCTTGTAATCCTGGTGTTTGGTTGGCGCGACCCAGCATTTGCCCCATTGATTGAACTAAACTGTCTAAGCCACTACTCCCTCTACGGTCTTGGAGTTGAAAATTGAAGCCACCAAAGTTACCTACGCCTTGAATAGGTGGTGGGTTTACGGGAAAGATTCTGGCTTCTGGGATGGCGAATAATTTTCCGCGTAAGTTACCGATAATCGCTTGTACTGTTTGGTCTGGTCGTGAGCGTTCTGCCCAAGGTTTTAATGTGGTAAATATAATACCAGTGTTAGCAGTATTACCACTGAAGCTAAAGCCGCCGACAGCAAAGGTTCCCACCACTTCAGGAATTTGGAGAATTTCTTTTTCTACCTGGGCAATGACATCACTGGTGTATTGTAGGGAAACTCCTTGTGGTCCTTGGAGTATTGTAATAAAAAAGCCTTCGTCTTCTTCTGGGAGAAAAGCTGTAGGTACTGTAATATACAGCCAAACTGTCATTCCCAAGGAGACAATGAATAATCCTATAATAATATTTTTAAAGCGGACTAGGAAATTAAGCGATCGCTCATAGCTTCTTTGTACCGAATCAAGTACCTGATTAACTCGATCAAAAACCCGACCCAGCCAGCCTGTAGTTTGCTGTCCAGGACGTAGCAGTAAGGCACATAAAGAAGGTGTCAGAGTCAAAGCCAAAAAAGTAGAAATCACAATGGAAAAGGCGATGGTCAGGGCAAATTGCCGATAAAGTGCGCCTGTGGTTCCCGGAAAAAACGCCACTGGGATAAATACCGCCATCAGCACCAAGGAAGTAGCAATCACTGCACCAAATAGTTCCGCCATTGACTCACTGGCGGCTCGGCGAGGACTCATGCCTTTATCTTTAATAAAACGGCTGATTTGCTCAACGACCACAATCGCGTCGTCTACCACCATCCCAGATGCTAAAGTTAGACCAAATAAAGTCAAACTATTAATAGAAAAGCCAAAAAGTCTAGCAAAAATAAATGTCCCAATCAGAGACAAAGGAACCGTCAGGGCGGGAATTAAAGTAGTGCGCCAGTCCTGCAAAAAGACAAAAATTACAATTACAACCAGTATAACTGCTGCAATCAGAGTCTTGACGACCTCTGACATCGACTCTTCCACAAAGCGTGTAGTGTCAAAAGCTACCTCATACCGCAATCCCGGCGGAAAATTGGGAGCTAGTCGCGCCATTTCTTCCCTAACTCCCCGCGCCACATCTAAGGCATTACTTCCAGGAAGCTGATAAATACCCAAACCTACCGCATCTTTAGCGCGATATCGCAAAAATGAGTTGTAATTTTCGGCTCCTAGTTCGGCTCTCCCCACATCTTTCAGCTTAATTAATGTGCCATCATCGTTAGTTTTCAGGACAATTTCTTCAAATTCCGATGGTTCGGTCAGCCTACTGACAGCACGCACATCTATTTGATAACTTTGCCCTTCAGGAGCAGGTTCTTGACCAATTCGCCCCGCACCGACCTGTAAGTTTTGTTCCGATAAGGCATTGGCTACATCCGCAGTCGTTAGTCCCCGACCTGCAAGGCGACTAGGATCTAACCAGAGACGCATAGCATAACGACGTTCGCCAAAGATGGTGACATTACCCACACCTTTAACTCTTTTTAAAGCATCTCCTAAGTAAAGGTCGGCATAGTTGCTTAAAAATATATTGTCGTACTCATCATTCTCAGCAAATAGACCAATTGCTAACAGTATATTGTTAGATTGCTTTGAAACCCTAACCCCAGTGCGTTGTACTGCTTCTGGTAGTTGCGGTTGGGCAACAGAAACCCGGTTCTGCACATCCACAGCCGCAATATCTGGATTTCGGGATGAATCAAAGGTAGCTGTAATATTAGTAGAACCATCATTACTACTACTAGAAGTAATGTAGCGGATACCTTCAATACCGTTGATTTGCCTTTCTAAAATGTTTGTGACACCGCTTTCTACATCCTCGGCACTGGCTCCGCTAAAGTTAGCCGTGACGTTGATTTGAGTGGGAGCGATATCTGGGAAACGAGCAATGGGTAGTGTAGGAAGACAAATCAATCCCAATAGCAGCACAATCAATGCACAAACTGTCGCAAAAACTGGCCGTTTAATAAAAAAATCAACAAACATAGATTTGAGAAATTAGTAGTTAGCAATTAGTCAACCAATTTGGGATTTCATTGACAGCGCATTTCATCTAAGCGACTTACACAAAGACAAGAAGACCAGCCCACAAGATTGATAATAATTAGATATGTACTTCAATGACTGGCAAACTGCTGTAATGGTTAAAATCTCAAATTCTGAATCCAAAAAATATTCAATTACGAATTACGAATTACGAATTACGAATTACGAATTACTATTCCCCATTTCTTCAGGTGCAAGCATAATCGGCGCATTATTCGTTAGATTGAGAATACCCGCAACAACTATTTTGTCTCCAACTTCCAGTCCTTCCAGAACTTGATAATTGTTTCCTTCAATAGCTCCTAATTTCACGGGTTTTTGTATAGCTACGAGATTGGGCATTCCTGGTTGCGATTCTGCTGGTGCTTCAGCCACAAACACAAAAGTCTGTCCACCCATGCGAGATATGGCTTCAGTGGGAATTAATATTCCTGGACGCTCATCCCAAATGACTCTGGCTTGGACGCTCAGGCGATTGAGTATTTGGTTTCTGGTATTAGCAAAGGTGGCTTTAGCTAAAATATTCTGCGTATTCACACTGATGTTAGGCGAGATGAAACTTACTTGACCCGTAACGGCAGGTTTGCCTTCAGCATCTAAAACTTGTACAGGTAATCCCACACGTAACCTTTCGGCTTCATTGAAAGGGATAGATAAATTCAGTTCCAAAGTCCTATTTTGATTTAGTGTGGTGAGTTCATCTCCTTCGCTGACAAAATCTCCTATTTTTGCCGGGATATCACCGAGAATACCAGTTAGAGGAGCGACAACGTTTGTGTATTGCTTTTGGACTTCCGCTACCTGAACTTGGGCTGCGGCTTCCATTACTTGAGAACGGGCTTGGGCAATTTCTTCGGGGCGGGAACCATTCTCTAGTTGTCTGACATTTTGTTTTTCTAGTTCTACAGCCGCAGCTAATTCATTAATATCTGAGCTTCTGCTTTTGCGGAGTTGGTCGAGCCGTCTTTGGGCTTCTTTTAGCCTAGCTTCAGCGCTTCTTTGTTCTCCGAGAAATCCTTCTAATATGTCTTGAGAAACAGCACCTTCTGTTCTTAATTGTTGGTATCTTTGACCTCTTGACTGTGCTAATTCTAGATCAGATTTAGCGACCTCAATTTGAGCTTCCGCCTGAGCAATTTCTTCGGGGCGCGCTCCCCCTTGGGCATTTTTGAGGCGAGTTTCAGCTTGGGCTAATCTGGCTTGGGCTTGGGCAATTTCTTCGGGACGTGTACCTGCTTTGAGTTCTGCTAGTCGGGCTTGGGTACGGTCTAATGTTGCTTTTGCTTGTCGTAGGCGGGCTTGGGTGTCGGCACTTTGCATCCGAATTATAACTTGCCCTTTTTGGACGCGATCGCCTTCTTTAAATAAAATTTCACTGATTCGCCCATCAATTTCCGGCCTGAGTGTTACTGAGCCGGGAGCGTCTAAAAAACCCCCAATTATTGAACTGTCTTGTATAGTTTTAGTTTCTACAGTCGCTAACTTCACAGGAATTCCCATCGCTTGACCCGCAGCAGCTCTATCGCCTGGTGGTCCATTACCTGCAAAGCTATTTTGCCACCAGCGCCAACCAACGCCGCCACTACCAGCAATTAACAAGACGATACCCAAAATTAACAGCCAACGTCGCTTTGGACTTGGTTTCAATGTTTGCTCTTGCTGTTCAATTTCAGCAGAAACTGGAGACTCAGGGGGTTCAGAGTTGAGCATCTTTAATTTTCTTATCTTATAAATCGACTGGGAAGTTGTCATCTCAGCTTGCTTGGCAAACCTGATCTGATATGTAAGGTTGTTTGAGAAAGTTTGTTGGTATATTTTAATTTTGTAAAAACTGTGGTTTATTTCCAGCCATAAATCAAGAATTAAGCAATGTGTATTGGGCAAATGTAAGCACTTGCTTGCATTATATACATAAGGTGAGAAAATTTGTAGAAATTAGCAGAATTTGATCGCGATCGCTAAAGAATGTGCATCCAAATTTCAGCCAAAGAAATTTAGGGGCGAAATATAAGTTTTAATTATTTAATTTAAAAATGTAGCGAGAGGTGAAAATGGATAAAAAATCTATTGTTCCAATCTACATAGGGTAGTCTAGCTGGCAATGGATGTGTTTAGAATATCTAATATTAAATGAGAAGTTCTATATTTATTACAAATGGTGACGACTAACGAATTATTTCCCAAAGTTATTTCCCTGATTTACGAAAATAAAACCTCACTAAAATTTACACAGGCAAAACAGCATATAGATAAAATCCTCAAATTTTTCACAGAAACTTTAGGCGATCGCAGTTTTTTTGGTGGCGAACAGTTATCCTTAGCAGAGATTGTGGCTGGATCTACAGCCCTTCCGGCTATTAGGCAATACAGTTTTTCTCCTTGTCCCTCTCCTATCATAACTTTCAGCTTTTGGGATGTACCTCATAGCTGCCGGAAGTGCTGTATTGTGCCTGGATTACCAAATTTGGGTATTTCTCTCGACCATTACCCCAAACTACATGATTGGTCGGAAAACTTAATGCAGCGTCCCGCATGGCAAAAAACG
Organism: Anabaena sp. CCY 0017; assembly: GCF_963920885.1. Classification (NCBI taxonomy): domain Bacteria; kingdom Bacillati; phylum Cyanobacteriota; class Cyanophyceae; order Nostocales; family Nostocaceae; genus Anabaena; species Anabaena sp. CCY 0017. Next base: position 201,328 of record NZ_CAWUDG010000001.1, on the reverse strand, counting down.
GCGCTGAGTCCAGAGGAATTTGAAGATTTCAAGCGGCGAGTTAAAGTTTTGGTGAAGTTGCGTCAGCGTCAAAATAGCTGGGGAAAATCAGCAAATTAACTAAAATCTATCTTTCATTCCCCGTAAACGAGCAAAAGTCTGTACTGGATCACTACTTTTGGTTACTAATTGTAATGAGGGTTGTTCCCAACGTAAAAACGGATTGGTCAGCTTCTCCACACCCAAAAATGAGGGAACAGTAGCTTCTTGGCGAATCCGGCAGTTCTTTACTTCCTCGTAGCGCCTTTGTAATTCAGTATTATCACTATCCACAGTCAGAGCAAATTGCAAATTTTTTAAGGTGTATTCATGGGCGCACCAAACACGGGTATTATCTGGGAGAGAGCGTATTTTACTCAATGATTCCACCATCTGCGTCGGTGTGCCTTCAAATAAGCGTCCACAACCGCCAGCAAACAGGGTATCACCACAGAATAGTTCTCCAGTTTCACTAGATGTTACAGGAGGGAAGTAGTAAGCAATATGAGCGCGAGTATGACCAGGAATGAAGAAAACTTTAGCAGTGCGATCGCCAAACTGGACGCGATCGCCTGCTTGCAAAAATACCTGTTGTCCCGGAATTCTGCCTCTATCCTCGGCTCCCGCATATACTGTCAAGTCGGGGAAATGTTCGATTAATTGCTTGTTTCCACCCACATGGTCGTTATGGTGGTGAGTATTGAAAATAGCTACCAACTCGGCTTTGAGTTCAGTCAGTTTCTGCAATACTGGTTCAGCCTCTGCCGGATCAATAACAGCAGCAATATTTTTTACGATATCATGCAGTAAGAATATGTAGTTATCTGAAAGTGCTTCAATCCGGATTACCTGCATTGGCTCTTTCTCCCTCATCATGTATTTTATCTATCCTATAACTCCAATAAGTTGTTGAGCTACTTGCTTAAATTTACTAAACTGTCTATATTTTGTTTATTATGGCTGTTATATTTAACAAACCATGATAACATATAACCGTAGTTATACTTAAGTAATACTGGACTTCATCAAAGCTAATCTTTATGACTCAGTAATATTTCTCTGGGAAACAGTCTAAATTCCAAGGTAAATTTATTGTTGGCTAAAACATTAAAAAACAATTATGGAAAACGCTGAACGTTTTTGCAGATCATCTGAGTTTATAGCCAAGTTACTGAATATCTTCTTGTAAATATTAACTAAAGCAAAATTATTGTGAGTTTACAGCAAAGAAAAACTCAATTAAAAATTTCAATACTAGTCAGCGATTTGTCAAGTACCGGGGCTGGGCGATGGGGCGGTGGCGGTGTACGTTCATTTTTGTTGGCTCAAGCCCTGCAAAAGCTTAAATATGAAGTAGAAATTGTAGGGTTTGTTTTTGGTAATCAAGCAGCAGTAATGCCTCAATCTGAAATTGCAGTTAGTCATGTTACAGGCTATAACTATCCAAAATTCCTCAAATCAGCCTCTCAAGTTCTCAAAAAACTCGATGGTGATATTATTTATGCTATGAGACCAAAGCCTACTACCTTGGGCATTTCTCTGCTGAAAAGGTTAAAAACCCATCGACCGATTATTTTAGATATAGATGACTGGGAACTGAGTTGGTATGGTGGCGATAAATGGCAGTATAACCCCAGTCCCAAACAATTATTCCGAGATATTTTTTTTAGAACAAATGGTGCTTTGAGATATCCTGATCATCCACTTTATTTAAAGTGGGTGGAAGGCATGACACAAAATGCTGATGCCATCACAATTCATACCCAATTTTTAAAAGAGCGATTTGGTGGTGTATATTTGCCCAACGGCAAAGATACTGGTTTGTTTAATCCTAATCTTTATAATGCTGAAGAAAGTAGAGCGCGTTATGGGCTGTCTGGATATCGAATTTTAATGTTTCCCGGTGCGCCAAGACCATACAAAGGAGTTGAAGATGTCTTAATAGCTTTAGAACAGCTCAATGAGCCTGATTTAAGATTAGTAATTGTCGGTGGTAGTCCCTATGATGATTATGATGCTCAACTTATGGAAAAATGGGGGCATTGGATCATTAAGTTACCCAAACATTCATCTACAGAAATGCCTAAAATTGTAGCCGCAGCACACGTTATAGTGGTTCCACAGCGAAATACTCCAGCCGCTTTAGCTCAATTCCCTCTGAAATTAACTGATGGTATGGCTATGGCGAAACCTGTTTTAGCAACAAGGGTAGGAGATATTCCCGAAATTCTCGGCGAAACAGGATATTTAGTTGATTCTAGTTGTCCAGAACAAATAGCAGAAAAGATTCAATGGATATTTCAACATTTCGATGAAGCTCAAACAAAAGGTCAAATGGCTAGGGAAAGATGTGTTAAATGTTATAGTGTTGATACGATGGCAGAGACGTTATCTAAAGTTATTTCTCAATTAGAGAAATAAAGTTCAACAAAATTATATAATTTTTCAGGCATCTGAAAATAGAAAAATAAATCTTAAGTACGGGTCAAATTTCTAAGGTTATCTATAAACTATTTATGTCTACTCTTAATCAGCTAGTAAAATTCATTAAGCCTTATCCAGGCAGAATTATTTTAACGATAATCCTGGGGTTTTCTGGAGCTTTATTTAATGGCATCAGCACAGCCATGATTGTGCCAATAGTCCTAAAAATAGTAGGACAAGAAATAGATTTAACAAATGCTCCACCCATTATTAGAGCTATTATGTCGCCATTTGATAATTTTCCTGAAAGTTATCAATTGGGATTGATGGCAACATCAATTATAGTGATCATATTTTTGAAAAATGCTTCTAGCTACGTCAGTAGTTTGGCATCTAGTTCTGTATCTCGAACGCTTACCTCTGATATGCGTAAAGCAGGTGTACAGTTATTACTAGAAATGGATATTAATTATTATACAAGGATGAAACTGGGTGATTTAATGAATCGCCTGAATGGAGAAATCCCACGTGCTTCTAGTTCTTTAAATAATCTAATTAAATTAGTAATACTTGTAATTACAATCTTAGTTTTTATATCTATTTTATTATCAATTTCCTGGGAGTTGACGATTGTTTCCACATTTTTACTAACTGGTGTTACTTTAGCCAATCAATTTGCCATTAGTCGTTCTAAATATTTTGGTAAATTGTTAACCGAAATGTCTAAAACGCTCACCAATAATTTGATAGAAACTTTGAGTGGAATTCGCTTAGTTAAAGCAACTGCTAATGAAGACTTAACATATCAAAAGATTAATGAATTAATTCAAGCCCGTGAAACAGCCGAATTTAAGTCCCAGGTGAATTCTAATATGATTGCACCAATTAGTGAAGTTGCGGGACTGATATCTTTAATTTTGATTGTGTTTGTAGGAAGAATGTTATTTGCGGAGCAAGTTGCTTCGCTTTCAGCCGTTCTTCTGACATATTTATTAGTCCTACTGCGGCTGCTACCTTTTGTGTCACAGTTAAATACTCTTCGCAGTAGCTTTGCCAATAACTCAGCTAGTGTGGATATGGTGGCTGATTTTCTACAACGGGATAATAAGCCATTAATGGCTAACGGTAATTTATCTTACACAAAATTACAGGAAGGAGTACATTTTAATCACATATCTTTCGCATATCCTGGATATGATCAGTTAGTTCTGAAGGATGTAAATTTATACTTACCACGAGGGACTACGCTAGCTTTAGTAGGCAGTTCTGGTGCTGGTAAATCAACCCTAGCTGACCTATTACCAAGGTTTTATGACCCAGTATCTGGCTATATTGCTATTGATGGGATTGATATACGTCAATTTAATATCAAAACTCTGCGTAAGGCAATGGGTATCGTGAGTCAAGATACTTTTCTGTTCAACGAATCAGTAAAACATAACATCGCGTACGGAAAACCTGGTGCTAGCGAAGCAGAAATTATCACAGCCAGCAAACGGGCAAATGCCTATGAATTTATTAGCAAATTATCTCAAGGTTTTGACACAATCATTGGAGATCGAGGTGTCATGCTATCTGGCGGACAGCGCCAGCGCCTAGCAATAGCGAGGGCTTTGCTGCAAGATCCAGAAATTTTGATTTTAGATGAAGCTACCTCAGCATTAGATACTGTTTCAGAACGTTTAGTCCAAGAAGCAATAGATGATTTAAGCCGCGATCGCACCACCTTAGTAATTGCCCACCGTCTTTCTACAGTCCAAAAAGCTCATCAAATTGCAGTATTCGACCAAGGACGCGTAGTGGAAATAGGAACCCATAACGAACTTTTACAAAAAGGTGATTACTATTCGCGCCTCTATAAAATGCAATTTGGCGAACAAGTAGAAGATTCTAGCAAATCTAATCAAGTTTTTATGCGGATTTCTTACGAAATCCGCACACGGTTGAACTCCATTATTGGTTGCTTGAGATTATTAGCTGATGGCATGGTTGATAATGCCAAAGAAAGGGAAGAATTGCTGAACGAATCTTACAAATCAACATTGAGAATTATTACAAACATTGAAATTTTTCAGGAAAGTATTCAATTACAAAATAGCTGGAAATCATCAGCAGTCATGAGCAAAAACCAGATAATTTACGATCAGGAGCAAAAGGTAAGGCAAATGTTTGAAGAAGTTCAGATAAAACTCAAAAATATGATAAATTACTTAGTTTTACTTGCCGATGACTTAGTAGATAATGTCCAGAAAGAAAATCAATTAATTGCTGATTCGTATGATTTAGCTATTTACTTGCTGGACAGTTTAGAAACACTAGAAAAAATAAAAAAATAAACTATAAATACTATCCATTTTGTCCGAAATAAAGTTTATTATCTAAAGATATCGCTAAAATTACAGTTGCTAGTATCTCAGATAAAAGACCACAGGAGCGCAGAGAGATTAATTATGAAAAAAATAGCTATTTATTATCCATATTTTATGGGTGGTGGTGCGGAAGCAGTTGGGTTATGGATTATCCAAGCATTAAAAGATAAGTATGAAATAACATTATTTACTCTCGGAAATATTAAACTTGAACAACTTAATTCCATGTATGGAACAAGTATTTTAAATGAAGACATAGAGATTAAGAGTATACTCCCAAAACTTTTAGAAATTAGTTGTTATTTGATTATGGTGAAAAATAGTAATTTCCGAATGTTGCTTTTTCATATTTTGATTCGTATATTTAAGCAAAATAGCCATAAATATGACCTAGTTATGTCTGCATATAATGCAATGGATATGGGTCAAAAAGGAATCCAGTATGTACATTGGATCAAAGTTCTTGAGGGTAAACCTTTTCATAGAAAAATATCTAATTTCTCTCAGCAACAGCTACTCGATAACATCTCCATTGCTAATTCTTACTGTGTTGCAGATAATTTCAATAAGCACTATGGAATTAATCCTAATGTTGTGGTGTATCCCCCTGTTGTGATAGACACACCTGATATAGCCTGGATTGATAAAGAAGATGCATTCATCTGTAGCGGCAGAATAGTAGAACCTAAACAGCCTCATAAAGTTATACAAATTCTTAAACTAGTTCGTGAGAGAGGCTTTGATATTAAGCTACACATAACAGGAGGAGGAGGAGGTTTTTATGAATGGAAATATAGTAACTTAGTCAAAAAGATGGTAAGAGAAAACTCATCTTGGATTACATTACATGAAAATCTTCCCTATGAAGAATACATTCAAGTGCTAGCTAAATGTAAGTACGGTATTCATTGGAAACAAGAACCTTTTGGGATCTCTATAGCGGAAATGGTGAAAGCTGGTGCTATTCCTTTCGTGAAAAGTGAAGGTGGACAAGTTGAAATAGTAGGTCAGCATAATCAAGAATTATTTTTTAATAATGAGGAAGAAGCTGTGGAAAAAATTATTCATACTCTAAGCAATTCTGATCAACAAAACAAATTACTTCAATCACTTACTACTCAAAAACATTTATTTTCTACTCAGAGATTCATGTCAGAGATAAATGATGTTGTTGCTTCCTACTTCCATACAAAAGTAGAAATTCCTACTGGTTAATTTAGCATGACTCCAATAGTCGAAATTATAGTAAAAGTTGACACAATTTTTGGTTAAAAATCCTTGCCATCATGAAATCAATTATTAATTACCATGTTATTGATAGCACAAATATCGGAGATTTATTTTCTGCACCTACAAAATATTTTAGTTTTCCTGGGTACACTGTTGAACAAGCTGATATTCGTACAATAAATATTGAGGAAATAAGAGGTAAACACATTATTGTAGGTGGAGGCGGACTTTTATACTCTCCGTTTTTACCTTCTTTTGCCAAACTTATTGCCCAAAAGGCACATACCAAATTAATTGCTTGGGGAATTGGGCAACAAATATACGGAAATGGTTTTGATATTGAAAAACTTCAGAATTTTGACTATTCTCAATATTTAATGAATTTTGACTTAGTTGGTATTAGAGATTTTCATTATAAATATAATTGGGTATCCTGCCCTAGTTGTATGCATCCCGCATTTGATAAGAAGCGAGAAATAAAACATGATTTTGTAGTTTTTTCACATAAAAAGTTTCAGATAAAAATGAGTAATTTCCCCAACATGACCAATAATAATCAAGATATTGAGGAAATATTGGATTTTTTGGGTTCGGGTGAAACCATATTAACCAGTTCTTATCATGGAGCATACTGGGGTACATTACTGGGGAGAAAAGTTTTATCTTTTCCATTTAGTAGTAAGTTTTACACACTCAAGCATCCACCTGGAATATTTCCCATTTCCAAGTGGTTACAGCAAAAAATTCAGTTTTCATTATTTAACAAAACCTTGTGGGAGTTCTCTTATAAAAATAAATTTTCATGTAAAACTGATAATTGGCAAGATTATTTAAAAAATTGTCATGCTTATCCTGAAAGTCTTCCAGAAAATCGAGAAAATAATCATCGCTACTACTCTGAAATTTTAAATCTTTTAGATGAATCAACTACACAATCTTAAATAATATGAAAAATAAATTGTTAAAAAATAAATACATTTACTTTAGTAGAGATATATCACTGAAATCAGGCACGGCTCACGAAATTCATGATGTACTTTGTGCTAATGCAGTAGCTAATATAGGTTACTCTTCTATTTTAGTCTATCCAGATAAAAAACAAAATAATTTCCATCCTTTAGGGTTGCTCAATCCTTTTAATCCCAAAGAACCAGACCAGAATTTTATAGAATTTTACGATGTACAAAAAAAATTAAAGGTAGCTCCACTACCAATGTCTTGGCCAATTGATAGAATAGGTGGAAAATTTACTAATTCTAGTACAGTCATTACAAAGTATTATTTACCAATTCATATCCAGCATCATACTAAACTTATCCATACCAGAGATTGGAATTTTGTTAAAGCAGCAATCAAAAATCGTATTCCCGTTATCTATGAACGGCACTATTTTCAAGAGAAATCATTCGAGACGGATATTGTTAATAGTCCCTTTTTTCAAATTGCCATTACCCAATCGGAATTAATTAGACAAAGTTTAATTGAATATGGAATGCCTCCAGAAAAAGTTGTGTGGCTAAATAACGGTTTTGAGCAATCATTTCTCAATAGAGAAGCAGAAAATGCTGAAGAATGGCGGCAAGAATTATTAATAAATGACCGGAAGCATTTAGTTGTTTATTCTGGCGCTTTATACCCTTTTAAAGGAGTCGATGTTTTAATTGATGCGGCTAAAGAACTTCCACATATTCAGTTTGCTATTACAGGAGGCACAGAAGAACAAATACAAGCTTATCAACAACTATGTAGAGCCAAAAATATAGCAAATGTCAAATTATTAGGTTGGATACTACCACGTCAACGATTAGTCAGTTTATTTCAGGCAGCTGATGTTTTAGCTCATCCTCACCGTTCTGGCAAAGCAGCAAACTTCACTAATCCAGTGAAATTCTTTCAGTATATGGCTTCGGGAACTCCTCTTGTGGTTACTGAAATTCCTCCTTTAATGGTGTTTAAAGATTCGCCTTTAGTTGCTGGTTGGTGTGAAGCAGATAATCCACTTAAATTAGCTGAATGTATACAGGATGTTTTAAACAAATACCCCAGAAAGATAGAAGGCTATGCAGCTAGTAGAGATTTTGCACATCAGTTTTCTTGGGAAAAGAGAGCAGCAAAAATTTTGAGCTACGTAGATGAATCTTTTCGTCCACAAATCGAGAACTAAAGATTATAAAAGTAATGATAAAAAAAACTGTTGGGATGATTAGCAGCTATAGCAATCTTGAAAAAAGAGGCGATTGGCTGTGGCAACAAACCCCCGATCAATTCGGTATTTGGGGTAATATACAAATGCAGGCGCTGGCATCAAAACCAGATTTTTTGTTGATGTATCAGTTTAACTTCCCCAAACCTCCCCAGCCAAAATCTTGGTTGGATAATTTTCGCAAAAAACAACAAAAAACTGAATCAAATCTTAATTCTTTGCTACGCGGAGTCAGCAAGGAAAGGATAATTTATTTGTTGCGGGAACCACCATTAGATGAAGTTATAGAAAAACATCGTAGAGCATACCAGCAAGCTCAGAACTACTGCGGCTATGTTTCTGGTCCTGATGATTTTGCGCCTCATCCCGACTATATGCCTGCTATTTGGTATCATGGCAACTCATTTCGGGAATTAAATGAAATGCCACCACCGGAGAAAGTTTCTCCTTGCAGTTGGATTACCTCTGGAATTAGTCGCACAGCTAACCATCGTCAAAGATTAAACTTTTTACAGTCTTTACAGTCGAGCGAGATTAAGTTTGATTTGTATGGACGCGATTTACCAACATGGGCGAATAAATCGGGTGAATTGGGTAATAAATGGCATGGCATGGCACCATACTATTATAATCTTTCAATTGAAAACTATGCTGATAACAGTTGGTATGTGAGTGAGAAACTTTGGGATGCTTTATTAGCATGGTGTTTGCCAATTTACTATGGTGGGACTGCTGCTGACAAACTATTACCCCCTGGTAGTTTTTTAAGGTTGCCAAGTCTAGATGAAAAGGGTATTGCCTACATCCAAGAAGTTACTTCTACTCCAGATGCCTGGTATGCTGCTAAAAGCGCTATAGCTGAAGCTCGTCAGGTGATTCTGCACAAATTAAATTTACTGAATTGGCTATCAAATTTTGTAGAAAATCACAGGTAAAATTATGACAAATGGAATCTATACACTGGCGAATGATTATGTTTATAATCAACTTGTGGCGTTGCTTAATAGTATAGAAGCTAATGCTGGTCAGGATGTGCCAGTATGTGTTATTGCTTACAACGACCAATTGGATAGGGTTAGGTCAGAGGTAGCATCTAGAAAAAATGTCACACTCTTAGAAAATCCCGAAATTTTTGCTGATTGGGAAGAGTTTTCTTATCAGGTATGGCAATCACATAAAACGGCTATTCAACTTTGGCAAGAAAAAGGTATTAAGAAATTTTATCGGGTTGGAGAAAATCGCCGTTACTGTGCATTTGATCCCAGAAGTCAATTTGATAAATTTATTTATCTGGATGCTGATACTTTAGTCATGCAGCCTCTAGACTTCGTGTTTGAGCAGTTAGATCATCATGATTTTGTTGTGTATGATTTTCAGTATAAAGACCCATCTCATATATTTAATTTATCATCTGCTCGTCTCCTAGAAGTATTTAGTAAGGAGCGAATCGAGTCCGAAATTTTTTGCTCAGGTTTTTATGCTTCCAAAAGAGGAATATTTCCTCCTGAACAAAGAGATTGGTTGCTATCTCAATTAAGAAATGGAGATTCAGACGTTTTATATATGGCAGCTCCCAATCAATCTGTGCTTAATTATATTAGGATGACAGCAAATGTATCTTTTTATAATTTTTCTCGAAACTTAGCAGATGATAAACTGACTGGTTGTTCTGTAACTTCTCCGCATTTTGAAAATATCAATAATATTATTTATGATAAGGGCAATAGGCTGACTTATCTACATTATATTGGTTTATCTTCCAAACTATTTAACAAAGTTTGTGAGGGAGAAAATATTGATTTTCCTTATCGGGATGTTTTCTTACATTATCGCTATCTGCATGAACCAGAAAAGCGCCCAAACTTTACAACTAAAGCCAAGGCTTATAACGCCCCTCCCAGTTTAGCTACAAAAGTTTTAAAAAAGTTAGGATTAACAGGTGGAGGTAAATAAGATGAGTCGCGGAATTTATATTATTGCTAATGACAAGGTTTTGGATCAGGCGATCGCACTCTTAAATAGTATCAGATTGCATGACGCAGACACACCAATTATCATAATTCCTTATGATGATAATTATCACCAAATAGCCCAGACACTTAACCAACATTATGGAGTAAAAGTCTACGAAGACTTAGATTTCATTGACCGTCTAGCGGGAAAACTACATGAAACTTTCGGGGGCAAATTTTTTGCTCGTCCCAATCAATTTCGGAAGCAGGCTTGTTGGTTTGGTCCTTTTGATGAGTTTTTGTACATCGATACCGATATTGTCGTTTTTGAAAAGATTATTGATAATCTGAATTACTTGGCTGAATCAGATTTTATTTGTTGTGATTATCAACATTTAGGTGGAATTAAAAATGTTTTTAGTTCCCAGGTATTAGAAGATAAAATTTTTACGGAAGCAGAAGTTAAAGAGATTTTTAACGGTGGATTTTGGGGTTCTAAGAAAAACTTAGTCTCGGAAAATGATTTATATGAAACTTTTGCTGAGTGTGCAGCCCATCCAGAATACTTTGACTTTTCCGAAAAAACTTCGGATCAACCAATTATTAACTATATGTTGCTGAAGCGGATTCCACGTCGCTTTAATGTAGTTCGGAGAGAGGGTAAAGCACCGGGAAATTGGGCAGGAACTCCACACTTTCAGTCTGAAGGCAATATTCTCTTTGATCCTACAGTCAATCAACCGCTACAATATCTGCACTGGGCGGGGATTCGGATTCAACCTGGCTGTCCTTACTGGGAGACTTGGGAACATTACCGCAACCTAAATCCAGCGTTACCTGCGGCAAATATACCCGCACCTGTAGAAAAAAGTCAGTTGCAAGGAACCCTCGATCAAGTGAAAAATCAGCTTCGTAAACTGAAAAAAGGTGTTTTCACCGATTAATTTCAGCCAACTGCGATGGGCTTCTCTGCAAGAGGCTTGTCTGCGACACGCTACACGAACGCCAACACCCTGCCTTTCCTACGGAACGCTCCGCGAACGGCGATAGAAGCGGTCGCATCGGAATTTTTGGTATTGCAGGCTAAATATACTGGTTTACGCTAATTTGGTGAAGCGGAAATTTTATAGGCTATGGTGCTTATATAGCAAACACTTTAGCCTCTTTGTTGCTCTTTGAACGCCCAACTTTCACGTCGCGCATCTCGGACGAATACCTTAATCACCTCACCCTGTAGTGAAGTAGCAAGACTCCGTTTTCATAGATATTGCTGTTGGTAAGTTCTAAAGCAGTTTGCTGAATCACTCCCGAAAACAGTGGAATGCCTGAACCCATCAAAAATGGGTTGATCTTCAGGATTAGCCGATCAATTAATTTGTGAGCAAAAAGCGTTGTAGCTAAATCCGCCCCACCACAGAGCCAAATACCCTTACCTGTTTCGTTCTTCATATCTGTGACTAACTCAACAGCATTTTCTGAAACAAGCTCAACATTCTCATCTGGGTTTTTTGTCATAGTGCGTGAAAAGACATACTGTTTCATGTGTGAGTAAGGATTTGTTACACCATCCTTCAATCCTACCTCGTAGGTCTTTCGCCCCATGAGAACGGCATCAAACCACTTATTATCAGCATGGATACCCATTGCATCACGAAGGTGAGATGGAAGGGTCTCAGGAAAGGAGGCAAATAAATGTGCTAAATATTTACCATCTTGGGAAAAGCCATCATGTGAACCGTCGATATTAGCAATATATCCATCAACGCTGCAAGCAGCATAATACGTCAGTTCTCGCATATTGACATCCTTGTTGAAAAATTGCTAGCAATAATACTAAACCAAGTAATAAGAAGTATATATGTCTAAGACACTAAGCAATCAGATGGTGGAATGAAATACAATACCCTGGAGCAAGTTAAAGTGTAATGTTTTAGGGTCATCTGTTGTTAGCAGGTGACTACACAGCTTAGTCTCGCCTGGATGGGGTTCCAGAAAACGTCTCTACACCTAAATTCATACTTGGTTTGGTGGAAAGCCCAATTATTTAATACTAAATAGTTGCGATCGCACCCTACGATTCGCTAGGATCTGTAAGCTTTAGGTTATGAGCAAAGCTGCTGGTGATTGTGAGCTATGCTGCTAAAACCCAAGTTAATCAGATTTTACAGGAAAAAACGAAACCGATGGCGAAACGTGTACAGTTAGTTTTAAATCAAGATATTAGCAAGCTGGGAAAATTAGGCGATTTAGTAGACGTAGCTCCCGGCTATGCTCGTAATTATCTAATTCCCCAGAATTTAGCAACCCATGCTACTCCCGGAATTCTCAAACAAGTAGAACGCCGTCGCGAGAAAGAGCGTCAACGCCAATTAGAACTTCGTCAACAAGCTTTAGAGCAAAAAGCAGCTTTAGAAAAAATTGGCAGCTTGCAAATTGCTAAACCCCTTGGTGAAAACGAAGCAATTTTCGGTACAGTCACAACTCAAGATGTCGCAGAAGCAATTCAAGCCGCTACCAGTCAAGAAATTGATCGCCGTGGTATTACCATTCCTGATATTAACCATCTGGGGACTTACCAAGCCGAAGTCAAGCTACATTCTGACGTAACGGCTCAAGTTAATATTGAAGTTGTAGCCAGCTAACTTTTAGTAGTGCTGAGTAGAGACGCGATTAATCGCGTCTCTACAAGATAAGTGCTGAGTGAATCCCATCCAATTTGAAATCGCTTATGTCTGAAGAACTTAGTTTTCAAGGCGATGGTAGCGATCGCCTACCACCCCAAAATATTGAAGCAGAAGAAGCGATTTTGGGCGGAATTTTACTTGATCCAGAAGCCATTGGGAGAGTGAGCGATCGCCTCTTACCAATAGCATTTTACATCAGCGCGCACAAAGATATCTATCAAGCAGCGCTGCGCCTTCACGCTCAAGGTAAACCCACAGATTTACTTTCAGTTACCAGTTGGCTAGCCGATAACGATATCCTCGCCCGTATTGGGGGAAGAAATAAATTAGCCACTCTCGTAGACCGTACAGTATCAGCTGTTAACATTGATGCCTTAGCCGGGTTAGTAATGGAAAAATACCTGCGGCGGCAGTTAATTAAATCTGGTAACGAAATTGTTCATCTTGGTTATGAGACAGAGAAAGAATTACCGATAGTTTTAGATGAAGCAGAACAGAAAGTTTTTGGTGTTACTCAAGAACGTCCCCAATCAGGTCTAACTCACATTTCTGATACCCTGATTAATACCTTTCAAGATATTGAAACTCGCCATCAAGGTATTGCTCTCCCCGGTATTCCTTGCGGCTTTTATGATTTAGACTCCCTAACCAGTGGTTTCCAGCGTTCTGATTTAATTATTATCGCCGGTAGACCATCAATGGGGAAAACAGCATTTTGTTTGAATCTTGCTCACAATATCGCAGCTGGTTATAAATTACCGATAGCCTTTTTCAGCTTAGAAATGTCTAAAGAACAGCTAGTACAGAGACTATTAGCTAGTGAAGCGGGAATTGAAACTGGTTATTTGCGGAGTGGGCGCATTAGTCAAACACAATGGGAACCTTTAAGCCGTGCTATTGGTATGCTTTCAGAGATGCCCATTTTTATTGATGACACATCCAATATTACCATCACCCAAATGCGTAGTCAGGCCAGGCGACTGCAAGCAGAACAAGGAACTGAATTAGGATTAGTTGTTATAGATTATTTGCAATTAATGGAAGGTGGTGGTGATAACCGCGTCCAAGAATTATCAAAAATTACCCGTTCACTCAAAGGTTTAGCCCGTGAATTATCTGTACCAGTGATTGCCCTCTCACAGTTGAGTCGTGGAGTGGAAGCACGTACTAATAAGCGCCCCATGTTATCAGATTTGAGGGAAAGTGGCAGTATTGAGCAAGACGCGGATTTAGTTATGATGTTATACCGCGATGATTATTATAATCCTGACAGTCCTGATCGGGGGATTGCAGAAGTCAACATAGCTAAACACCGCAACGGTCCCACAGGTACGGTTAAACTTTTATTTGATCCGCAGTTTACAAAGTTTAAAAATTTAGCCAAACAAGGTAATTATTAATAATTCATAGTGCCTCCTTCGGAGGAGCTTCGCTAACGTAATTCGTAGTTCGTAATTGGGGAAGAAGAAATAGCGATCGCCAAGATGATTAAATCAAGTCCGGTTGAATACTTACTAAACCCGGAAGAAAACCCGCCAAACCTGTACTTTATCTCCCCCCTCGCTTGCGGGGAGGGGTTGGGGGTGGGGTTCAATGGCAACTAATTAACCGGACTTGATATCAGACGTATTGATAATGTGAGTCCCTTAAAGCAACTGAGTTTATACTTAGCACTCAGCACTCAGCACTCTACTTAACGCCTAGCAATTCAACGTCAAATAGCAAAGTGGCATTGGGTGGAATTACGCCACCGGCACCACGGGAGCCATAACCTAATTCGGAAGGAATGATTAGCTGACGACGACCGCCTACTTTCATAGTGCTAAGTCCTTCGTCCCAACCTTTTATTACCTGTCCGATACCGATTTTAAACTCGAAAGGACTATTGCGATCGCGTGAACTATCAAACTTAGTCCCATTTTCTAAAGTACCGGTGTAGTGAACTACAACCGTTTGTCCAGGTTCAGGAGTCGCCCCAGTTCCCTCTTCTAATTCAATATATTTCAATCCAGATGGGGTGGTTACGACATTGGCATCAGACATAGTATTGCTCGCAATCAAGGTTTGGTTTTGTGTGACACTAGTGGGTGCTGGTGTAGTTGTGGTTAAATTAGCAGCAGTAGCAGAGTTGACTTTATTCCCAACTTGTGCAAATACCAAAACTACAACACAGACCAGCATGAAACCCACGCTGAGTAAAATTGATTTCAAAATAAGTCCTCCTTAATTAGGTAATCTGGACATTTCTAAGATTACCAACAGGACACGATCAAGTGTAAAACAGAAAGGGCATTTTATCGCCAAAGCTTATTTTCTAAATCACGCACTTGACGTTCTAAACGGTCAATTCTCCCCCGTAATTCATCTACCTCAGACTGACGAGCAACGCCTAAATCCTGCATCATATTCCGCATTTGTCGTTGCATTTGGTCTTCCCAGTTTCCCTGCTCAGACTTTAATTGCTCCACAACGTCATCCATTACCGCCTTAGCTTGCTCAGGATCGAGTTTACCGTCCTTAACCAAATCGTCGCTAACTTGCCGCATTTTTTCGGCTACCAAAGACGTTGTACCAATACCGAGCATCATTAACTGTTGTAACCAGTTATTATTATCCATACTCCCTTCCTCTTCATGATTTCCCACTAGCTGACTCTTGTGATTGAGTGTATGCAATCAAGCTATGCTGGAAAAGTGGTTTTTTAGCCTACATCTCTATTTTGGCAAATTCGTAAACACAACAGAAGGAATTCAACGGTGTGGTTATAGAACTACTGAAGTTTCGGGTTGCTCCAGAAGAGCGAGAAAATTATATCCAGAAGGATGCAGAAATTTGGACAACAGGGCTGGCCAAGTATCCAGGATTTTTGGGAAAAGAAGTTTGGATTAACCCCAATGACCCCACAGAACTGATTTTAATCATTCGTTGGGCAACAAGAGAGGAGTGGAAAGCTATACCCTTAGAAGATTTACAGATAATTGAAGACAAAATCACCCAAACAATGGGAAAATCCTATCCAATTATCGAATCAGCCGAATATCAAGTCCGAAAGTTCCCTCATTCGTAAGTAATAATACTCGTTCTTTCTTTCTTTCTTTCTTTCTTTCTGTACTTAGCATACTTTGCGGTATGCGCTACGCGCACGCTACGCGAACGTTCTCATAAAACCATGTGGTAGAGGCGCAAAGCCTTGCGCCCTAACGACAGATGTGGTTCAAATACATAAAAACGGATGTAAGTCGGGTTAATTAGTCATGCGAGGTTCAAGCCAAAGTTGTAGCATAGAAATCTAGCATTAAATTTTAAATATTTATTTTATGTCTGCTACACCGCTTGTTTCTCAGGTTGATTCAGTAAAATCAGAAATAATTCCGCCCCTACTAGGTGCTTCAGTGGCCGAGTTAAGCCTTTGGGTACAGCAACAGGGACAACCCGCCTATAGAGGTAAGCAACTGCACGATTGGATTTATCATAAGGGTGTGCGATCGCTAGCTGATATTTCTGTCTTTTCTAAACAATGGCGTGCAGAAGTTGCAGAAGTCCCCATTGGACGTTCAACTATACATCATCGTGCGGTTGCACCCGATGGCACAATAAAATATCTCTTAAGACTGGCAGACGGTCAAATCATTGAAACTGTTGGCATTCCCACTGCAAAACGCCTGACAGTTTGTGTTTCTACCCAGGTAGGTTGTCCAATGGCGTGTGATTTCTGCGCTACTGGTAAGGGTGGGTTTACACGCAATTTAGAAAGACATGAAATTGTCGATCAAGTTTTGACTGTGCAAGAAGATTTTCAGCAACGTGTTAGCCATGTAGTGTATATGGGCATGGGTGAACCGTTATTGAATACTGAGAATGTGTTAGCATCCTTGAAATCTTTGAATCAAGATGTCGGTATTGGACAGCGATCGCTTACCGTTTCTACAGTGGGTATTCGGGGTCGCATTCGTGAGTTTGCCAAACACAATCTACAAGTTACTCTGGCTGTGAGTCTGCACGCACCTAACCAAGCACTCAGAGAAGAACTCATTCCCAGCGCCCGCCCCTATCCTCTAGAAGATTTGCTACATGAATGTCGGGAATATGTGGAAATCACCAGAAGACGCATATCTTTTGAATATGTGCTTTTGGCTGGGTTCAACGACTTACCAGAACACGCCATGCAACTGGCAAAATGTCTGCGGGGATTCCAAAGCCACGTCAATTTGATTCCTTACAATCCCATCAGCGAAGTTGACTATAAACGCCCTAGTAGCGATCGCATTCAAGCATTTGTTAACATTCTCAAACAACAAAATACTGCTGTGAGTGTCCGTTATTCTCGTGGTCTAGAAGCCGATGCAGCTTGTGGACAACTGCGCGCCAGTAAATAAAATTCTCCTTGTAGAGACGCGATAAATCGCGTCTTCTTCGTCTTTATTCTCTTAATTAAACCTGAGAACTCAATTGCTTTTTCACACTAATCCCTGGAGCGTAAGCTTCAATTACCTTGCCAGTAACAGTACAAGTAATCATCAAGTAATCGCAACTTGGGCATTGTGTCCGAGTTAATTGACTATCAGAAATATAGTGACGCTCCGCATCACTGCCACAGTTTGGGCAGTGAACTTTTTGGACTGTATTCATTTTAAAACCCCTGGTTGTAATATTTCTTATTTGACAAAACTGCAACTTAAATCAGTAGATAGATACTTTGCGTTTATTTCAAGTGAACAAATAGCCCTGATCTGGCTGAATTTTTTAAAGAAAATTTTAGATTTGCATTTGTTTAAGTTTTATACATTATCTTCATTCTTGGCTGAATTTACCATCCCACCTTAGATATATAAATTAATTTTATAATTACACATCTTCTTAGAATTTTAGTGATCCCCATCACTAATGCTTTGAGATAGCTTCATTCGATGGTTATGGCAAACAATTGTTAAAAGCCGTTCTTGTATTGAAAAATTAACAGCTAGAAAATACTGTATCCTTGGTAACAAAATTTTTCTTTTAAGATTTAGTTAATATTTGTTTGGTGAAGTAAAACCAAAATACTATAAATTGTATAATATTTTACACAAGCTTTGCGTCTTAATGATTCAAAGAATTTATATTGTAGAAGAGTATTTTGACTTAATTTAAAAACAGCTAAATCTGTAAATAAAGAATCTTAAAAATGTTTAAAGTTTGATATGATATATAGTCGGCTGTTCAAATAATGTTTCCTTAATTTTTATGAGGGAAGTCAAATTAAAGTTTGCTGATTTATTTGCTGGTATTGGAGGTTTTAGATTAGCTTTTCAAAAAGCTGAGTATGAGTGTGTATTTTCTTGCGAAATTGATGAAGCGTGTCAACAGGTTTACTTGAATAATTTTGGAGACAAGCCAGAATCTGATATCAGAAAAATTGATTTACAATCTCTACCTTATTTTGATGTTTTAACAGCTGGTTTTCCTTGTCAACCTTTCAGTATTTGTGGACATAGAAAGGGTTTTTATGACACTAGAGGAACTTTATTTTTTCATATTTGTGAAATTATTGAGCATATTCATCCTCCTGTAGTTGTTTTGGAAAATGTTAAGCATATATTACATCACGATCAAGGTAGAACATTAGAAGTAATACTGTATTCTTTAGAAGATATGGGTTATAGAGTTAACTACGAAATAGTTAATTCTATAGATTTCGGACTACCACAGAATAGAGAACGAGTAGTATTTGTGGCGACAAAAGATAAGAAATTTAATTTTGAAACTCTTCAAAAATCTCATCCAGTTCCCACGTTAAGAGAATTTTTGTGTACTTCAGGAAAGTTTGAATACCTAAACCCTGAAGAATACACCATGATAGATTCTCCTAAACAGCAAGTATCAGGTTTAATTTTTGTAGGATATCGCAATAAAAGTATTTGGAAAACGGGTGTTAGACCAAACACAGAACATTTATCACGAGTTCATCATCAACCAAATAGAATTTATTCTATAGAAGGAGTGCATCCAACAATACCTTCTCAAGAGACTTCAGGAAGATTTTTTATTTACATACCAGAAGAAAATGCAGTTCGTAAATTAACACTACGAGAGTGTTATAAAATTATGGGTTTTCCTGAAGATTTTAAAACTCATCGCAATTTAGCAGAGTGCTATAAACAAATAGGTAACTCTGTGTGTGTACCAGTAATGTATGAACTAGCGAATCAAATTCAAAAACAAATTTTTTCACATCAAGATAGGGAAATCGAAATAGTCAGTCTGAATAAAAATTGTCATTGCAATAAACCCATTCAACTAGAATCACATTCGATTATGAATCATCGAGAAAAACTTATACATATTCATGAAAATATATCTGAATTTAACATTGATCAAATTGAATTACCACAAAAATATCAAGATTATGTTTTGGAAATTAGTAAAAAATGCTTTGCTAGGAAGGCAGTTTATACGGTACTTGTGACTCTTTTAGTACATAAGGTGTTATATCCATCTCAGGATATTAGATACCATCAAGTTGATTTACCAGGCGGGTTTTCAGGAAGAACTATAGATACGAAATATATTACTCCTACATTAACAGAGTTAGGTTTACCCGCAATGGCTGAAAGTGGTTGGTTAACGCGTTCTTTAGAACAACCTTATCCTTATACTTTAAATTATGAGGGAAATATCAGTCCTAAATCTTTAAAATTGGCCTTTCTGAATATTATTGATTTCGTGCAGAAACATCCTGACAAAGCAGAAAATGTTTTAAAGTTGCTTCTGAAATTGGTAAATTCAGCCAAAGATAATAATTTGGTGGAAATTATTAAATTAAGTAATCCAGAAAAATTAGACTTAAAAAGTTTAGTCAATGCTTTAGATGAGCATTTTAATTATAACTATAAAACTGATCGTGGCTCAAAATTGCCGGTTATTGCTTTTTATGCCATTTATGAAATTTTAGTTAAAGAAATATCTAGATATAATTCCTGCACCCTCAAACAGTTAGGAAGTCATACAGCTTCTGACAGAACTTCTAACACGGCTGGAGATATTGAAATTTTTGATCAAAATAATCATCTTATTGAAGCGATAGAAATAAAATATGGGCAAGAAATTACTCTGCAAATGGTTTATCGGGCAAAAAATAAAATTATCAAACATAATCCCCAAAGATACTACATTTTCGCCTCAAAAGATGTTAATCAACTAGAAGCTGATAAGATTGATGAAGTTATTAAAGAAATTGCATCAGAACATGGATGTCAATTAATTCTCAATGGAATTATGCCGACAATTAAATATTATTTAAGATTAATCATGTCTATTACAGATTTTATTGATTTATATTCAGGATTAATAGAGTCAGATAATGAAATACAAAAAATTCACAAAGAGAAATGGAATGAAATTCTAGGTAGATTAATGATTGAGGAATAAAATTCAGATTCCTCAAGCCGGATGAAAATAATCGTAAATTTCTTGGGCTAACCTTGTCCCAATTCCCGGAACCTCAGCTAGTTGCGCTGGTGTCGCTTGTCTAATATAATCAACTGAACGAAAATGCCCTAAAAGCTGCTTTTGGCGATGGTGTCCTAAACCAGGAATTTCATCTAAACGCGATCGCTTTAATTTATCACTACGTTGCTGACGATGGAAACTTACAGCAAATCGGTGTGCTTCATCTCTTAACCGCCGCAATAACTGCACCCCTGGCTGTTCTGCGTCTGTTTCTAAAGGTTGCGATTCTCCCGGTAAAAAAATCTCTTCTCGCTGCTTCGCTAAACTGACAACGCGCAAGTCTTCTAATAAATTCATCTCTTGCAAAACAGCCACAACCGAGGATAATTGACCTTTACCGCCATCAATCATAATTAAATCAGGCCAGTCAGGATTTCCCACTCTGGCTAATTTGGGATCTTCGCTATACTTGCGAAACCGTCTCTGGATAACTTCGGCTAAACTAGCAAAATCATCTGAATGTCCGGCTGTGACTGTGGGATTTTTAATTTTATAGTGGCGATAGTGCTGTTTACCCGGTAAGCCATCAATAAACACAACTTGGGAAGCTACAGCGTTGGAACCCTGAATGTGAGAAATATCATAACCTTCGATGCGGTGGGGTAAATCCGGTAAATCGAGAATATTGGTTAAATCTTGCATTGCTTCATGGTTGCGATCGCTTAGTTTTTGCATTCTTTGCAATTCATACTCAGCATTTCGCTCTACCATCTCTATTAATTCTGCCTTAGTTTGACGCTGGGGAGCTAAAATTGTGACTTTTCTTCCCTTACGTTGAGTCAAAACATCTGCCAAGATTTCTGCATCTGGTAACTCATGCTGGACTAAAATCTCTATGGGAATCTCTACCGCATCCGCAGTTTGATAATGTGATTCTAAAACTCGTTGTAAAATAGCTCCAGGTTCAGCATGACTATCTGCAATAAATGCTAAACGTCCGACCAATTGTCCGGCGCGAATCTGAAATAATTGAATACAGGCGCGTTCTTTGTCGGTTGCCAGCGCTAAAGCATCCCGTGAAACGGTATCATCTGGTAGAGAAACTTTTTGGTCAGCATTCAGCGATTTTAAATCAGTGATTTGATCACGAATCCGCGCCGCCGATTCAAAGTTTAACGCTTCGGCTGCGGTTTGCATTTGTGCGGTAAGAATATCAATTAATTCTTGAGTTCTTCCTTGAAACACCATCGCCACTTTCAACACTGTTTTGCGATATTCTTCCGGTGAAATTAACTGCTGACAAACACCCGGACAGCGCCCTAAGTCATAATTTAAGCAAGGACGGTCTTTGAACAGTGGTTGAGGTCGTTGTCGTAATGCAAAAATGCGTTTAGATATGCGTAGTATTTCGCGTAATAAACTTGTGTCTGTATAAGGGCCGTAAAACTTATCCTTGACTTTACCTAGTTGGCGTTTACGGGTGATAAAAATTCGCGGATAGTCTTCTGACCAGGTTATACAGACGTAAGGATACTTTTTATCATCTTTGAGTAAAACATTAAAATAGGGCTGATGTTGCTTAATTAAGTTAGCTTCCAGCGCCAAAGCTTCAGCTTCTGTATCGGTGACAATAAACTCAATCTCTGTCACCTGCTTAACCATTGTGGCTATACGATCGCTTTTGTTATATCCGTCCCGAAAATAGGAACGAACACGCGATCGCAATTTTCGGGATTTACCTATATATATAATGCGATCTTCACCATCCCGCATGAAATAAACTCCCGGTTCCGGGGGAATTTCAGCTAGACGGTTCTCCAGTCTTTCTGGATCTTTAATCAGTGGTACTATTTGAGCAGATATGGCCACAACCTAATTTAAGTAATTTCATCTATTCTTATTTTAAGAAAAATAAATCTTTTGTGTTGATTACCCAATTTATTGGTTTTCAAAGTCCTACGAGCTAACAGAATAGAAAATTTGTCAAAAAAAAAGAAGCATTTAGCTCCTTTACTTGGTTATTAATTTAAATAAACAATAGCTTTAACCAGATACTTTTTTTAACTTGCGTTGTGTGGCTAACATACCAGCAACACCCAGTATACCCAAAATTACTGAAGGTTCTGGTACTGATGTTGGTATAGAGGTGGGACTACCTAGAGTTACGCTTCCTGGTCCTGTGATCTCATTGGTAAAATCTCCAAAATCGTCTAAGGCTTCTACCCCTGTGGTAACAAAAAAGTAAGATAGGTTGGCTGCTAGATTGACATTATTAAAACCCGACTTCCTTATACTCCCGTCAAAGTCATCGTTAGCTATTAAAACATTGGTCAATGGTGCATTAGGGTCAAAAGAGGATTCGTATAGGGCGGTGAAGTTATCCCAGTCGATGGTTGTTGAAAGGAAATTGTAAGCACCATCTGTATCTACAAAAAACTCTTGAGCAGAATACGGAACATTTTGTCCAATACCACTTAAGGAAATAGGTGGGTTTCCATCATTAACACGATCCCACGTATTTCCTCCGGCTGTAGTGCCATTATAGATAACAGCAAGAGACTTGGACACTCCTCCCAGCGCAACGGCAAAGAACACCGCACTCGTAACCACTAATTTTTCCAGAGTATTTCTCATTGTTGTTTCACCTAAGCTGAGTAGGTATGTTTAGTAGCTAAGTCACCAAGAACATCATACAAGACTTCAAGATTTAATTAGATAAATGTACCGAAAATAGGGACGAATACGCGATCGCAACCTTCGGTATTTATTTAGAGATATATATTATGCGATCGCCAAAGGCGGGGCTTTACCCATCAGTGTATAAATATAATGCAACATAATGCAACTTTCCCATGAAAGTTTCAGGCTACAAAAATCAATATTGCATAAATTACCAGATAACACTCAAGATTTTTGCCGTTTAAAGTATAATTTATTATAGATTTGTCCAAATCCTCAAGTCACCTAAAAAACTCAATGTTATAAAAAATACAATGAAAACTCAAATAGCTGCGATCGCAATTGGTTTAACTTTACTGCTGACAGCTAACAAGGGTATGGCTGCACCACTGACTCTGTATGATGGCTCATCAGGTGTTACACCCAACCAATTTAATTCACCATCACCTTGGTTCATTTTTGGTAGTCCGAATGGTGGTACGCAGAGTGCCAGTGGAGGTGTAACAACTTTAGATACAAATTTAAATAACAGTATATATGCTGGCTACAGCAACTATAATGTTGCTAATCCTCCCACTAATCCGTTAAGCGTTATTACTCCCACTACTCTAGTTAACCCATTATTTCCCACGTTGGATCGAAATGCTGGCTACCGACTCACTTTTACAGTGAAAATTAACTCGCAAACCAATGACGGAACTAATGGTGCTTTTCGTGCAGGGTTTAGTGTTCTTGCTTTGAGTAGTGATAAACAAGGGATAGAAATAGGTTTTAGGAATACTGATATTTTTTCTCAGAATAATTCCTCCTTTCAAACAATTGGTGAGCAAGTAAATGATGTGGGAAGCTTACTGTCAAACTTGACTACTTATAATTTGAATGTTGCTGGTGACTCTTATACATTAAAGAGCGGTGAGCAGATACTTTTAACCGGGTTGCTACGTAACTATCAAGGCGCTTCTGGATTTGGAAGTGATGTTTATGGAACTTCTAACTTCATTTTTCTGGGAGATAATACTACTTCTGCAAGAGCTAGTATTGACCTCGCTAACGTATCCCTAACTACCAACACTGCTGAAGTACCTTTTGAAACTTCCGAAACGATTAGTATTGGTGTATTAGCTGTGGCTGGTGGCTTAAACTATTGGCGGAGAAAGAACAAGTTAAAAAAATGAAAAATTAATAGTTAAAAATTAAAACCTTCATCAGTGGATAATTTAAATATAGCAACCACCAGGGAGGGTAAGACATTGTTGATTGCCGAAAGCCTTGATGTAGCGGCGGGTTTATTAAAATTATTATTGGTAATTAAACATATCTGTCATAGCTCGCATGGCGTAGGCATAACCGCCCCTACTGGTGTGGAAAGTTTAAAATGTTGCAAAAAATTGTAGGTTGGGTTGACGTAAGGAAACCCAACATCATTGGCAGCGTTGGGTTGCGCTGCGCTTAACCCAACCTACGTTTAATGCACTATTTTAGGCTTGTCAGTCCACTACTTTGTTTCTACTCACCACTCACTTCTGTACGGGAGGTTTTACTAAGAATTTCGACGAACCACAGACTGACTGCTTAAACCCAACCCTACCCACTCAGCACTCTGCACTCAGCACTTTGTAGGGTAGGACGCTAGTACAGGATGGCGCAAATAAACCAACCATTCCCAGTCAATGAAAAGCCTAGCAAATATTTTTTATGACCGAAGCAAAAAGAATTTATGAACTCTCTAGCTATAAATTACGCTTTGTAGGATACCTACTATTAATCATATCCCTCATTGACTTTATTGATATTTTGATCCCACTTCAATTGTTCAATCCTGCTTGGGAATTTCAGACCATAGGGGCATTAGTCCAACACTCACCGCTACCCTTAATCGGATTAGTATTTATATTTATAGGAGGAAGAAATTATCGTCATCAAGCAGAGGGTTATGTTTTACAATTTTTATCATGGGGTTGTTTATTGGCGGGAATTTTATTAATCTTACTCGTACCCTTGGGTATTACTAACACTTGGCGTATTCATAATCAGAATAATTTACAGACCAATCAGCAGTCATCTCAACAACTTGCTCAAGTGCAACAAGTTAAGAAATTATTAACTAACTCTAAAACTAACCAGGACATCAATCAGATTTTTCAATCTTTAAATCCTAATGCTAATATTCCAGAATTGGAAAATCCTCAAGAAGTAAGAAGTCAACTATTATTTCAAATTCAACAGTTAGAAAACAATGTGAAAAATCAAACTCAAGCTGTGCAGAAAAATAATCGCCAAAAGCTGATTAGAAATTCTGTTAAATGGAATTTGGGCGCTTTAGTTTGTGCAGTCGCCTTTATTTGGATTTGGTCTTCTACAGATTGGGTGCGTCTAAATTTATGAGCATCAGCAGTTAACGCATAAATTCGGCAATTCTCTCTACAGCAGTTTCTAACAAAGGTGGTTCATGCACCAAAGCAAAGCGGACATATCCTTCCCCAGATTTGCCAAAGCCAGCACCGGGGGAAACGGCGACACCAGTTTGTTTGACTAATTGAGTACAGAATTCCACTGAATTTTGATGCCAAGGTGAGGGTAATTTCGCCCAAATGTACATTGTGCCTTTGGGAGTGGGAACTTGCCAACCAATCCGGTGTAATGCGCTAATGAAAGCATCTCGACGTTTACGGAAGGTAGTAACCGCCTCTGTGACTCCGGCTTGAGGGCCTGTTAAAGCAGCGCTCGCACCATTCAAAATTCCCCTATACTGATTAAAGTCAACGGCTGCTTTCACTTGGCGTAAAGCCTTAATTAACTCGGCGTTACCAATGGCGTAACCGATGCGGAAACCGCCCATATTGTAGGATTTGGAAAGGGTAAAAAATTCAATAGAGACGCTTTTATCTGGGTCAGCTTGCAGCACAGAAGGAACGACATCCCCAGTTTCGCCAAATACCAAATCTACATAGGGAAAATCATGAATTAAGGCGATATCATGCTGTTGACAAAAAGCCACCGCTTCTTGGAAAAAAGATAAAGGGGCGATCGCCGCAGTCGGATTATGAGGATAGCTCAATACCATCATCCGCGATTGCACCAAAACCTCTGCCGGAATATCAGCAAATACTGGTAAAAAATTGTTTTCTGCCAGTAGCGGCATTGGGTATATTTGACCACTAGCTAAATAAACTCCCCCAGCGTGGGACGGGTAGCCAGGATCTTGCAACAGAGCAAAATCGCCTGGATTCAGCAGTGCTAAGGGTAAATGGGCTGTACCTTCCTGGGAACCAATCAGGGGCAGTACTTCCGTTTCTGGGTCAACTGTGATGCCAAATTTTTGTTCATACCAGTGAGCTGCGGCTTGGCGAAATGCTTGTGTACCATGAAACAACAAGTATCCGTGGGTACTAGGATCATAGAGAGATTTAGAAATCGCCTCAATGACGTGGGGCTGGGCTGGTAAATCAGAAGACCCCAGAGATAAATCAATTAACTGCCTTCGGGCTGATAAAGCCATAGCTTTCGCTTTGTCCATATCAGCAAATACATTGGATTGCAGGGGTTGTAAACGTTGAGCAAACTGCATATTAGTCGTTAGTCATTAGCCCTTCGGCTACGCTCAGGGTAAATCGTTAGTCATTAGTTTTTAGTCAGCTATAGCGGTTTTCATCAGAGGCTCAAAGCCTTAAAGCAAATGGCTTTATACTCAGCAATCAGCTATACTATTGACTAATTACTACTTAAGTGTGTATCCAGGAAGTTGAGTAATTTTTCTTTGCCAATAGCTCCTTCTGTGGATGCTAATACTTTGTCTCCCTGAACTAGTCTCAAGGCTGGTACGCCTTCTACTTGGTACTGTTTCACAGTCATCGGGTTGGGATCGACTTCAATTTTAACAATTTTCAGGCGATCGCTGTATTTGGTAGCCGCTAGGTTAATTATTGGCGACATCAATTGACAAGGGCCACACCAGGAAGCCCAAAAGTAAAGCAATACAGGCTGCTCGGCTTTCAATACTTCGGTTTCAAAGTCACTATCAGTTATGGTGATTACACCCTTACTCATTAGATATCTCCATTAGGTGGCATCGGTCAAAGTTCGCATATACAATACTTTATCTTAAAACTGCTAGATGCTGTTAATGTAGAGGGGCATTTAAATCTCCCACAAAGAATGTAGAAACGTTTCTTACAAAGTCTTACAAAGATTTGAGAAACAGTAGATTTAAATTCGTCCATGTCTAAGAGGATGTTTTAAAAGTCTTATTGTCGGTAGCAAAACATTCTATATCCCCCTAAATCCCCGTTAAAAAGGGGGACTTTGATTCTAATTCCCCCCTTTTAAACGGGGGGCTAGGGGGGATCATTAAGTGCCTAAAATCACAGCCGGACACTTTTAAAACACCCTCTAATGTAAAATCCCACACCTGTTGGTTGTGGGACTGGCTG
The DNA here is from genome assembly GCF_963920885.1 of Anabaena sp. CCY 0017. Classification (NCBI taxonomy): domain Bacteria; kingdom Bacillati; phylum Cyanobacteriota; class Cyanophyceae; order Nostocales; family Nostocaceae; genus Anabaena; species Anabaena sp. CCY 0017. The sequence continues at coordinate 173,911 of NZ_CAWUDG010000001.1, read as the reverse complement.
AGTAAAAAAAATAGGATTTTGCGCCTATGGCGTAGTTAGAGAAAATTACAATTGATCTAATTGCCTTTTTAGGGCTTCTAAGTCGGAATCAACAACTTCACTGCCTTGATTCGATTTAGGAGCGGTGCTTTGTTGTTCTGGTGGTAGTTGGGCTTGATTAGGTGCAGCCGCAGGTGGTAGCATTCCTGCCTTCATCGCTGCCAATTCATCATCAACATCGCTACCTTCCAACTGAGCAAATTGGCTTTCTAAATCATTACCTGTCAATTCTGCACCTGCTTGAGCGCGAGCTTCTTGCATCATGACTTTTTCTTCCATGCGCTCAAATGCGGACATGGCGCTGCTGCTATTCATCCCCCGCACCATACCTTCCAGTTGCTCTTGGGCTTTAGCAGAGGTAATCCGAGCTTTGAGCATTTCTTTTTTGGTCTTAGCTTCAGAAATCTTGCTTTCTAACTGGATTAAGTTGCGCTTGAGGGTTTCACATTGAGTGGTTTGCTGATCGAGGCTAGTTTTCAGCGCCAGTCCGGTATCAGTAAAAGTTTTTTTGCGTTCTAGGGCTTGTCGTGCTAAGTTCTCATCGCCCTTCTGTAGTGCTAACTGAGCGTTGCGTTGCCACTTGTTGATTTCATTTTGGGCATCATTGTACTGTTTCTCAGTCCGTTTTTGAGCGGCGATCGCCTGAGCTACACCCTGACGCAACTGTACCAAGTCTTCCTGCATTTCCAGGATGGCTTGCTCTAGCATTTTTTCTGGATCTTCAGCTTTATTAACCAAATCGTTGAGGTTAGAACTGACTACTCGTCTAATGCGATCAAATAATCCCATAATTGTGTATTTCCTTGTAGAGTTTACGCGCTTTGTTGTCCAGTTCGCTTTTTTACTATTTAATAGCTTCCCATTACAATGTAATCTTTCCGGTTTGGTTCGGTAATACCGACACCCGTTATTTTTTAAGATATATCCTAACTTTGATGATTGCCCAATCGTTCACGAGTCTTGACTTTTAGGTAACTTTTGTGGCGACGCATTTTTACCTGCATCTAAAACCTGTACTCTCATCGCTGCTAGTTCTGTATCAATGTCACCAGCCGATTCTAAGGAATCGAATTTTTTTTGCAAGTCGTCAGTACCGAGTACAGCGATCGCTTCGGATTGGGCTTCGATTTGCAAAACTTTATCTTCCATGCGCTCAAAGGCACCCAGACTACTGGTAGCAGAACTAGTATCCAGCATATCCTGAAGTCGGACAGTAGCCTCAGCTGAACGAGCGCGAGCTATGTACATATCTTTTTTGGTTTTAGCCTCACCAATTTTCAACTCCAGCGATCGCGTATCTTTTTTTAGTCTAGCTACCACATCATTTTGCTGCTCTATTTGACTAAATAGAGCCGTAGCCGTTTCTTGATAAGCTTTACGTTTAGTTAAAGCTTCTCTGGCTAAAACTTCGTTTCCTTGTTGTAGTGCCAATTGCGCGCGACGATACCATTCTTCTGAGGTTGATTGGGCTGCTACCGCCTGTCGTTCAGTGCGTTTTTGAGTAGCGATCGCTTGTGCTACACCTTGTCGTAATCGGATCAAGTTTTCCTGCATTTCGATTACAGCTTGTTGCAGAATTTTTTCAGGATCTTCTGCATTGCCGATGAGACTATTGATGTTAGCGCGAATTATCCGCAGGATACGCTTGATAAATTCCATATCGGCTCTCCATTGATGTTCGGGAAAAATTGCTGTTCTTGGGGAGACACGTTAGTGAACTGTTAACTTTTAACTGTTAACCGTTCACTGATTTAATGATGTTTTTCTCATCCTAGCTTAGTTTTTCACAACTCATTACTGCTGAATTCTGGCTTTGATACCTTGGGACTGTAGCTTTTGTACCTTTTGTTTTGCGGCCTCTGGCGACTTGACTGAACCTAGATAAATCAAAGTTTGTCCACGTGATAAATAAGCATCGGGAACTACTTTTTGAGCATTAGAGAGCGCGCGATCGCCTTGATTATCCATCACTATATGATAAAACCCATCTGCTGCTGGTTTGAGTTCTGCATTGGCATTGGGTGGAGTTGTGCTTTCCTCTGTGGAAGTTGGGGGTAAATTCACAGGCGGTATGACCGGCAACTGTGGTAATAACTGCGTATCTGGAGTAATTACTGGTGGTTGGGTAATAACTGGGCTGGGTGTCGGTTGAACTTTGGGCTGTAAACCAACTATATCAGTGGGGTTTCTCACCTCTGGAAATTCTTTCGCTGCTAAATTAGGATACTTAGGTATGGGTGTAATTTCTGGTGGAGTTTGACCTTGGATGTTACTTTCAACTTCTTCCGTATTTTCCGCAGGATTCGGCGATGAGCCAGTTTGAAACAATCTACTGAGATTAAACGGAGACCAGCCTTCAGAATTAGGATTCAATACGACATAACCCAAAGTGAGACTAGCCAGTAATAGCAGTAACATTGAGCCAATACCCAAAGGTGATAGAAAATTATCATTGGTATGACTCGGCGTTTCTGTGGGCTGTTGTTCATCTGCCAAACTTCGCAGCAGTGCTTCGCTTGATTCTAAGTAATCATCTGGTTGTGCAGGATGATCATTTGTTAGATCGAAGTTGTCATTTTGATCAGCATGAACCCCCGCAGGTACAATACTGCTAGAAGAATTGCTTGAAGACTGGGGAATGTGAGTGCCGATAGATTCGGAATTAGAGAGTAAGTTGAAATAATCGGCGTTAGTTGGTGCTGGGTTTTGTTCAGCAGTCCCATTCAGTATAAATGCAGACCTGCCATGAATCGCATTTTGTTCGCCCTCCATCGCCTGATTATCCAGCAAATCTGAGGCTTGACTGCTGATGTAACTTCCCATCTGGGATTGATTCTGTATCCTGACTCCAATTCGTGTGCGTCGGTATCGGGCTAACTCTTTATCTATAGGGACTTCTAAACTCGCCAACGCTGCGGCCAATGGTGGCTTCAAGTTAGACGTTTGAGATAATTTCGTTTTGGCATCTATTATAGAATCTTGATTCGTCACCTCTACACCTCAAAGCTAGACTAGTGAATTAATTTTAATCAGCGCCATAATAGTAGCGAAAATTGTTTAATACATAGAAAGATCACATTCATTAATCTTAAAGATGTCATTGCAATCAGTTAATAATATTTTAGGCGTTTTAAAACAACAGGCCAAATGGCAACAACACCCATTTCAGCACTTGCTGGAGTTATGGCCAGATATTGTCGGCAAAGTGGCTGCTAAACATACCCGACCATTATCTATTCAGCGTGATATTTTGCAGGTAGCAACTTCTAGCGCTGCTTGGGCGCAGAACATGACATTTGGACGCACAACTCTGCTTTTAAAGTTAAATCAAAATTTATCCGAACCTTTGGTCGATATTCGCTTTTCTACTAAAGATTGGCAACCCCGTCCTGATTACTTACACCCGGAAACCGTCATCCCACAGTCACATCCCAGTTATTTAGGTAAAATTACTCGTTCTCGGAGTCAAGTTAAACCCACTCTTCAAAGTGCTAATACTGCTTTTGAGTCTTGGGCGAAAACAATGCAAGCGCGATCGCAAGGACTACCCCTTTGTCCTCAATGTCAAGCGCCCACCCCACCTGGTGAACTCCAGCGTTGGCAAGTCTGTTGTGTTTGTGCTACCAAGCAGTTTTAGAAATTTACAAATAACTCCGAGAAAACACAGAGAAGAAAGAAAAATAGAAATACGTAATTGAACTGTATTGATATCTAATTTCTCTAAAATTATGCCAATTATTCTGAATAATCGCCGGAAGTTTATGCCAAAATTGATGCCTAACTCACGGGTTTACAATTTAATTTAAATTAAAACCTCTAACCTTAGCATTGATCCCCAGCCATTTTTAGTTAAATTTTAGTGTGTATCCACTACTGCAATCATTTACATATATAACAAGAATATAAAAACATTCTAAAGTTTATTTTGTAGTGGGGATCGCTGAAACCTATGTACAATAATGACTTATTGGTCATATTACCTCTTTATATATAGGAGCAAAATATAAATATGTAAATTAACCATGAACTGCATTAAAGATGTACCCAAATGAAACCTATTAAATTCTTCACATCTGCCTGTAGATATTGTCGTCATTACCAGCCAGAAGGTCGCCGAGGCGGAATGTGCCAGCAGCTAGGAAGCCCAGTCCAAGCAGGGTGGAAAGCTTGCTCTTTGGCGCTCCCACCTTTTGCACCTTCTTGGGAAACTTTGGAAGACGCTTGGGATTTACCAGATGCAACAAGAATTTTAGGTTCTTCACCAACTTTGGCTACAGATGCAGACAATACTGTTCTTGCCCCTGTAGAGGAAATAGCATACTACACCTTGCAAGAAGCTAAGACTAAGGTAGGACAAATTTAGTCGCCCAATACTGGACTCAATGGGGAAAAAATAATATAAATCTTGAATACTTTTACCAAAAAAAATCGCATCTGGTTCTCAGGTGCGATTTTTATACATCATGTTTTATGTATTTGAACCACATCTGTCCTAGGGGCGCAAGGCCTTGCGCCCCTAGAGTTTAATCTATTTACCTCAAAATACCTGTAATTTTAAGGTAGCCAAGGAAAGGTGCGAAAATTTGGAGGACGTTTTTCTAAAAAGGCTTGTTTGCCCTCAGAACCCTCTTCTGTCATGTAATACAGTAGAGTGGCGTTCCCGGCGAGTTCTTGTAAACCAGCTTGTCCGTCACAGTCAGCATTGAATGCTGATTTCAGACAGCGAATTGCCGTGGGACTTTTTTCTAAAATTTCTTGCGCCCATTGAATACCTTCAGCTTCTAACTGTTCTACTGGGACAATAGTATTTACTAAACCCATATCTAGAGCTTGTTGGGCATTATATTGGCGGCAAAGAAACCAAATTTCTCGCGCTTTTTTTTGTCCCACAACGCGGGCGAGATAACTTGCACCAAAACCGCCATCGAAACTGCCCACTTTGGGGCCAGTCTGTCCAAAAATCGCATTATCGGCAGCAATGCTGAGGTCACAAATTAGGTGTAGGACGTGTCCACCACCAATAGCATATCCAGCGACTAAAGCAATTACCACTTTTGGCATCGAACGAATCAAGCGTTGCAAGTCCAACACATTTAGCCTGGGGATTCCCGCATCGTCAACATAACCCGCCTTTCCGCGTACACTTTGGTCTCCACCAGAACAGAAAGCGTATTTACCATCAGTGTGGGGGCCAGCACCAGTAAACAGGACTACGCCAATACTAGTATCTTCACGAGCATCACAGAAAGCATCGTACAGTTCAAAGACAGTTTTAGGGCGAAAGGCATTACGTTTATGGGGACGGTTAATAGTTATTTTAGCGATGCCATCCGTTTTGTGATATGTGATGTCTTCGTAATTTTTTGCTATTTGCCAGTTTATTTGCATGATGTATAGAGTAATACGGTAATTCAGAATTTTATTTGAGGAATTTTTAAAGATTCTTAAATAATTTACAAGAATTAGAGCAGCTTTTTACTATAACTTTGTTAATTTCAATTTGTCGGACCGCAGTATTTATTCAGGTCTTCAACTAACGCATCCGATTGTTTCCCAGCACTCTGGGCTGATGTCAAAGATGTATCAATTTGTGTTCTAGCCTTTTGGAGTTTTTCCCTACCTGCTGGTGATGCTTCTGCACTTTTAGCTGTACCAAGTGCTTCAGATGCTGTGGCGATCGCCTGACTCAGATTCTCAAATATACTGGCAAAATTGCTTTGAAATTCTTTGAGATTCGGGTCTGTTAAATTCAGTTTTTTTAAAGATTGGGTGATCACTTGCAAATCCCTGGAAAGTTGCAAGCTGGTGACTACCTGTTCTCCTTTATTTTGATCAATCAAAGAGTTACCGGCATTCACCACCTGAATCAGTCGCTGACATTGGGTGACTTGATCCTCACAACTACTAACCAGTAAAGCAATACTCAGACTCACAGGAACAATTACAATCAACTTACGCCACACAGACAATCCCTCAACACCAATCAAACCCAAATAATCTTAGCTAATAATTGTGTGATTTCGCATTGAAAAACGTAGTTTACCAATCTACAGGCAAACCCAACTGATTTAAAGTATCTTTCTCTTGTAAAAGTGCTTGGGTATCAGTGTCTATTTGAATACGTCCATGAGATAGCACCAAAGCACGTTGAGTCACTTTCCCCAACCAATGTAATTCATGAGAAGCAATTAACATTACCTGCACGGGCAAATTTAACAATACTTGTGCTAAATGCCGTCGCCATGCGGGATCAAGTCCGTTAGTTGGTTCATCTAAAATCAGAATTGTCGGTTCTAGGGCTAAAATTGCCGCTAAAGCAGCAAGTCGTCTTTGTCCTCCTGAAAGTTCGTGAGTGGAACGGTGAGCGTAAGCTTCTAAACCAAAATCTGTTAATAATTGCCTAGCGCGATCAATGGCTACGGCTGGGGGAACACCGTAATTACGCGGACCAAAGGTAATATCTTCTAAGATGGTGGGCATAAATAGTTGATCAGTGGCATCTTGAAAGCCAAAACCGATGTCACGCCGCACTTGAGGCAGGGTTTTCGGTTCTAGAGGGATACCATTAATCAAAATTTTTCCCGAACTTGGTTGTTTTAAACCAATCAGGTTTTCCAATAAAGTGCTTTTACCAGAACCAGTTGCACCCATTAACGCCACACGTAGCTTACCGCCGTAGGCATCCCCTGCATTCAAAGTAAAGGAAAGTTCTTGCAATACTGGTTCCTGGTGAGCATAGGCATACACCAGATTTTGCACCTCAATCACTGTCGGGTGGGGGTGATCTGTGGAAGTTTGGGGATCAAAAGTCAAAGATTTCAAAATACCTGCGCTAAATTATGTAAGAAGTTACGGTCAAACCAGATGCGATCGCCCAAGCTAATAACAAGGCAAAACGCTCTTTTGGTCTAAATGTTGCATCTTTAGGTAGCTGGCCATTGTAACCACGCATAACCATTGCCGCATAAACTCGTTCTGCTCGATCTAAACTGCGGAGATATAAGGCTCCAATCATCGCCGCACTTGTATAGCGCAACCATCCCACAGCACCATTTAAACCCCGCAATTGAGCGCTGCGCTGCATTCGTGTGACTTCATCGAGCAAAATTTCTAGATACTGCCCAGCTAAGAGTAAATTAGCCTTGATTGGAGCGGGTACAGGTAAACTTTTTAAGGCAATACCGAAACTATGGGGAGGTAAAGTTAACAAAAAACTATTCATGGTAACTAGACAAACCAGGGAACGCACCAATAAAAAACTCGCGCGTTCCCATCCCAAAGGTAATGCCATGAATGAGAGGAAAATTAATTCAGTGCCGAGTAAGCCGCCTAGTTGGAGAATGGGTACGCGTAAATATACTGCCCAAACCAGAGCGATCGCCCCATATATCCCCAAGCACAGCCAAGCATTAAACTGTAGTAAAGCTGACCCTACCACAATTACTAAAGACAGTTGCAAGCGTAACGGCAAAGCAATTTTAAGCATTTTTGGGTTTCATGACCTTGGCAATTCCAAAAGCAACAGCAAAGCAAACTGCCGAACCCACTAATCCCGCAATACTCGTACTAATTGCTCCTAAACCCTCAATACCGTAGTCAGCTAAGGGTGTTGGCACTTCTACTCGCACTTGCTCGGCTAAATCTATAAAACCTAAGTTTTCTGCAACTCTTTCCAAACCGTCAGGCCATCCTGAAGCCACCAAAGATAACACACCGGCAACTAATAAAATACTGATTACAGGAACCAACCAACCTTTAAACTGCTGCTCCTCTCCTGGTAGTAAATCAGGTCTGGCTTTGGCGAGGTAAACCAGTACACCACCAGTAATTAAGCCTTCGCCTATCCCAATCAGAATATGTACTCCCGTCATGGCGGGTAAAACTATGGCGGCGGATGCCGTTCCCGAAAGCACTAACTGAATGGCACCAGCTACAGATGCTACAACTATGCTGACACCAGCCGCAATCCCAGCTGCTAGGGGTAAACGACCTTTAGAGCCTCCCAATAGCCGTTGTAACGTTTGGGTTAATACCCAGCCCACCCATACAGCAATCACTCCCGCATTTAAAATATTTGCTCCCAAGGCTGTGATCCCACCATCGGCAAATAGCACAGCTTGAATAATAAAAACTGTGGTCATGGACAACATCGCTGCCCAAGGACTACCCAGAACTATGGCCGCTAAGGTTCCCCCTAGCAGGTGACCACTTGTGCCTCCTGCTACCGGAAAATTGACCATCTGGGCGGCAAAAATAAACGCCGTGGTTAAGCCGAGTATGGGGGCGCGACGGATACCAAAGGCTTCTTGCGATCGCCCACAAGCCACAACAAGTGCTACAGCACTCACTAAACCAGTAGCCGCAGCTACGGGAACTGAAAGAAATCCATCAGGAATATGCATTATTTACTCTGTATTGAATGTGTGGACTCACACAATGTCAAGAATGTCATTACGGTATCACATTAATAGAAAACAGAATTTTGCTGGTTTTGGCAATGCCCTCTTGGGGGATTTTATCGTGTTAGTCAGAAAATCCATATAATAAATTTTTCGTTAAATAATATTGAAATTTATTGCTGATAATCAACTGGGAACTAGAAATGAAGTTTTAGTGAAATTACTTATGTAGCTTTGGGGGGAATGAGATTTTTAGGGTATTATGAGTAATTTGGATAAATAAATTCACGCAGAGGCGCAGAGTCGCAGAGAAGAAGAGTTAGAGTGGGAGCAACGCGAAAATGTGAGATCGGATTTTATATCTCAATTACCAGGGCTGATTCCTAATAAACCCTGGTTGAAATTCCCTATTTTTACCTTTTCTAGGTAGCGATCGCTCAAAGCTTAGGTAACTTATATTACCAAATTTCCGAACCTCACAAAATCGCGTTGCTCCCAGTTAGAGTTATGTGATTTTGGCATTTTATATTCAAATTCAGCTAGGTTAAATAAATCAACCCAGGCTTTAAGGAACTGCTAAGAACGGCAAGGGTCGCACAGAGAAGAAAGTGGAGGCAGAAATTTTGAACTGAACTGTATTCTAAAAGTAAGGAAAAAGTTTCAATATTCTCTGCCGGAAATCTGCTATAATCTGCTCTTCTTCTGTTAGTTCTTGGGCAAATAATATTTCATATATAAGTGGCACTCCTAGCTGTAAATCTTCCAAAATTTCCCGCTGGCTAAATACATTTGGGGGTGTTCCTTCTAAGATCAGTTTTCCTCTATCCATGACAAATACCCAGTCTGCCCAACGGTATACTAAATCTAGGTCATGGGTTGCCATTAATATGGTTGTCCCAGAGGCATGAATGTTTTGCAGGGTTGCCATTAAGTTACGGGTATGTAACCTATCTAGATATGCTGTTGGTTCATCTAGTAATAGCAGTTCTGGTTTTAGCACCATGACATCAGCAATGGAAACTCGTTTTTTCTGCCCCAAGCTCAGATGATGTACAGGTCTTTGGGCTAATTCAGTTAATCCAAACTCAACTAAAGCGGACTCAATACGTTGTTGAATTTCTGCTGTTGGTAACCCCAAATTACACAAGCCGTAAGAAATATCTTCTTCTACAGTCGAGGCTACCAATTGTTGCTCTGGATCTTGAAAAATTAGTCCAACTTTTTGGCGTAAATTTAGCAAAGATTTCCGGTCATATTTTAGCGCTTCTCCTTGCCATTTGATATTTCCTTTTTGGGATTTATATAAACCATTAGCTAATAAAAATAGTGTAGTTTTACCGCAACCATTTTGACCTATTAATGCACATTTCTTTTTTGCTGGTATTTTTAGTGTTAAAGCATTTAAAACTAATTGTTTTGTGCCTGGATATGTGTAATGTACTTGTTCAAATTCTAGTAATGATTGCTGCATAATTATAATAAGGCAATTTAGAACCTCGGTTTCTATTACAGGTCGGCTTACATAGCCAAACATTTAAAATTAATGAAAAGCCTATATAATACAGGACTGACGCAAAAACTCTCTCAAACCCTATTCCTCTGTGTCCTCTGCGTCTCTGTGGTTCGTTACTCCGTAATTCTTGCGTAAGTTCGATAATAAATATTTTTGACTTTTGACTTTTGACTTGCGCTTTGCAGTTTCTAGCCCCATGCCAATCCTATTAAAACTACACATCCGATAATTGCTTCTATAGCATAGCGTTTAGAGAGATGATAGCGATGGGGATGCCAAACTTTAAATTCACCATTAAAACCCCGTGAGGCTAAACTTAAAGAAACTTGTTGATAATTTTCTAGGGTGCGCCTGAGTAGTTGTCCAATCAATAGCGATAAACTTTTGATGCCAATTCTAAAAGTGCTGTAGCCACCACGAGACTGTTGTGCAGTCCAAATTTGGGAAGCTGTGTTTAATAACACGAAAATAAAACGGTACATTAATAATAAAATATCTGTGAGCAGCACTGGAAAACCAAAGCGACGCAAGGTTTGTAAAAGCTCAGTAAATGGGGTAGTTAACATGATAAAATATAAGCAAGAAAGTGAAGCGATCGCTCGTGTTAAGATTGTCCATCCTTGCTCGATTCCATGATAACTAATATAGATATAGTAAGAAACCAAATTAAACCCAATGATTGCATCATCTTGGATCAAACTAAGGTAATTAATATGTATACCATTAATTACTAAAGCTGGCAAACTGGTGAACCAGAACAAAGTAGCAATATAAACTAATTTTAGATATATTTTTAGGGGGATTTTAGCATAAATCACTGTCCAAATACTCATCCAGATGGCAGTTAAAATCTGTACTGGCGGATGAGCAAAGGCAGTGATAATTAGTAAGGCGATCGCAAATAATAATTTTTGCTCTGGCGCTAACCATCGCAACCGATTAGTATAAGCCAGAGTATCTATTTGCAGCGTCATCCTTTTTTCCTTTGCTGGCGGTCACGCTCCTTATATAATCCAATCACATAACCAATTACTCCAGCACCCAAAGCAGCTTGAGAACTGAATAACAAGCTTTCTACTTCACCACTAGGCGGTTCAAAAACAGGTTGAAACCAAGGTTCATAACTAGGCTGAACTTCCCCAATCGCTGCTTCGGCTTCTCCATCCGCACCATTAAATTCTGCGTCCCGAATAAATATTAAGGGGGCGACTGCTAAAATGATCACGGCTAATATTAAAAGCCAGTTATTCAATCCTTGTTTAGACTGATTCATTACTTTGAGCTTTCCCTTTAATTAAATTTAATAATTCGAGTTCTTGTGGCGTGTAGGATTGTAACCAGTTCCACACCAACACAGTCAGCAAACCTTCACTAATTGCCAAAGGAACTTGAGTAATGGCAAAAATGCCGGCAAACTTAGCGAATGATGCCATAAAACCACCCACAGGTGCCGGAAAAGCTAGGGCGAGTTGTACAGAGGTAATGATGTAAGTGAGTAAATTTGCCAAAGCTGCGGCTAAAAAGATGGCGATTCGTTGCTTACCAGTGAGCCGCTTGATCAGATGATATATCCAGTAGGCGGCAAATGGTCCCGCGATCGCCATCGAAAAAGCATTAGCTCCCAGTGTTGTTAAACCACCATGCGCCATCAGCAACGCCTGAAACAATAAAACCAGCGTCCCTAACACTGACATAGCTAAAGGGCCAAATAACACGGCTCCTAAGCCAGTACCTGTAGGATGAGAAGAACTACCTGTAACTGAAGGTATTTTCAGGGCTGACAAAACAAAGGTAAAGGCTCCTGCTAATGCTAAAAGTAATTTTAGTTCAGGGTTGGCTTGGGTGATCCGAGTCAGCGATCGCAATCCTAAAACCAAAAATGGTACGGTTACTACCCACCAAAAAATTGCCCAACTCGCTGGTAAGTAGCCTTCCATAATGTGCATCGCATAAGCTGGTGCGGATGCTCCCACGATGATGTAAAAGCTCAGAACCCCTATCAGGATTAATGATCCAAGTTTTGATTTGAGAATGGTTTTTAACAATCTCTCTACTCCATAGATGTATTTCAAAGACCTAGTTTAAATCAAAATATATCCTAATTAAAAATTACCCATGCGAAAGTCCGATTAATGTCAAAGTGAATCATAAAATTTTCTTTGGTTGGAATTGTCTGCTGAACCAGATTTGGCAAATAGTTGATAATTATTGACAATAATGTTTTAATCCCATAGTATACACAAAAGTAATTGCAAATTTTTAGTATTTGTGCTGATTATGTCATGCCCGACAACTTTGCTCTGGATCAAGAAAAACTTTGGAGCCGTCGTCAACTGCTGAAACTAGGGTTAGCAGGTGCTGGGGTAACTAGTGCAGCTACACTTTGGCATTTGCGGAATTTACAAACTAACTTAAATGTCAGAGTACCGTCTATAGAGATAGAAGCAACTGAAGGCGTTCCTAACCCAATGAAAATGCTCAGAGAGTTTGATTATGGGACACTCAAGCAAGAAAATGGGCGTACTATCCGAGAATTTGAATTAACTGCGGGGACTTCGACAATTCAACTCAATAGCGCTGTCTCCTACAATATTTGGGATTTAAACGGTCGGATACCAGGGCCAACCCTACGCGCAAAACAAGGCGATCGCGTGCGGGTGCTGTTTCTCAACCAAGCCGGACATTCTCACTCTTTACATTTTCATGGCACTCATCCGGCGGAAATGGACGGCGTTCGTCCAGTTAGACATGGTAGTGCCACAATTTATGAATTTGATGCTGAACCCTATGGTGTCCACTTGTACCACTGCCATATTGAACCAGTTACCCGTCACATTGCCAAGGGGCTATATGGGATGTTTATTATTGATCCCCCAACACCACGCCCCCCAGCAGATGAGATAGTTCTAGTCATGGCTGGGTATGACGTGAATGATGATAACCGTAACGAATACTACGCCTTCAACGGTTTGCCTGACCATTATATGCATCATCCCATCCCCATTTACCAAAATCAGTTGATTCGGCTGTATGTCCTGAATATTATTGAATTTGACCCCGCAGTAACGTTTCACCTCCACGCCAATTTCTTTGATGTCTATCGCTCTGGGATGACTCTGACTCCCAGTGAAAAAACTGATGTGATTACGATGGGTGTAGCAGAAAGACACATTTTAGAATTTGCTTTTCGCTATCCAGGAAAGTATATGTTTCATCCTCATCAGGATGCGATCGCTGAGAAAGGTTGCATGGGTCAATTTGAAGTCATTACTACATAAGTGCTGAGAATTAAGAAAGATGATTAAATTATCTTGCATATTTCAGTAATTAGTTGACAAAAAATATCATTTCATAGAACAGTAAAATCTATCGCAACTGTTGTTATTACTGTAAATAGTTTTATTTACTACCCTTAAAGTTTTGCCAGGAGCAAAAATGATTAAATTACGTTATGCCAGCTTGACTGTTACCACTGCGATCATGGTTGCTCTAAGTGCTTGTAACAACACACCAACCGCAGAAAATCCATCCACGCCAGCCACTAATCCCAGTTCCCAAACTACAGAAGTTGTCAGCCACGTTGGTCACGGCGATAAATCTCAAATTAACATCAACACTGCTATCTTGTCAGAGTTGGATAAATTTGAAGCCAAGTTAGATATCCCCGAATTATCGAACAAAATTCAGGCGAACCGTCCCTATGGTAGCCCGGAAGATTTGGTGAGCAAAAAAGTTATTACTCAGGAACAATTTGATCAAATTAAAAACTCGGTTACTGTTCAGGAAGTAGCACTCACAGGTGAAGCCAAAGATGTGGACTACATGACCAAATTGAGTTTAATGAAAGGGCATCTTTTAGTAGCACAAGAACTGTTAGAAAAGGATCAGCCAAAACAAGCGGAACCTCATATTGGACATCCAGTTGAAGAGATATATGTTGACGTGGAAGAGCAACTAAATGAGCGTCAAGTCAAAGAATTTAAAACAACTTTGGTGAGTTTGGAAAATTTCGTCAAATCTAATCCCAAAGATGCCAAAGTGAACATTAACTTGGCTGCTTCCATGCAAGCAGTTGATGGTGCGATCGCCGCTTTACCCGCAGAACAACGCTCAAAACCAGGATTCGTCCTCCAGGTGATTAACGAGTTACTAGATGCAGCGAACGCCGAATATACAGCCGCGATCGCAGATAGCAAAATATCTGAACCAATTGAATATCAAGATTCCCGTGGTTTTGTCGTCTACGCCAATGAACTTTATCAAGGGATTTCTAGCCAAGTGGCCACAGAAAACCCCGAAGCAGACGCAGCAATCAAGGCTAGTTTTACTGAATTAAAAGCAGCTTGGCCTAGCGTTATTCCACCAGCTACAGCAGCAAAGACACCGGAGGATGTTACTAAGCTGGTGACAACTATTGCCGAAAACTCGCAAAAAATCATCAAAAAAGCAAATAATTAAGTCATACGTTCAGCAAAGTCGATCTGAGGGCGATTGGCAAAGCCACGCCGGAGGCGATCCAATACCTTTCGGTTAAGGGATGTAGAGGCGATCGCATTGACTTAATTGGTAGCGCACACAGACGAGTTTAAAATGAATGAGAAGGTAAGGTTATGGAGTGTAAATAGCTCAGACTTTGAATAGCTGTACACAGTATACCTTTTAACTCAAGACTGATGACTCCCCATTCGTAAATTTAACTAACAACTGATGCAAGAGCTTGACAACGAAAAAACTATCGACCTACTAAACGCCATCATGGAATTTGAATTAGCGGGAGTAGTACGCTACACCCATTATTCCTTAATGGTAACTGGCCCTAATCGTATTCCCATCGTAGCTTTTTTCAAAGCACAGGCTAGTGAGTCTCTACTTCATGCCCAACAAGTAGGAGAAATCCTCACTGGTTTAGAGGGGCATCCCTCTCTCAAAATCGCTCAAATGGAAGAAACTTACCAGCACACAGTCAAGGATATTTTGGCAGAAAGCTTATCCCATGAAAAGAAAGCCCTGGATTTGTACAAAAGTCTGTTGAAAACTGTCACTAATGCCAGCATTTATCTAGAAGAATTTGCTCGTGGCATGATTGGGCAAGAAGAGATGCATAATCTCGAACTCAAAAAGATGCTCCGCGATTTCAGCTAAAAGTAGTACGGGCGGGTTTAGTAATATTGTGGGGGAGGGCAAAGATGCCCGCCTTCCTCATTGAATGATATTGTGGCGTAGCCATACCCGCCCCCTGCTCCCCTGCCCCCCTGCCCCCTGCCCCTATTCCCTAATCATGAATCTCAGCACTGCTCTACCTACTTTTGTAATTACACTCCGAGAAGGAGTAGAAGCTGCCCTCGTTGTGGGCATTGTCCTAGCTTTACTGAAAAAAGCCAACCAATCCCGACTCAATTCTTGGGTATATGCTGGCGTTGCTGTTGGCATTGTGATTAGTGTCCTCATTGGTGTGTTATTTACTTGGTTAATTCAAACACTAGGGGCAGTAAATCCCCAATACACCCCAGTCGTTGAGCCAATGCTAGAAACTGTGTTTAGTGTTGTGGCGATCGCTATGCTCAGTTGGATGCTAATCTGGATGACGAAACAAGCCAGATTCATGAAAGCGCAAGTTGAAGGAGCTGTCACACAAGCGCTAACACAAAACTCGAATGCAGGTTGGGGCGTGTTTAGTTTAGTTTTGATCGCCGTTGTCCGCGAAGGTTTTGAAACTGTTCTATTTATTGCTGCGAATTTTCAACAGGGATTAGTACCGGCTTTAGGTGCTATAGCTGGTTTAGCCGGGGCGACTGTGATTGGAGTTTTACTATTTAAATGGGGTGTCAAAATCAATATCCGCCAGTTTTTCCAAGTGATGGGCGTTTTATTGGTGTTGATTGTTTCCGGCTTAGTAGTTTCCGCTTTGAAGCATTTTGATGAAGGTTTGGCTAACCTTGCCCTCAGCAGTAGCACCCCAGAAAATATTTGTTTGTATTACGATCACTTTAGCCAAATCCCCTCCTGCATTTTGGGGCCAATGGTATGGAATACTGACGCAGTATTACCAGATAAACAATTCCCCGGTATTATCCTCAAATCTTTGTTTGGCTACAGAGAACATCTGTATCTAGTACAGGCAATCGCTTATGTTGTATTTTTAGCCACTGTTGGAGGGATTTATTTCCGCAGTCTAACTGGTGGTGCTGTTAAAAATGCCAAGAATAATTCAGTAAATCGAAAACCCATCAGTTCTGCAAAGGAATAAACATGAAAAATGCGAGTCAAGACACAAGCAAAAATTCCATTAGGAACTTATGACTGTGCTACTCGCTATTATCTATACAAGGCTTATTTTAAAAAGCTATACCTAAGTATACAGTAATTATCCTAAAATTAATGTTTTATAGATAACAATTTTTTTATGGCAATTTTCATAAGAGTAAGAACAGTGTTGATAGCTGAAAGCCTTAAATAAAGCCAGTTAATTTATTCGATCCAAGCCAAGTCTTCTGGTGTATTACAGTTAAATAACATCTCTGATACTGGTAAGGACAAAACCTGTATAGGATGCTGATTTAGCCACTGCTGGAACGACTTACCCCCTTGATTGACAAACTCTAAAAGTTGTGGTGTACAGCGACGGCGATAGAAACCACATAGAGGTTCCCAGCCTTTACTATGATGAACTAAAGTGGCGATCGCTTCATCCGGTACACTATCAAGTTCACTCGCCCATGCTTGCAACACCTCAACCCGCAACCGAGGCAAATCACAAGCTAGCAACAATACCCAATCTGTTTGTACTTGCGCCAACCCTTGGGCAAATCCTACCAGTGGCCCCTGGGAAAGAGAAGATGAGGGAGATAAAGGTACTTCCTGAATAAATTGGCAACTAGGTAATACTAAGTGTTGATAGCGTTCAGGCCAGGGCGTGACTACATAAACATGACCTGTACAACCTGCGGCTACACCACAAACTAACTGCAACAAAGGCATCCCCCCAATAGAAATCAGGGCTTTATCCTCACCCATGCGAGAACTCTTTCCACCAGCTAAGACAATCGCGCTGAGTAAGGAATTCGGATTTATACCCATTTTTTTATAAAATCAACGTCCTATTTCTGAGTAAAACTATATACTTTTTCTCCCCTCCTCGCTTGCGGGGAGGGGTTGGGGGTGGGGTGCTTTAAGGTGATAAATACAACAATTAAGCCCTAATCTGACTCTGCTGCACTTGCTGTAACAACTGTTCTTCACTTTCAGCAGGTGCAAGACACTGGAAACCTTGGCAAACTAAACCAACGCTATCTGATGGTAAATCAGAGACCACAGCAAACTCCGTCACGGGCAGATACTTAGTCATCAGAGGAATTATCTGCTCAATAGTGCTACGAATTAAAGTAGAATTACGATACCAATCTAAGGCTGTAAATAAGCTGGGACAAGCCTGGGGAGCTTTACCCATGACGCTACTAAAAGCTTTCAGTCCTTGTTCGGCTAAATTCAGATAATGTAGATTATCAGTGAGTAGAGAAAGACGGACTAAATTAGCGATCGCCACTCCATTCGCAGATGGTGTAGCATTATCTGCATAACTGCGTTCGCGTACAATTAAATCTTGACTAGCATCAGTAGCGGTATTGAAATAGCCACCTAATTCTACACTCCAGAGAAACTCATTGAATTCATCTTGTAATGCGATCGCCCTTTCTAACCAATATTTTTGTTCTGGTAAACTAGCGTATAAATCCAGTAACCCCTTAATAAACAAAGCATAATCTTCAGACTGCGCCAACACAGCTGCTTCACCTTGATAATTGAGTCGATGGAAACGCCCATCTACAAACTGATTTTTCAGAATAAAATTTGCAGCTTGTATAGCCATTTCCAGATATAACGGTTGTTGAAATACCTTACCCGCCCTAGCCAACCCAGAAATCATTAAACTATTCCAGGCCACAATCATCTTAGTATCTGTCACCGCCGGAATGCGTCCAGGCCAACCGCCAGTTTTTGCTTCCTGATTATTCGCAGCAGGCGGAAAAGTCTTCAGTGCTTCTAACTTCGTACCATAACGCGCCGCAAACAACTTACTCAAAGCAACTTCTATCTTTGCGCTCAGTTCCCCCTGATGGCGGCGTTGTAAAACATTCTTTCCTTCAAAATTCCCATGAGGTGTCACCGTAAACTGTTGTTGTAATTCCGTTAGTTCCTCTGACGTTAACAGTTGTTCCAGTTCGCTGTAACTCCAGACATAAAAAGCGCCTTCCTCTGGTTCTACATCTGTAGGGCGAGTAAAACTATCAGCATCTTGAGCCGCATAAAAATAACCTTCTGGAGCCGTCATTTCCCGCCGTAACCATTCCACAGTCCCAGCCACCGACCTCACAAATGCTGGTTCTTTAACTCCATCACTCCATAAATTTGCGAGATACTCCACAATTTGCCCATTGTCATAGAGCATCTTTTCAAAGTGAGGCACTGTCCAGGTGGGATCAACAGTATAGCGATGAAAACCACCACCTACATGGTCATAAATACCCCCCAAAGCTAAATCTAGTCCTCTTTGAGTACAAATTTCTGTGCCATCAGACTGGGATGGAAATAAAAATCGAGTTCCCCGTAATGCTAATTCTGCATAGGGGATCATCGGAAAGCTATTACCGGATTGATTTGGAGTAATTACGCCTGTGCTAGTTTCCCAACCTTGGCGAAGCAATTCATTTTTGGCAACGTGATTTGTCGCACCATTTTGCAATACCGCAGAGGTCAGGATCGACTCAATAATTAATGCTTTACGTTGGCTTAAATCTTCTTTTTCTGTATCGTAGTAGCGGCGGAGAGCTTCCATAACTTGCAAAAATCCCGGACGACCGTAACGGGGTTCCACAGGAAAGTAAGTTCCAGCGTAAAACGGTACTAAATCATCTGGGGATAAAAAGACATTTAACGGCCAACCACCTTGACCACTCATCATCTGCAAAGCTTGCATATAGATACTATCGAGGTCTGGTCTTTCTTCCCTATCGACTTTAATCGGTAAAAAATTAGTATTCATGTACTCAGCAATAACTGAGTCAGAGAAAGCCTCACCTTCCATGACCGTACACCAGTGGCAACTGGAATAACCAATAGAAAGGAAAATTGGTTTATTTTGATCCCTTGCAGTTGCAAGAGCTTCGTCACACCAAGACCACCAATCAATCGGGTTTTCGGCGTGTTTGCGGAGATAGAGACTCTTAGCTTCAGCAAGGCGATTAGTCATAATTCATATGCAGATAGTTGCCTTATTTACTCAGTTTACCTTTTTCTTAGGAGCCTGAGCTTAGAACCATATCTACACAAGCAAAAAACTCAACCAGCGACTTATCCCTTCAGTACCAAACCAACTGATTTACCAACGAGCTATTCATTTAAAAGAGCGTAATAAAAAACTGACAATTGTGACTGGCGTTTGCTGTGTCGATGAGGTAGCCCTGGTCTGAATTCGGTAATTAGGGCTAAGACCGACTATCAGGTGAAGTAAAAAGGTAATGATGGCGGCTTGCACAAGTTTTTCAGGCATGGCAGGTATCCCTTCGTTAATAACACTTCAAGTAGGAGCGATTTGTGTAAATACACGCCTGACTATTGGTTTACCGGACTTGACAAGGATTAACCGGATAATTGCTCAATAAAAAGCTAAAAAAATGTTTAAAAAGTTACCAATAGCTGACATAAACTTACTATAAACAAAAGCAATTAAAGGTATGTATTTATACAAATATCTCTAAATATCAGGGTTGATGCATAAATTTTCCGGCAAGAAAAGGTCTTGTCGTAGACATCACCTGTTGATGTTGTAATTATTTCCTCCCTGACCAGAGATAGGAGATATATATTTACAGACGTTGTTTTTCTATAAAAAGTGCCTAGGAGGTTTTTTTCATCTGTCCAATAGAAGAATTTGAGCTATCCACACTGTTCTCACTCTTATGAAAACCGCTATAAGATAGATAGATATAAAATTAGAATACTTACACTACAAGCACGCTGCATGATTCCTATCGTTGTTGAACAATCAGGTCGAGGCGAACGCGCCTTTGACATCTACTCACGACTGTTGCGTGAGCGCATCATATTTTTGGGACAACAGGTTGATAACGAGATTGCAAATTTGATTGTTGCCCAACTGCTATTCTTGGACTCTGAAGACTCGGAGAAAGATATTTATTTGTATATTAATTCTCCCGGCGGTTCGGTAATGGCTGGTATGGGAATTTTTGACACCATGAAGCACATTCGTCCTGATGTCTGTACCATTTGTACTGGATTAGGAGCAAGTATGGGTGCTTTCCTCCTCAGTGCAGGTGCTAAGGGTAAGCGAATGAGTTTACCCCATTCTCGGATTATGATTCATCAACCCTTGGGTGGCGCTCAGGGACAGGCCACTGATATTGAAATTCAAGCGCGTGAAATATTATACCACAAGCAACGGCTAAATGAATATTTAGCGGAACATACTGGTCAACCTATTGAGCGTATTGCTGAAGATACCGAACGTGATTTCTTTATGTCTCCAGAGGAAGCTAAGGAATATGGCTTGATTGACCAAGTTATTGATCGTCACGCTGCTGGTAGCCGTCCGGTTGCTATTCTCAATCAGTAGTAAATAATGGGAGTAGGGAGTAGGCGATGGAAGAAGCAGGGGAGAAGAGGAATGGTTGTTAAGTAACCGGAAGTTTAAAGTAATTTCTTACTCCCCCTTGCTCCCTGCTCCCTGCACCCCTGCCTCTTCTCTCCACTCTGTGATCAAAATCCTGCTACTGGGTCTGGTTGAGATTCCAGGTGTTCGAGGAAACTGTGCAATTCTTCTTCGGTAAGCAAAGTACGTCCCCGCTTGCCGTAGGTTTTAATTAAATGCTCTCTTCCCTGTTCTGCTGTCCAGCCTAAGCGCTGAAGTTCGACATCGGTTTTAGCAATGACATCAGATAAATCCACTGGTTCATTTCTCTTATTTTTCTTACCTACCCCAATTTGATGACTCAGATTATCTGGCTGACTATAATTCCGGGGTGTAAATGGTGTGACATTACTCGCAAAGTTTCCCGAAAATGTCTGAGGTTCCGGCTGGTTATCAGGTATGGTTTCCCTATTTTCAAATGAGGTATCGAATTCTAAGTGCTGGTTGTGGATTGCAGGAACATTCTGATTTAAATCTTCTTGCTTTTGAGTATGGTCTTGATCAACGCTTTTGGTGTTACTGATGACTAACTCTGGTTTGAGCTTCTGTTCACTCAGAGGCGGTAGAGATATTTCTCTATCATTGGGTGCTGACCACTGGCTACTGCCAAAGTCTTCATCCAGGACAGGGGAAGAGCTAGCCTGATGAGATTCGTTCAATTCTACCTGGGCTGTGTTCGAGGCAGGATTTAACTGCACTGGGGCTGTTGCTGGGGGAGCAAAAAATTCTACCGATGCCTGGGGAGAATCGCTAATACCCAAAACCATTAATGCTCTATTTCTGGCTTTGTCTTCGGCTACTTCTATGGTTTCCGCCCCTGCCATGCCAGTAGCACGCGTAACATTTTCAATTTGCAGTGAGCATCGGACAATGTATTTTCCTTGAAAAATTTGCACTAACTCAGTAATAATACTGCCCTGGGGATACAAGCTCTGAAATTGAGCTAACATCAACATAATACTGCCACCAATCTAAATCTGCTTTGTAACGAAAAGTGGACTACTTTTTCCTGCGTCTCTCAACAAGAAAAAATTAAAATTTCTTCCTGACTCAGGACTCAGGACTCAGCACTCAGCACTCAGTTGTGTCCCGATTGTAGCAGTAGCTGTTGGTTGGGTAACTCTAGGTGGTCACTGTTTCAATGCTATACTAATTACCCAATTCTATATCCGGAATTATTTTTTGGAAGTACGCACTAAATCTACAATAATGGAGATAAGGTTCGCCCTCACTGATTGTTAAGCTGCTTACCTGATTGTTACCGATTCTATATGTAGGAAAATCGGGTTTATGGGCAGTTTATTTTACTTACACATCAGAGTGTCATGGTGTTGCAGTACCTGAAATCTAGACAATCAAACACTTGTGGTTTACCGTGGTAGCGCTTGGGGTCTGCTTGGATAGTGATCCCAACCCAGCCTCTATTAAAACTGGTTGCGTAATTACCTAGAGTTGCTCAATTCCAATCATGTATTCTGTATTAAGTTGGGTTAGCTGAAGGGGCTTGTACTCAAACGAACTCACCAGATGATTTTGCAGTGCGAGGTTCGTACAGACAAAACGGCTCACCGTAAGGTTGAATCGGCTTCCTTACCGAAAACAGAACCCTTGTCTCAAGGTATTCGTTTCGGTGCTAGTGTAGTTAGGCAGAAGTGACCGACTATCTGGCAACAAGTCGTTGTCTACGATGCCCGCAGGGCTTTACGAGCAGTGCCTCCCCTGGGGAGCAAGCTACAAATAAAACTGACTTTTTATGGAAACTGTAAAACCCCTCTCCAAACCTCTCTCCTGTAAGGAAAGATATTTTAAATTTTCCCCCTTTTCTAGTAGCAAAGGGGTTAGATGGTGAGGTTATACGATAATCTTTCCTCATGACCTGAAAAGTCAGCCGATAAAAAAGTCAAAGGGCTTTTGCGTAGCAGCACTAGTTTCTGTAAGCCGTGTTCGCGCAGAGTCTCCCCTTCTCCCAAAGGGAGAGGCTAGCGTCAAGGGAGAAGGTATACACCGAAAGGGACAGATTAAACGAAAAATGATGTTTTGACCAAAGGTCGGTTCACTGCATGGAATTTTCTATCGCTACACTCCTTGCCAATTTCACTGATGATAAATTGGTTGCTCGTAAAGTCTTGGAAAAGAAACTAGGTTGCGAGGATGAAATTAGTTTACAAAAACTTCACATTGCCTTGGAAGTTCTGGAAAAAATCGGAATTCTGGTGAAAGAACGCGGCAAATATCGCCGGGTGGCCGAAGAAGGTGTCATTGAAGCCAAACTCCGTTGTTCTAGTAAAGGCTTTTGCTTTGCTATTCAAGATGTGGAAGGAGCCGAGGATATTTATATTCGTGAAAGTCATCTGAGTAATGCTTGGAATGGCGATCGCGTTTTAGTAAGAGTCCTCAAAGAAGGTAGTCGTCGCCGTTCTCCAGAAGGAGAAGTGAAGCTGATACTGGAGCGTTCCAACCACACATTACTGGCACGAATTAAGCCCGTAGAAAGCGGTTTTCGGGCTGTACCTTTAGATGATCGACTGCTGTTTGAACTCAAAATCCAAACAAATGGCATGAAATTAGAAGAAGCCATTGATCACCTCGCCCACGTTGAAGTGCTGCGTTATCCTCTAGCACAATACCCTCCATTGGGTCGCGTAGTCCAAATTCTGGGTAGCGATGCTGAAGCTGCTGCTGATATAGATTTAGTAACTTGTAAACACGATTTATCCCGTAATTTCCCTGATTCAGTTCTAGATGCAGCCGCTAAGTTGCCCAAAAGGCTACTCAAAGCAGACCTAAAAAACAAACTGGATTTACGGAATTTATTTACTCTGACGATAGCAGGTGTGAATTTTGACACAAAATTCATTGAAAATGCTTTTAGTTTAGAAAAAACAGCAGAAGGACATTGGCTTTTAGGCTTTCATATTGCTGATGTTTCCCATTATGTCCACCCTGATGAACCTCTAGATCGGGAATCTGTCAAGCGGGGAAAATCAGTGTACTTGGGAGATTTAGTGCTACCAATGTTACCGGAAGGTGTGGCCGAACGCTGTTCCTTTGTAGAAGGAAGCGATCGCCTAGCCCTGTCTTTCTTAATTGCTATTGATCCAGAATCTGGAGAAGCGTTAGAGTGGGAAATTCAGCCCAGTGTGATCAATGTCGATGCAGCACTGAGTCGGCAAGAAGCAGAAGCTATTCTCACTGGTGAAACTGAAGATGAACTGCCAAAGGTAATTGAGATTCTGCAAGACCTAGAAACATTGCGAAAGGCAGTCAAACAGACGCGCCTAGCTCGTGGTAGCTTGCAGTTGAATCTACCGCCTAACCAAAATCCCTACTATGATGAGGGCATATTGGGAGCAGTATTGGTGAATGATTTACCAGTGCGATCGCTCTTGACAGAGTTTGTGCTACTAGTGAATGAACTCATGGCCAAACATTTGAGTGCTTTAGGGATTCCGGCCATTTGGCGAGTCCAAGGTACACCGGATACCGAAGATGTTCAGGAAATGCTGAAATTAGCGATCAATTTAGGCGTAGAACTTACACTAGAAGCAGAAGTAGATATTCAACCTTTAGATTATCAACACTTAACTGGGGCTTTTGCTGAATCGCCATCAGAGCAAGTTCTGACTTATTTATTGCAAGATACGCTCAAACCAGCTGCCTATAACACCACAAAAGGAACGCACTTTGGTTTGTCACTAGAGCAATATACACACTGTACTTCTCCTCTGCGGCGATACCCAGATTTGCTCATGCAGAGAGTGTATTATAGGTTACTTGAACATGGACGCGATCGCCGTAACACCCGTGTGAAAGAGCGAGTTAACCTGCGCCACTCTTCTTCTCACCATGAAATTAATTGGAACGTTCTGCCGCCAGAATTGCAACAAGAACTTCAAACTGATTTGAATCGGGTAATTATCCAGATTAATGACCGAGAAAAAGAAGTCCAAGAAGCTGAAGCCGATTTAGCCGGACTGCAAAAAGCCCAACTGATGAAACAGCGCATCGGTCAGGTATTCCAGGGCGTAATTACTGGTGTGCAGTCTTATGGCTTTTTTGTGGAAATTGAAGTTCCAGTCGCCGAATTGAATCCTGGAGAAGATATCAGCGTACCTTTACGGGTAGAAGGACTGGTACACGTCAGTTCCCTCAAGGATGATTGGTATGAATACCGCGCCAGACAACAGGCACTATTTGGGCGCAAAAATCGAGCTTCTTACAGACTAGGCGATCGCGTAGCCGTGCAAGTAAAAAGTGTCGATTACTATCGTCAGCAAATTGATTTAGTAACTGTCAGCAGTGATCTTATCGCTAAGGGTTTGGGTGTCAATGCTACTAACAATGACGCATCAGATACTTACTTACCCAGCAACTTAGATTATGCAGAAGATGAATAAACTTTACTAAAAGCCCCGTGTCAAACAACTCCAAACCCCTTATATTAGGCATATCTGGTGCATCTGGCCTGATCTACGCAGTTCACGCCCTCAAATATCTGCTCGCAGCAGACTATGAGATTGAACTCGTAGCCTCTAAATCAACTTACATGGTTTGGGCTAGCGAACAGGAAACTCGAATGCCAGCTGAACCAACCGCCCAAGAGCAATTCTGGCGAGAACAAGCAGGAGTAGCTGTTGGGGGTAAACTACGCTGTCATCCTTGGGGTGATGTGGGAGCCGGAATCGCCAGTGGTTCTTTTCGCACTTTGGGGATGATTATCATGCCATGCAGCATGAGTACAGCCGCAAAGCTGGCAGGTGGCTTAAGTTCTGACTTACTGGAACGGGCGGCGGATGTTCAGATTAAAGAGGGGCGAAAGCTAGTCATAGTTCCCCGTGAAACGCCATTTAGCCTGATTCATCTGCGAAACTTAACCAGTTTGGCAGAAGCTGGAGTCAGAGTTGTCCCAGCCATTCCAGCTTGGTATCACAATCCTCAAAGTATTGAGGACTTAGTTGATTTTGTAGTTGCCCGTGCTTTAGATCAACTAGATATTGATTGCATTCCCATTCAGCGCTGGCAAGGAAGTAAATGAAGAGTGCTGTTAGCGGTAGCGGGGCGTTTAGCCCGTGCTGAGTGCTGAGTAAGGTAAAAGTAAAAACAGAGTAACTTTTGCCTTTTGCTCTTTGCCTTTGGCTTTAATTGAGTAACTTTGACTTTTGCCTTTTCTATGGCTGTAATTCGCTTAATTCTATTAGTGGTAGTACTAGGGATAGTCACACTGTTGTTGGTTCAAAATTGGTCGCCTGTGCTATCCCTGGTATTTTTGGGTGTGCGAACTCTACCATTACCCCTAGCAATGTGGATTCTTTTTAGTACTGCTGCTGGTGCTGTCACATCCCTATTTATTACTACCTTACTGAAGGTATCAAATTATTTTGGGGAACCACAACGCCAAAGACCATATAAATCAGCCGGAACTTCACCCCGCACTAAAGCGACATCTAGGGAAGAACCTCAACAACCAAGCTATAGACCTTCAACCGCCGCTAGTAACACAGAGTCCACGACCAGTAACGAATTTGATGATTGGGAGACGAATGATAGTAGAAATGATGATTGGGACTTTGACGAACCACAACCAGAAGCACCTACCCCCAGTCCTCAAACTCCACCACATAGAGACTCTCAAACCTACGAACGCCAACAAGAACCTCAAAGTCGTTCTCAGTCCGGTTCGGTTTACTCCTACAACTATCGCGACCCCAAAAATACTGCGGTAGGAAAAACAGAATCTGTTTACGATGCTGATTACCGAGTCATCATTCCCCCTTATGAACCATCGACTACTAATCAAGTAGATGAACAAGCCGATGAGGACGACGACGACTGGAAGTTTTTTGAAGACGACGATGTTGAGAATGAGGATCAGCAACCACGTAAGTGAGCTGGGAATTACGAAGAAAGTACACGCTGACGAGACTCCTGCTGAACTCTACCGTTCATAGCTGCCTCTTGCAAAGCCATGAAAGCATTGAAATCTTCTAAATCATACTGGGTAGTCAACAGCTGCCGTAGTTGGTTTTCTGCTTCAACAGTCAAGTAGCTAGTTGCTAAAGCTTGTTGTACTACGTCCCGAATTCGAGTCATTGTTGATGCCTCTTACATACCACATTAATTTATTTGGTCTTATTCTGGTGGTATATGCAGTTACTACTGTTACTAAACTTTCAAATTGATGAACTTCATTGAGCAAATTTTAAAATAAGAAGTCATCTTTTACACTTTAATTGTCTAAAGTTATTGATGAAAGCTTGCTATAACTAAGTTTCACAATTGCAATACGGTGCTTTTAAAACACATAATGTTTTGGGCAACCAAAATTTCCCACCAGAGAGATTCCTGTTGATTTGTATTGACAGAATTTGCCTGCATAAAGTTTCACGAAAACTTTATGAAATTTCATCGAATCATTAAATATACTTAAGTAGAAATCACCAAATTGTTTGATTTTAACTCGTGTCAATGTTACTTGTGTGATCTTACATACAGAGCTAACATCAACTAATTTGAGAATTGATTATCGTAAAATTCACCCTAACTGGAGCAAAACGACTGGTGAGTAGCTTATTGCAAGGAATCAACCTGTATTTGATTGGGATGATGGGCGCTGGTAAAACCACGGTAGGACAATTACTTGCCAACTATCTCGGTTATAGATTTTTAGATACCGATGATATAATTACCCAATCAGCAGGAAGATCCATCAATCAGCTGTTTGCTGAAGAAGGTGAAGCAGCATTTCGCCAGTTAGAAAGCGATGTCTTAGCACAAGTGTGTGCTTATACGCGGTTGACTATAGCCACAGGTGGAGGCATCGTTTTACGGACAGAGAACTGGAGTTACCTACACCACGGTTTAGTTGTGTGGTTAGATGTGCCAGTGGAATTACTCTACACCCGCTTGGCAGAAGATACCACAAGACCATTATTACAAGATGCTGATCCCCTAGGCAAATTGCGATCGCTTCTTGAAGAACGAACACCACTTTACTCTCAAGCTGATCTCAAAATCACTGTCAGAGCCGAAGAAACACCTGAAGAAATTGCTCACAGAGTTATGGAGGCAATCCCCAGCGTTCTGAAAGCAAAAGTTTCTCTCTAAATATTAAGCATTATTAGGGAAGACCAAAAAATTAATTACCCAGAAATTCCTTGGAAGTCCCTTATTGCCCAAATTCCAGCCTAGCCTGTTCAACCAAATCGGCTGTGACGACCGTTTTCTCGGCTTGACGTGCTAACTGTTCAATTCGGGCTTTAGCTTGGGAACGGACAAAAAAGGGAATATTCTGAAACTTTGCCTGAGCTTCTGATGTCCAGCCCAAAGCATCGGTAAAATTTGAATCGCTCATAATTATTTCTGGCTCAAAGCCTTGAAGCAACTGGGTTACTACTCAGCACTCGACACTCAATACTCCTTTACGGGCGGGTTTACTAAGGATTTTGACGAACCACAGACTGACTGCTTAAACCCGCCCCTAACCACTCAGCACTCTCCTATAATTTGATTTTGCCATATTCCAGCGCCAATAAAAAAGCCCCTGTTGTTAAACAAGGGCAAGTAAAGCATTTGATTGTCAGTGATGAAATAAACCTTCCAACCTAGTCAATGTCGTCCATGAACATAACTGGCTCAGTCTCACGGTTGATTCCTTTTTCAAAACCACCAGAAGCAGCGCGAGCGCGACCCGCGTGCCATAAGTGACCAATTAGGAAGAAGAAACCTAATACGAAGTGAGATGTTGCCAACCAAGCACGAGGAGATACGTAGTTGAAAGAGTTGATTTCAGTAGCCACACCACCCACAGAGTTCAAAGAACCCAAAGGAGCGTGGGTCATGTATTCAGCCGCACGACGTGCTTGCCAAGGTTGAATATCATTCTTGACTTTATCTAAATCAAGACCGTTAGGACCACGTAGAGGCTCTAACCAAGGGCCTTGGAAATCCCAGAAGCGCATGGTTTCACCACCGAAGATGATTTCACCAGTAGGAGAGCGCATCAGATATTTACCCAGACCTGTGGGGCCTTGTGCAGAACCGACGTTAGCACCTAAGCGTTGGTCACGAATCAAGAAGGTCAAAGCTTGAGCTTGAGAAGCTTCTGAAGCTGTCGGACCAAAGAATTCGCTGGGATAAGCGGTATTGTTAAACCAAACCATTACAGAGGCGATGAAGCCCATTAGGGAAAGAGCGCCCAAACTGTAGGAAAGGTAAGCCTCACCAGACCAGATGAACGCACGACGCGCCCATGCAAAAGGCTTGGTGAAGATGTGCCAGATACCACCAGAAATACACATCAGGGCAATCCAGATGTGACCACCGATCAAATCTTCCATGTTATTGACGCTGATAATCCAACCTTCGCCACCGAAGGGAGCCTTAATCAAATAACCGAAGATTACAGCTGGGTTTAATGTTGGGTTAGTAATAACACGAACATCACCACCACCTGGGGCCCAGGTGTCGTAAACACCGCCAAAGAACATGGCCTTAAGCACCAACAGGAGCGCACCACATCCCAGGATGATCAGGTGGAACCCGATGATGTTAGTCATCTTGTTCTTGTCTTTCCAGTCATAGCCAAAGAAGGAGGAATACTCTTCTAAAGTATCTGGTCCACGGACGGCATGATAAATACCGCCAAAACCCAGCACAGCTGAAGAAATTAAGTGCAGTACACCAACCACAAAGTAAGGGAAGGTGTCGAAAATTTGACCACCAGCACCAACGCCCCATCCAAGGGTGGCGAGGTGAGGAAGCAGGATCAAGCCCTGTTCGTACATGGGCTTTTCAGGAATGAAGTGAGCGACTTCAAATAAAGTCATCGCTCCAGCCCAGAATACAATCAAACCAGCATGGGCAACGTGAGCGCCCAGCAGTTTACCAGATAGGTTGATTAAACGAGCGTTACCAGACCACCAAGCAAAGCCTGATGATTCTTGGTCACGTCCGCCGCCTAATACAGATGGTCTATTAGAGAGCGTTACCACGTGGTAGAACCTCCTCTGGGAATACGAATTGTTTATGTGGCTGATCTTGAGGAGCCATCCAAGCGCGGATACCCTCGTTCAACAAAATGTTTTTGGTATAGAAAGTTTCAAACTCTGGGTCTTCTGCTGCCCGCAATTCTTGGGAAACGAAGTCATAAGCCCGTAGGTTTAGTGCTAAACCAACAATCCCAATTGATGCCATCCATAAGCCAGTTACAGGCACAAATAGCATGAAGAAGTGTAACCAACGTTTGTTGGAGAAAGCGATACCGAAAATCTGTGACCAGAAACGGTTTGCTGTCACCATTGAGTAGGTTTCTTCAGCTTGGGTAGGGTTAAAAGCGGGGAAGGTGTTAGAAGAACCTTCACCGTCTTCAAACAAGGTATTTTCGACTGTGGCTCCGTGAATGGCACACAATAGCGCACCACCTAGAACACCTGCGACACCCATCATGTGGAAGGGGTTGAGTGTCCAGTTGTGGAAACCTTGCAGGAATAGTAGGAAACGGAAAATTGCAGCTACACCAAAGCTAGGGCCAAAGAACCAGCTTGACTGTCCCAAGGGGTACATCAGAAAGACACTGACGAATACCGCGATGGGGGCAGAGAAGGCAAGAGCGTTGTATGGACGGATGCCTACGAGACGGGCAATTTCAAATTGGCGCAACATGAAGCCAATCAATGCAAAGGCTCCGTGTAGAGCTACGAATGGCCACAATCCACCCAATTGGAACCAACGGGTGAGATTTCCTTGAGCTTCGGGTCCCCACAACAATAGTAGGGAGTGTCCTAAGCTGTCTGGTGGAGAGGAAACTGCAACTGTTAAAAAGTTAGCTCCTTCCAGGTAAGATGATGCTAATCCGTGGGAGTACCAGGATGTGACGAATGTTGTACCGGTGAGCCAACCGCCTAGTGCTAGGTAAGCGCAGGGAAATAATAATATCCCTGACCAGCCTACGAATACGAAGCGATCGCGCTTTAACCAGTCGTCTAATACGTCAAACCACCCTCTACTAGGGGCGCGTCCAACTGCGATGGTCATTGAACTAAAATCCTCTTTTACTAAAATTGCAACGTCTTTGAAGCAGCGCTATCGGCAATTTTACCGACTTTACGCGAATGCAACGAGGAATAAACGTTTTTTTGACAATCTCATCTGCCTGAAGCATCTGAGAATCTGAGTTTTGACCGTCTTGATGATCGGAATTTCTCAGAGTTATGCCATTACACGTACCATTGGCTAATTGTTTAGCTTGTGGTAACTTAATGATTCTTAACTTATCACATCCATTGGGGTTTTCGTCCAATGGACTTCGGTAAATTAGGTATTAAACACAAACCTATTACTTATTATTAATATCAGAATTTTAACAATCTGACATAAGTTTTCTCAGAAATCCCAAAGGTTTTGTCCCTGAACTTGCACGAAAAGCTCCAGAAATGGCAGACTTGGATAGGGAAGAACTCACAGGCCAAGGTAGTTCAATGACGGCATCAACAACAATTAACAAAGGTGATTCGCCCAATGGCGATCGCAAATCCTCAAGTATCCTGCATCAAGATGTTCTGGGTTCTCGTCGGTTTAGTAACTACTGGTGGGCAACTATCGTGACATTAGGAGCCACAGGCTTCTTTTTGGCTGGGTTATCTAGTTACACGAAAGTAAATTTCCTGCTAGTGACCGATGCAACTCAACTGATATTCGTACCCCAAGGCCTAGTTATGGGGCTATACGGCACTGCGGGCTTACTTTTAGCCACATATCTATGGCTAGTTGTTTTATGGGATGTAGGAGGGGGCTACAACGACTTCAATCAGGAAACTGGGCGCATAAAAATTTTTCGTTGGGGATTTCCCGGCAAAAACCGACGCATTGAAATCGACAGCTATACTCAAGACGTGCAGTCTATCCGAATAGACATCAAAGAAGGTCTCAATCCCCGTCGCGCTCTTTACCTACGCGTTAAGGGTCGGCGAGACATACCTTTAACACGGGTAGGTCAACCCTTATCTTTAGCAGATTTAGAAACTACAGGCGCAGAATTAGCCCGCTTTTTGGGAGTAACCCTGGAAGGACTTTGAAGAGGCAGGGGAGCAGGCTTGCTGTGAGCGTAGCCGAACGGGTGCAGGGAGCAGGGGAGAAGTTTTTTCCCAATCCCCAGTAGGGGCGGGTTCACAGATATGATTCAATATCAACGAGGATATTAGTAAACCCGCCCCTACAATCGTCCCTAATACCGAATCCTAATTCCCAGTACCCAGTCCCCACTAAAAAGATAAGATACTCTGGTTGAATCTGTAACTGACTATGCGGTTAAAAATTTCACAATTTCTGGTTGTATTTTTGATAGTCGGTGCTTTGACTTTGGGAGGATGTTCAGGAGAGAATGTGACTTCTGATCCCGCTTCTCCTACTGAAACAGCAGGTGATACAAATACTACGACAACAACTGATGCAACATCTGTATCTGAAACAATAAATGAGAGTGTTCCTGGAATGAAAGATTTACCACGGCTCGAAGGTAAGGCTACTGTCGTGATGACGGTGAACGGTTCGCCGGTGACTATCGAGGTAGACGGCACCAATGCCCCAATTACAGCTGGTAACTTCGTCGATTTAGTCCAAAAAGGTGTGTACGATGGTTTAGTTTTCCATCGAGTTGTCCGCGATCCTCAGCCTTTTGTAGCTCAAGGGGGCGACCCTCAAAGCAAAGACCCCAATTTTCCAGTAAATAGACTGGGAACAGGTGGTTATGTTGATCCTAATACTGGAAGCGAACGCCGGATACCCTTAGAAATTAAGCCACAAGGCGAAGAAAGCCCAATTTATGGCAAAACTTTAGAATCGGCTCGTGTGAGTAAGCCACCTGAGTTACAGCATAAACTGGGTGCGGTAGCTATGGCGCGATCGCAAATGCCTGATTCAGCTTCCTCACAGTTTTACTTTGCTCTCGCGGATCATGCTTTCCTGGATGGTAGCTACGCCGTATTTGGTAATGTTACTGAAGGTTTGGATGTAGTTAATCAAATTCAGCAAGGCGATCGCATTGATTCAGCTAAAGTTACTCAAGGCGCTGAAAATCTCAAAACTCCTGAGTAAATAGCAGGGGAGAAGAGGCAGGGGTGCAGGGTGCAGGGGAGAAAAATTTCTCTTCTCAATCCCCAATAACTGTAGGGGCAGGTTCACAGATATGATTCAACAAAAACGAGGATATTAGTAAACCCGCCCCTACTCGCCGCAGTCCCAATCCCAAATCCCCAAATGGTTGTTATTACTGGTATCGGGTTAGTCTCAGCTTTAGGCACAAACTTAGAGGATAGCTGGCAAAATTTAATCGCAGGTAAATCTGGTATTCAGTGGTATCAACCATTTGCCGAACTGGAAGCATACCCTCTGGGTTTGATTGGGACACAACCTACTGAATTAAAAAGTTTGACTCAGCAAGTTGTCGCTGCTGCATTAACAGACGCTGGATTAGTTTCACCTTTACCTGATTGTGCTGTGGTCATTGGCTCAAGTCGCAGTCATCAGGCTGCTTGGGAGTTACTAGCACGGCAAATGTACGGTAATCATAGCCCCCAAACTGCTTTAAATAGTGGGGATGTGGTTTTAGAGAATTGGTTAGATTTTTTACCTCATACCAATGCGATCGCATCTGCTCGACAAATTGGTGCAACGGGTATAGTTTTAGCACCGATGGCTGCGTGTGCTACAGGTATTTGGGCGATCGCTCAAGCGGCTTTACTAATCGAAACTGGGCAATGTCAACGCGCGATCGCCGGTGCTGTAGAAGCCCCCATTACACCCCTCACCTTGACAGGGTTTCAACAAATGGGCGCTTTAGCAAAAACTGGAGCTTATCCCTTTGATTTGCACCGGGAAGGCTTGGTATTAGGTGAAGGTGCGGCGGTGTTTGTTTTGGAATCGGCAGAATTAGCACAGCAGCGCCAAGCTAAAATTTATGGTAAGATTCTTGGCTTTGGCTTGACAGCAGACGCATATCATGGTAATGTGCCAGAACCAAATGGGAAAAGTGCGATCGCAGCGATTCAGCAATGTTTAAAACGCAGTTCCCTCACCCCAGCCGATATTGATTATATTCACGCTCATGGTACAGCCACTCTCCTAAATGACAGAGTAGAGAGTAAAATTATACATAATATATTTCCCCATAAAGTAGCAATAAGTTCGACCAAAGGGGCTACAGGTCATACATTAGGAGCATCGGGAGCTTTAGGTGTGGCATTTTCGCTTTTAGCCATGCAGCAAAAAATATTACCACCTTGCGTAGGATTACAAACACCAGAATTTGATTTAAATCTGGTAATGGCGGCGCGTGAAACTGAAGTGCAGAGAGTATTATGTTTCAGCTTTGGCTTTGGTGGTCAAAATGCTGTTATTGGCTTGGGTAAATTTTGAGAAAGAAGATTAAGGGGTTATTTGAAAAGTTTTGGGCGAATATAATAGAGCCTCCGGCACGCTACGCGAACGCTACTACACAAGCAAAGTCCGCCTGCGCGGACTAACTAAAAATTATTTCTTTCCAACCCACGAAGGTGGGTTTTGTCTCAATACTTTTCGGTTAAGGATTTGATCCCCCCAACCCCCCTTGAAAAGGGGGGCTAAAGTCCTCAAAGTCCCCCTTCTTAAGGGGGATTTAGGGGGATCTCCAATGTGGAAATATCGTTAACCGAACAGTATTGGGTTTTGTCTGGATGGTTCCGCGATTTCTAATCGCCAGAGCTAGTATTTTAGGTAAAATCTTTATAAAATACTCAAATATGAATCAAATAAACCCGACTATCTTTCATAGATAGACAGCCTCATGAAAAACTTTATCTCGAATTAAATCATGTAATGATTTAGGTGTAACAACATCAACTTTACGATTTAAGATATTTTCTAAATCTGAAATCAAACCACCTGGAAACCAAGGAGAGATTTTATCTAAATCGTAATCAACTAAAAAATCAATATCACTTGCGTCTGTTTCTTCGCCTCTTGCTACACTACCAAAAAGCCGCAAGTTATAAGCTCCATGTTGAGTCGCAATTCTGAGAATTTCTTCTCGTTTTTCGTAGAGTAATTGTTTTAAGCCTGTTTTTTCATCTTCTAACATACAGTTATCAGTTAAATTTTGTAGGTTGGGTAGAATGCAGTGAAACCCAACATTCTTCCTACCATATCTCAAATATTTGTTGGGTTACGCCTTCGGCAAACTACGTTAACGTTCCTCTACCCAACCTACTGAACTGTTGACTCTGGTAAATATTTAGTTGAGTCGGACAAGTCTTCGGTTTTGCAACCTACCAAGCTATCCGACTCAGTTTTATATTCGGAGGTCGTCACCTTCCTCACTGGGAAAGGTCTGGACTCCCGATTGTACGCCCGATAAATTCCCATTTATCAGCTCTGACCTTTGGGAGCGCTCACGCAACCACACACACCAACCGAAAACCAACATTGTTGTTACGATTCGCGCGCGCGTTCCTATTGCGATTAGCAGAACGGCAATTCCTAGCGTTGTTGTTCCAAGAACCGCCACGCAGCAGCTAAAAGTGCCAATCCCATCCTCAAATTCTCAACTCAATGAGAAATTTGATTAAATGTAGTGTATAATAGAATTGATATCAAGACACCAGATTTGATAAAAAAAATTTTCCGCCTAGCGGCGGTGAAAGAAGTGAAAAGAATAAGAAGTGTAAAGGGCAAGAGGGCAAAAGAGCAAAGTGAAAGGAGTCCTCACGCAACCACACACACCAACCGAAAACCAATAGAGGAGTAACGACTCGCGCGCGCGAACCTATAGCGATTAGCAGAACGGCAATCCCAAGCGTGGAAGTCCCAAGAACCGCCACGCAGCAGCTTTATGTTATTATCGCTACCATTCAACCACGGACTACCGTCTATGGGCGCGCCTTGGTAGCTACTATTATATATATCTTGACACCATTCCCATATATTACCATGCATATCGTATAAACCGAAAGAGTTTGGCGGAAAATTTCCTACATCTGTTGTTTGCTCACGATATTCACCTTTTGGGGCTGAACCGTAGGGAAAATTACCGTCGTAGTTAACTAAATCCGTGGTAATCGTTTCCCCAAAATAAAAGGGTGTAGTTGTTCCCGCACGACAAGCATATTCCCATTCGGCTTCACTGGGTAGCCTGTAGATTTTTCCTGTCCTTTGTCCCAATTTTTTACAAAATTCTACAGCATCATCCCAACTTACTTGTTCTACAGGTCTTTTCTCACCTTTGAAACGAGCAGGATTTGTCCCCATAATTGCTTGATACTGTGCCTGGGTAACTGGATATTTACACATGAAGAAACTAGGAACCCTTACTTGACGCTGGGGACCTTCATCGTTTTCTCGCTGTGCTTCCCCTGCTGGTGAACCCATTGTAAATGTCCCCCCTGGTATCTGCACCATTTCCAAAGAAACACCATTTCCTAAATTTTCTGCAAAGTATTTTGCTTGCAGGTTGCGGCGGTTGGTAATGCTTCCCTGTGCATTCACCGTTACAGTTTCAAATGAAAAGCTTTGCAGACTATTTGAGGAAGCAGGTGGCGGGGATACGGGAGTTTGCACAACTTCTGGAACAGTTTCACTTGTTACCGGAGTTGTAGTAGTAATATCTCCAGAATCAGAGGGAAATAACAACCGATTCCCGGCAAAAGTTAAACCAAATCCTCCAGCTAACCATCCAGCAGTTTTAATTACCCGACGGCGTGACAAGTTAGGTGTTGGCTGTGGCTGTGGTTGTCGTCGTTGTGGTTGTTTTACTGGCTGTGGTTGTGGTCGTTGTGGCTGTGAAGGCTGGAGGGCTTGCAACGCTTCCCCTGCTGAAAAATATCTATCCCGAAAGTGATAACTCACCATCCTATTTAAAACACCTGCCAGTTCGTTACTGACATTTGCCCAATTGCGCCAAATCACTTCGCCATCGGTGGGGTCTTTTGGTAATTCGTGGGGTTGTATTCCTGTTAAAGCATAAATTCCCAACATCCCTACAGCATAAACATCACTGCATAATTTTGGTTGTCCGGCTGCTTGTTCACTTGGCATATAGCCATGAGTCCCAATGACAACGCTAATACTGGTTTGACCTTGGCTATTCACCATCATGGTGTTTATTTCTTTAACTGCACCAAAGTCAATTAACACTATTTTCTTATCATGACGGCGACGCATTAAATTTGGGGGTTTGATGTCGCGGTGGATGATATTTTTTTTGTGAACTACTGCTAATACTTCCAAAATTTCCTGTAAGAGTTTGGTGACTTCTTTCTCACTCAACCGTTTACCAGGACTAATTTCTTTGCTTAAGTCTTCCCCATCAACAAATTCTTGGACTAAATAAAATTGACCTTGTTCTTCAAAGTGGGCAAATAGGCGCGGTATCTGCTCGCTATCATTGCCTAAACGATATAAAACTTGCGCTTCGCTATCAAATAATCTTCTAACGATTTGTAATACTGCGGGGTCAGAATTAGGCTTGAGGTGTTTGACTACACACTTGGGATGGTTGGGTAAGTCTATATCTTCTGCTAAATAGGTGTCGCCAAATCCACCACTTCCTAAGATGTAGATGATTTTATAGCGTTGACGGAGGATTGTACCAGTCGTAGGCATGATTTTTGACTTGGCGCTGGGGAATTGAGCTTTATTGTGCCAAATTTTTCATTAGTAAAGCAAGCACTTAGCCCTAGCGATTGGAAAAACCAACGCGAAACCTAACCCCCTAGCCCCCTTTCCTGGTAGGGAAGGGGGAAAACTCAAAGCCTCTCCCCTTGTAGGCTACGGTGTACACACAAGTCTTATCAAGTTGCCTAACAGCGTTTTGATCCCCCCTAGCCCCCCTTGAGAAGGGGGGAACTAGAATCAAAGTCCCCCTTTTTAAGGGGGATTTAGGGGGATCAGATCACTTGTGTGTATGGTGCAAAAGATATGAGCCTAGTTACTAGATAAACAGAGATTCTGAGAAATAGATATGATAGAAAAGTAAATAAAACTTCAAAAATATTTATCAAATGCTGATTGACTTCCCTGGCTTGACCAAAGTCAAAAACTCAGTTAAAGAAAAAATTTTCTTCGGTCATGAACCCAGCGCCGAGTTAATTGCTATTCTTACCGTTTACTTTGTCCAAGGAATTTTAGGGTTGGCGCGTCTCGCTGTCAGCTTTTTTCTCAAAGATGAATTACTACTGAGTCCGGCGCAAGTTTCCGCACTGTTGGGAATAGTCGCCTTACCTTGGATAATCAAACCAGTGTTTGGCTTTATTTCCGATGGCTTACCTATATTTGGCTACCGTCGTCGCCCATATTTAATCCTATCTGGGATATTAGGAGCGATTTCTTGGGTATGTTTAGCCACCATAGTTCATAGTAGTTGGGCCGCTACACTAGCGATCGCCCTTGGTTCTCTCTCAGTCGCAGTCAGTGATGTCATAGTTGACTCATTAGTTGTAGAAAGAGCCAGAGCAGAATCCCAAGCATCAGCCGGTTCACTACAATCTTTGTGCTGGGGTGCTTCCGCATTTGGCGGTTTACTCACCGCGTACTTTAGCGGAATGCTGCTAGAACATTTCACCACCCGCACTGTATTTTGGATTACCGCCTCATTTCCCCTCATCGTTTCCGCAGTAGCTTGGTTAATCGCTGAAACCCCCGTCAGCAAAAACACCCAAGACAATAACAGCAATAATCCTCTCAGCACCAAACATCAACTCAAACAACTCCGCCAAGCAGTCACCCAAAAAGCCATTTGGCTACCCACAGCCTTTGTATTTGTTTGGTTAGCCACCCCCACAGCTGATGCAGCCTTCTTCTTCTTCAGTACCAACGAACTACATTTTCAACCAGAATTTTTAGGACGGGTAAGACTAGTAACAAGTGGTGCATCCTTAATCGGTATTTGGATTTTTCAACGCTTCCTCAAAGGTGTGTCATTCCGCACCATTTTTGCTTGGAGTACAGTGCTTTCCTCAGCATTGGGAATGACAATGCTGCTGCTAGTGACTCACACCAACCGAACATTAGGTATAGATGACCACTGGTTTAGTTTAGGAGATAGCCTCATTCTCACAGTTATGGGACAAATCGCCTATATGCCAGTATTAGTATTAGCAGCGAGATTATGTCCCCCAGGAGTAGAAGCCACATTATTTGCTGTACTGATGTCAGTTTCCAACTTAGCAAATATGGTTTCCTACGAATTTGGAGCCATCATCATGCACTGGCTAGGTATCACCGAAACCAACTTTGAACTACTGTGGCTATTAGTAATTATCACAAACCTCAGCACACTATTACCACTACCCTTCATTCGTTGGTTACCTGCTAACGACCCGCAAGCCGATTTACCAACATTACAACCAGCTGCGGTAACGAATGAAGAAGAAGAATTGTTAGCTAATTTAATACCGTAGTATCGAACCGCCAAGTCGCCAAGGTCGCCAAGAAAGAGAGGAAGTTCTACCTTTGCGCCTCTGCGCCTTTGCGTGACCTAATCCATATTTTCCATCAAATTTAAAAACAGATGCAAACCTTAAAAACAGAAGAAAATTTAAGTCCGAAAAAATCCTATACTCGTGAAGATTGGCAAGGAGGATATAAATCCCTAACCCAAGAATATGATTATTGGATTGATAATGTAGAAGGACAAATTCCCCCAGAACTACACGGAACATTATTTAGAAATGGTCCCGGTTTATTCGATATAAATGGACAATCGATTCATCATCCCTTCGATGGCGATGGTATGATTAGCCGCATCAGCTTGGCGAATGGTCGCGCCCATTTCCGTAACCGCTTTATCCGCACAGAAGGCTATTTAGCAGAACAAAAAGCTGAAAAAATCCTGCACAGAGGAGTATTTGGTACTCAAAAACCCGGCGGTTGGTTAGCGAATATTTTCGACTTCAAAATCAAAAATATTGCCAATACTAACGTTATCTATTGGGGTGGTAAACTTTTAGCACTTTGGGAAGCAGCAGAACCCCATCAACTTGACCCCCAGACATTGGAAACGTTAGGAAAAGAATATTTTGATGGTGTACTCTCAGAAGGTGAAGCTTTCAGCGCCCATCCCCGCTTTGACCCTAGTTGTAACCAAGACGGTGGCGCACCTTGTCTGGTAAACTTTTCCATTAAACCCGGACGATCAACCACAATTACGATATTTGAACTCAACCCAGACGGCAAAGTTGTCAGAAAACACGCTCATAGTGTTCCGGGTTTCTGTTTCATCCACGATTTTGTCATTACTCCCAATTACTGTATTTTCTTTCAAAATCCCGTCACCTTTAACCCCATACCTTTAGCCTTGGGAATACGTGCTGCTGGAGAATGTATCAAATTTCAGCCAAATCAACCCACGCAAATTATAGTGATTCCCCGTCACACTCAAACAGGGATAAAAATTCTCGAAACTCAGGCTGGCTTTGTTTTCCACCACGCAAATGCTTTTGAAGTTGATGATGAAATTGTCATTGACTCAATTTGTTACGAATCACTCCCAGAGGTCGAACCAGAAAGCGACTTTCGCCAAGTGAATTTTGAAGCAATATCACCTGGACAACTGTGGCGCTTCCATGTTAATCTTGATAGTGGAAAAGCCTGTCAAAAAATAATTGAAAGTCGTTGTTGTGAATTTCCCAGTATAAATCCTGAACTTGTCGGACGAGATTACCAATATTTATACATAGGCGCAGCGCATAGGGAAACAGGTAACGCTCCCTTGCAAGCATTACTAAAAATCGATTTAAAGTCAGGCGAAAGACAACTTTGGAGCGCTGCGCCCCGTGGTTTCATCGGTGAGCCGATATTTGTCCCCCGCCCAGATGCACAAAAAGAAGATGACGGCTGGGTGTTAGCCTTAGTCTATGATGCTACACACCATCGCTCAGACTTAGTGATATTAGATGCCAGCGATTTTAATAAAGGTACAGTAGCCAGACTACATCTCCAACATCATATTCCCTATGGACTACATGGCAACTTCACCACTGAAATCTAAGACTCCGCGAACCTTGGCGCGAACTCTGCGCCCCTTTGCGTTGAAAAATTAACTTGTAAATCATCACGAGGATGGGGCGTAGGAACCATAATTAAATCCAGATTTTGTCCTGGTACAAGTTCCCAATGATACTCCCGAATTAAAAGAGCAGCAAATAACTTCATCTCCAACTTGGCAAACTCCTTACCCAGACATTCGCGCACTCCCCCACCAAATGGGACATAACCAAAGGTTTTTTGTTTATCCTCAACCCGTTCTGGTGCAAAGCGCTGGGGATCAAAGCTGTCTGGCTCAGTATATGTACTACTATCTTGATGTGTTTTACCTATCTGGTAAAGTACAGACCAATCTTGAGGAATCTGGTAGCCATTAAACTCAGATGACTGGATAACTCGCCGAAAGCCTCCACCCACGGGCGGAATAGTTCGCAAAACTTCTTTGAGTACTTGGTCTAGATATTGCATCTGCTTGAGATGTTCTAGTGTCAAAGATTCCTCAATAGCTAATTGCTGTTGTTCGGCGCGAGCTTGTGCTAATACTTCTGGATGCTGTGCT
This sequence comes from Anabaena sp. CCY 0017, assembly GCF_963920885.1. Taxonomy (NCBI): domain Bacteria; kingdom Bacillati; phylum Cyanobacteriota; class Cyanophyceae; order Nostocales; family Nostocaceae; genus Anabaena; species Anabaena sp. CCY 0017. The sequence continues at coordinate 132,686 of NZ_CAWUDG010000001.1, read as the reverse complement.
AATTGTAAACAAAAAGAGGCGATCGCTGAAGTCAATGTTTCATGACCAGCAAACAGCAATAATAGCACTTGGTCTTGAAGTTCTGCCAAGCTGAGGCGATTTCCATCTTCATCTTCAGCCTGTAAAAGCAGTCCCAAAGCATCTGCATCGGAATGAGGCTGTTGTTGACGTTGCAAGATAATGTCTTCAATTTTGACCAATAGCTGCTGACGACAACGCAACGCCCGACCAAACTTAGTCCAAGGTAAATTTATGGGAATAGTGAATAAACCCGCACACCACTCTTCAAATAACTCACCAAAATGGCTATCAGATGCGGCATCTGTTCCTATGAGTAACTTGCAAGCCACATCAAAGGTATAATTTCTCAGTTCAGGATACCATTTGAAAGTACCCATGCGTTGCCACTTGTGTAAATAACTGTGGGTAATTTCCTCCATTTTGCCCGTATACCCAGCTAGCGCCCTTGGTTGAAAGGCTTGGGAAAGCAACTTCCTGCGCTTTTGGTGTGTACCTCCTGTTTGTAATGCTAAAGATGCTGGTCCGAGCAAAGTTTTTGTACTATCAGGCCAACTTATCGTGAAAGATTGATTTTCATTGCTGAATAAAAAACGATTAGCATCAGCGCCAATCATCATAATTGTAGGTTGTCCAAATAAATGAGTTTTGAATATTGAACCATATTGCTGGTATCGCTGTTCAGCAAATTCTGGGTCACGCAAAAAGCTAATTGTTTCGCCAATCAAAGGTAGCCCCAAATTGCCAGGGGGAAGCGGTAGTTTATTTTGAGTCTGGGAATTAGTGGTTTTCATAAAATCTACTCATATTCATATCTTTTATGATTATCCTAACTCAATGAATGCGATCGCTATAGCCTTTACTAACCATATAAGGTACATCATAGCCCCCTCCTCGCTTGCACCGGAGGGGGTTGGGGGTGGGTTTCAAGTACCTAGCAGACTAGGAAACGCCATCCTTTAAGCAATTCTGAAAAAGACTCAGAATTGATAAAATTGTAACAGAAACTACAAAATTGCCATTTGTTCTCCCAGTCTAGGATAAGATAGGCAAATAAATATCCGGTACGCGAAGATACCGCGACTAGGAGAAGATTTTATGGTTTTAACATCTCCCTTACCGTTTGAAGCTGCTACTCCAGCGCACATTTGCCCATTTGATCAAGCTTGTAGTTACTTAGACGCAGCAGGTAAAGAATTAAAGCTAGATCAAGGTGTATTGGCAATTCTCAGTAGTCCCCGCAAAGTGGTGACGGTTTCCATACCCGTGAAGTTAGATAATGGTGAAATCCAGGTTCTTGCGGGACATCGGGTACAGCACTCTGATATTTTAGGCCCATATAAAGGTGGGATTCGTTACCATCCGGCTGTGACATTGCGGGAAGTTTCCGCCTTAGCCATGCTGATGACTTGGAAATGTGCGTTATTAGGCATACCCTATGGCGGTGCGAAGGGAGGTATAGCCATAAACCCCAAAACTTATAGTGTGGGCGAATTAGAAAGAATCAGTCGCCGCTATATCAGCGAATTAATTAAAGATATTGGTCCATCTGTAGATATTCCCGCCCCAGATATGGGTACTTCCGCCCGTGAAATGGCTTGGATGATGGATACTTATTCTGTAAACGTTGGTCATGCTGTCCCCGGAGTTGTCACAGGTAAGCCCCTTTCTATTGGTGGTTCCTTGGGAAGAGAAATGGCCACGGGTAGAGGTGTAATGATTATTGTCCGTGAAGCATTAGCCACCCAAGGTAAATCCCTTGAGGGAGTGCGAGTAGTGATTCAAGGTTTCGGTAATGTCGGGGGTGCAGCCGCAGAATTGTTACACAAAGAGGGAGCGAAGATTTTAGCTGTTTCCACAGGTTCAGGGGGGATTTATTCCCCAGATGGTCTTGATATTCCGGCATTAAAAGCCTACGCTGCTGAAAATCGTAAAAGTATTGCAGGTTTTCCGCCAACAACACCCATTAGCAATGCAGATTTACTAACTTTAGATTGCGATGTTTTAATTCCAGCAGCTTTGGAAAACCAAATTACCAAAGAAAATGTGAATCTGGTACAAGCGCAAATTGTCGCAGAAGCGGCTAATGGTCCAGTGACTTTGGAAGCTAACCAATTTCTAGAAGCGCATGGTGTAACTGTGCTACCAGATATTTTAGCCAATGCTGGGGGTGTTGTTGTCAGTTATTTAGAGTGGGTGCAGGGTCTTTCTTATCTTTTTTGGGATGAAGAACGTGTGAATCATGAAATGGAAAAGTTAATGGTACAAGCCTATCAACACATAATTCAGCAGTCAAAGATTAGGCAAATTCCTCTACGTTTAGCAGCTTATACCTTGGGTGTGGGTAGAGTTGCACAGGCGCTTGCTGATCGAGGTCTCTATCCTTAAAAGAATATTACCAGTGTTAATTTGGTGTTGTTGATTTCAAATATGAATTTGTCTCAAGCAATGCACCTTTGGCGATGTTTTGACACGCTGAAGGATATTGAAAACTTGCTAAAAGGCACTGCTATCCTGAGCAGTGAGGAAGAACGCCGGCGGCGTGTCAAAATACTAGTGACACCTCTATATTCACTTTGCCAAGCTATACGGGACATTTGCAACTATTTAAACTCGTCTCAAGAGATGAGAAGTCAATTTAATAAAGCTCAGAGATTTGAGATTAATAAACTTCTCGATAATTTTCTAAAAGTTGTTCCACTTGACAAGACTAGTCCGATTCGAGGTGTGCGAGATAAACTATCAGCTCATGTAGACAAGTTGATGCCTTATGAAGCTAAAAGTATTTTTGATAAAGCTAGAAATCATGAAATTGGTACTTGGTTGCACGAATGTATTATTACATTGCAGCAATTACTATCTCTTGAAGTCTATGGATGGACTACAGATGACTGTCCTGAAGGTTACTTACGTCTCATGAGCGTAGAACCTTACTTAGTTACCTTCAAACTTGAGAATGGTAAACCAAGTATGATTGCTGGGGTTCATATTACTACATCACCTAAAAAACTAGTTTTAGAAACCTGCCGTGAAGTTATAACAACCTCACAGTGGATGTTTCGTATGGAAGATCCACACCTTGTTTCTCTTAAAGAAGAGGTTACTGATTCCTTTGAATCCGTATAATAAGTGCGTTGCAATCAAGAATTAGGTAAGTAAGTCGGTGCAAATAAATCTAACTATGTAACAAAATATAAAAACTCCAATACCCTTGTTATTGCTTCGTTTCACTCAGTTCCACTCGCAATGACAGACATTGAAATTTTCACGACGACTTACTTGTATCTTATACCAGTTGAAGATAAGCAATTAAAGGTAGTTCCTTATATAGTCAATCAGAAATATATTCCGCTTTCTTTGTTGCAAAAGTGTCATCTTAACGCGCCCATTGTTGCAAAATATAAGCGTAAAAAGCATCCTTATCTAGTTTATCCATCGCATAAACTTTCCGTTCCCCAGCGACCACCTTAGTTCTTCCCTGACTCAAACCAGTAGTGATAACTTCTATTTCCCATTCACGCAATTGATAAAACTCTGGGTGTCCTAAATAAGCCGTTGCTAGGACATCCCAAAAATAATAATCTTGGGGAATAACTAAGGCATAACATTGACCAGCTAAATCAGATATAGGATAATGGCGTTGTCGTCCCATTTTGTATACTAAATCCGATGTGACAGGCACATTATTAGTTAAATCTAAAGGACACATAATTATTTCAATTTTAGTTTGCAATACTCGCGCTGCTGAAACTGCATCCCAATAAACATTCCATTCGGCGGAACCATCTTGTCCTGGTTCTAAACTTTTTTCGACATTTCCACCAACATTTAATGCACCCCCCATCCAAACTATTTTTTCTATTTTCCCTTCAATATCCGGTGCTTTATCTAAGGCTGCTGCTACTGTCGTTAAAGGCCCCGTTACCATTAGCTTTACTGGTGCTGGTGCTTGACGCAAAACCCGAACCATGAAATCTTGACCTGTTTCTGCAACCAAAGGCGTGTTGATAAATTCACTTTGATTGAGAATGGGGAGATGGTCAACAATAAACGAATCACGGCGGTAGAGAGGAGGAAAAGCATTAATTCCGCGCACAGTACTTTCTGCCACCGGGATGTGAGAAAATTCCATTAAATCTAAAATTTTACGTGTCGCACTGACAGCAGGTTGAATATAGCAGTCGGCTGGAGTTACGACGATACCTAAAAGTTCGATATGCTCCATTGTTAACAGCAGCATGGTTGCTAAATAATCATCAACACCGCCATCATGATCCATTAATACAAGTTGTTTAGACATATAGGAGAATTAACAAATGGATGAATTCATGGAAGCAGCGATCGCACAAGCAAAACAAGGTAGAAAAGAAGGTGGGATTCCCATCGGTTCTATTCTCGTTAAGGATGGCAAAATTCTCGGCAAAGGACACAATAAACGTGTGCAAGATAATGATCCTGTCACCCACGCCGAAATAGATTGTCTCCGCAATGCTGGGCGAGTTGGTAGTTATAGAGGTACAACACTTTACTCTACCTTAATGCCGTGCTATTTGTGCGCTGGTGCAGTTGTACAATTTGGCATTAAAAAAGTTATCGCCGGAGAATCGAGAACCTTTCCCGGTGCTAAAGAATTTATGGTATCTCACGGTGTGGAAGTAATTGATCTCAACCTTGATGAATGCGAACAAATGATGAGCGAATTTATTGCAACAAATCCCGAACTATGGAATGAAGATATTGGGAAATAGTCATTAGTCATTAGAAGTTAAAATTTCCCCCCTGCTACCCTGCTTCTTCTGCTCCCTTTTCTTCTAAGATAGGACTTACGCATAATCTACGTTTTCTTGGCGTTCTTGGCGGCTTGGCGGTTCGATAAATCAAGATTTTTGGCAATTGTTGCGTAAGTCCTGTAAGAAATAATCAAAAGTTAACTTATCAGGTAACGAAGTTTGTGCGCCTAGTTTTGTTGCTGCTAAAGCACCGGCGGCTGAACCCCAAATAATTGCCTGATGTAAAGAAAGCCCTGTAAAAAGTGCGGCTGCTAAACCACCATTGAAAGCATCACCAGCCGCAACGGTGTCCACAGCATGAACTGGGAAAGCTGGAACAAAAAATGTTTCCTCAGCATTTGCGCAAACCACACCTTTTGCTCCCAATTTGACGATCGCACATTTCACACCCCTTTGCAATAAAACTTTAGCTGCTGTAAGTGCTGATTCCTGATTATCTACAGGAAAACCCACCAATTGCCCAGCTTCTACTTCATTGGGTGTAATAATGTCAACTAATTGATATAGTTCATCGGGTAAATTCGCTTGTGCAGGTGCGGGATCTAAAATTACTTGAATATTTGCGTTTTTTGCGGCTTTAGCTGCTGCTACTACGGCATCAAGGGGAATTTCTAGTTGTAAAAGTAGGGCGGAAGCTGTTGGTAGTATGTGGGATAATCGCTCTATATCTTCTTGATTAACTCTTCCATTTGCGCCTGGAATAACAACAATTTGATTTTCACCAGCATAATCTAAGGTGATAATAGCAACTCCAGAACTCACAGTTTCATCAATGAAGATATTTTCAGTCTGCACGCCAGCAACTTGCAAATTATGGACAAGTTCTGCACCGAAACTCTGTGCGCCTACACGTCCCACCATGTAAGTAGGAATCTCTAATCTCGCTAATGCTACGGCTTGATTTGCTCCTTTGCCTCCTGGTATTTTGAAAAAGTCTTCTCCTAATATAGTTTCACCTGCAATTGGTAATCGGGATGTTGTTGCTACTAGGTCTATATTGATACTGCCGAAGACAATAATGCTCATTTCTTAAAGGAGTAGCACTGGTTTTAGTTATTTTTAGAGAAAATTTTCACGCAGAGACGCGGAGGCGCAGAGAGAAAAGTTTAACTTTTCGGTTTTATAGAACTATTTGGAGTTTCTCATATTTAAATGTCCAGAATGGGCAAAGTTTACGATTTGGATGTTTCTCTGTTGGTAATCGGTGTGTTGTGCCATTCATTTTCCCAACCTAATTCTAATGCATCAATGACAGCAGAAGCGGCAGCTAATTCTGCATTTTCTTGTTGTTGCTGCCATTCTTTTAAAAGAGTTTCAATCAGCGCGCTGCGGTTGGCAACTTTAAGATCAATGTAAGTCAGTAAATCGTCTGGTAGCGAAAGAGAAATTTTAGCCATATTCTACTCAGAGTCAGATCATAAGTAGTATAAACTGAATTTTGTCAATATGACTCATGCCGAAATTGGAATAACGTAAATGGTGAACATCTGCGGCAAATAATTATGTGTTGTCAGAAATCCGGGTGTAGTAGGAACAATTTCAGATTCTTCCTAAGAAATTGTTTGAAAAGTCTAATTTATTACAGCCCTGGCGACTAGAAGTCGCGGCTATACAAACAAAACCCGCCTGCGCGGGTTAAACACCCCATTTCTTCATTAGTCCACGGAGGTGGACTTTGCCTGTGTAGTAGCGTTCGCGAAGCGTGCCGGAGGCTCTATTATATTCGCCCAAAACTTTTCAAACATCCTCTATCCGGAATTTTGGGCGTAAATCAAGTTAGGCGATCGCCTGCTCACTGTCTTCTCTGATATCTTAGTAGAAAACCGGAGCATAAGTCCTATGGTGATGACTGCACCCACTTATTCCCAACGCGCCATACTGCCAAATATTAGTTGGCATACCTTTGAAACCATTCTCGCCGAAATGGGGGATCATCGGGCGACACGACTGGCTTATGACCACGGAACACTGGAAATCATGACTCCTTTAATGCCCCATGAGCATAATAAAAGACTGATAGAAAAGCTGATTGATAGTCTAGCAGAGGAACTCAACCTGAATCTGAAAAGCACTGGTTCAGTGACTTGTAAACGCCAAGATTTACAAAGGGGTGTGGAACCAGATTCGAGTTTTTACATCCAGAATGAACCTGTGATGCGAAGTAAACAGAATCTCGATTTAAGTCAAGATCCACCACCTGACTTGGTAATTGAGGTAGACTACACCAGCGCTTCTGTGGACAGACTCCCGATATATCTGGCTTTGGGTGTACCAGAGGTTTGGCGTTATGACGAACCTGTAATGCAGATTTACCAGTTACGAGAGGGTGTATATATTCCTTGTGATGTTTCGCCGACTTTTGCCCATCTGCCTTTAACAACTGAAATTCCTCGATTTTTACAAGAAAGTCTCAAAATTGGCGAAATACCGATGATTCGCTCTTGGCGTGATTGGATAAAGCAGCAGATCGGAAATTGACAGGCTATCGCTAAAACGCTATACCATATCAAAGTGCATCATACATAAGCTTTTATCTTATGCCTAGTGTTGAACGCGACGAAAAAAGAGAGCATCGCATTAAAACCGAGATAATTGTCGATGCTGAAGATAAAGAAGACAGGGCAATGGGTTGGTATTACTACCTGGATGACACCCTGAATGTGCCATTTATGGCTACTTTGAAGAAGAAATCACGCAAAACATCCGTAGTTGAGGAGAAAAAAGTTGAGGTGTTGGGAATGGCACCCGATGATGAGTGTTTAAAAGATATGTATGTCGAAGTCGTTTATCCCAATGGCCAGGATGAAGATGTGTTTACTGCCAAGCTATCAGAATTAGTAGTAATTGATACTGATATTGATACTAAAGAAGCGATCGCAGATTGGCATTATTGGCTGGCTAGAGGTTATAAATTCTGAAAATTAGCAATTTATAAATGCCTAATTATCCGGCAGGGGTTGCCAGCCGCAACTACATTTGCCGGGACATCTTTAACAACTACGCTACCAGCACCAATAGTCGTGTTGTCGCCAATTGTCACGCCGGGACAAATAATTGCACTGCCACCAATCCAAACATTATTGCCAATTTTCACAGGAGCAGCAAGCTCTCTACCAGAAAGACGAATTTCTGGCTCTGTGGGATGGTAAGCCGCATAAATTTGCACGTAAGGAGCGCATAGGACATTTTCACCAATTTTGACTAAATTGCAGTCTAAAATTACACAACCATAATTCATATACAATCCATCGCCAGCATCAATATTGCTGCCATAGTCGCAATGAAAGGGTGGCACAATGGTTACTTTATTTCCTAATTGACCGAATAATTCTGCCAAAATTTGTTGCCGTTGTGCCTCCTGTTCTTCTGTTGTGGTGTTGTAACTTCGTAAGAGACGACTGGCTCGTTTTCTTTCGGATACTAATTCCGAATCCTCTGCCAGATATAATTCACCTGATAACATTTTTTGCTTTTCAGTTTTTTCCACAAAATTAATATTCCAAATATACTTAGTATCAATTCAACTTAATACCTTATAATTACCAGACTAAAAACTGGCAATTACGTACTTTAAAGCTTTTTTAGGGATAATTCCGGAATTATCCCTAAATATATCTTTCAGCAGGTGAAGAAATGGTATATATTTAAAATTGTATTGTCAAAAGAAAATTTTAGTAAATTTACTGATATTATGTACGCTTGCCCATTTTAAGTATTACAAGCAATTACTTAAAAATAATTTTACAAGGAGTTTAGTGAGATATGCCCTTTCGGATTTTAAGTTTAGACGGTGGGGGTATTCGCGGTGTAATTTCCGCAACGATGCTGGCTGCAATTGAGAAGGAAATTAATCAACCCTTGAATCAATACTTTGATTTAATTGCTGGAACTTCCACAGGGTCGATTTTAGCAGCTGGTATTGCCGCAGGAATCAGTATCCAAGAAATTATTGGCATATATCAAGAAAAAGGCTCCGTAATCTTTCCCTACCAAAGCCGTTTTTCATTCAAAAGAATTCCTGTACTACTGAAGTACGGTTTATCCGCGCCTAAGTTTTCAAATGAAGGTTTGGTCAAAGTTCTGAGCGAAACTTTAGGTAACACAAAACTATTAGATATTAAAGATCCGTTACTATTAATTGTTGCTTACGATACCATTGCCAGACAGCCAATAGTATTTAAAAGCTGGCATGAAGAGGCTGGTTATGGCAATGTGCCTTTATGGGAAGCCTGTCTTTGTTCGTCTTCAGCGCCCACTTTTTTCCCAGCCCATCAACTAGACAAACGAATCAATGGCATAGTGCAGTGTGCAGATAATAATGCCATAACATTATGTGATCAGGTATCTGCCAGCGATAATATATATAATAATACACAGATTAGAATAACTAGTGGTACAGGAAAAGGTCAAACTCGGACTATCAAAAAGTATGAGGGAAAAAAACGTAGAGCTGTGATAGATTCACCGTGGGAAAATATTCCCGATCATACCTCTAGCTACTCCATCAAAACTATTTACTCTGCTATTGATGGTGGTATTGCTGCTAATAACCCCTCTAGCTGTGCAGTTGCTGAAGCTTTAAGATTAGGGCATAAGTTTGAAGAGATTAGCGTTCTCTCCATAGGTACTGGTGATTTAACGCGAATCATCCCATTTGAAAAAGCGGAGGGCTGGGGTCTGATTCAATGGGCGCAGCCACTCATTGGTGTGTTGTTGGATGCTTCTTCAATTGTGCATGAGTATATTACTAATAAAATCATTGATGATCGGGTTTTGCGGTTGCAATTCAAGCTTGATGGTGATTTAACAGATAAACGTTTAAGTGATGATATTGATGATGCGAGTCAAGAAAATATAGATAATTTGATTGAGGCGGCAGAAGTTTATATTCAAAATCCAGAAATGCAAAAGCGCTTACATAAATTCTTAGGGTCTAATGAACAAATCATAAGTTGATGGTTTGAGAAATGCTGAAAAATAACCCAAGCTGTTTGAGGACGTAAAAATCATTAACAGCTTGGTATAGATAACTATGCTTTCTCATGTAGTGAAAGACTTGTTAGGTGGAAAATAGCACACAAAAACTTCAGAGGTTAGATTTAGTTTTAGTGAGTTCAATACTAATTCTGCCACCAAAATCTGGAATAGGTGCGGCGGGTTTACTGACAATAACTTGAACTTGGGTAACGCGATCGCACTGTTCCAAGATAGAATCAGCGATCGCACCTACTAACCTTTCGAGCAAAGCAAACTTAGCTGTTTTCACCAAATGTTGTATAGAGCTAATGACGCTGCGATAATCTAGAGTATCTTCAATTGCGTCAGTCTTGGCAGCTGTGGAGATATCTAACCATAACTTCACATCCACCTCAAACCATTGCCCTAATACCTGTTCTTCTGGTAGATACCCAGTGTAGCCATAGCAGCGAATATTGGTTAAATGAATGCAATCCATAAGACTTTAAGAGTAAATTTGACATTTGGCACTGGAAAAACACAACTTTCCCAGAGGTTAGGAAAGTGCTGAGTACTGAGTGCTGAGTGCTGAGTATAAACCAAGTAGGGGTGCAATACTTTTCGGTTAAAGTTTTGTTCGCGTAGCGTGCCGTAGCGTAGGCAATCCCCCCAACCCCCCTTGAAAAGGGTGGCTAAAGTCCTCAAAGTCCCCCTTCTTAAGGGGGATTTAGGGGGATCTCCAATGTGCAAATATCGTTAACCGAACAGTATTGAGTAGGGGTGGGTTTACAGATATGCTCAATTACTAATAACAATTTTAATAAACCCGCCCCTACATCAAGGTTTTCAGTAATCAACAATGTCCTAACCTCCTTGACAGTTGCTTTAGTTCATAATTATCTAATGGCTATGCTTGATTTAATACCATTTGCCTATAAGAATGTTAATCAACTTTGGGCTTATATCTTGACGGAGACACTAAAACGTCTGGGATTGAATTGTGTCATCATTTGTCCTGGTTCACGTTCTACACCTTTAGTAGTCGCCTTTGTCCAGCAACAACCTGAGATAGAAGCCATTTCGATTCTCGATGAGCGTTCAGCCGCCTTTTTTGCCTTGGGAAGAGCCAAAGCCACTGGGCTTCCTGTCGCCCTAGTTTGCACCTCTGGAACAGCCGGAGCGAATTTTTACCCCGCGATCATTGAAGCCAAAGAAAGTCGCGTACCACTGTTGGTATTAACCAGCGATAGACCACAAGAATTGAGAAATTGTCATTCTGGGCAAACCATAGACCAAATTAAATTATATGGTAGTTACCCAAACTGGCAAGCAGAGTTAGCCATACCTTCCCCAGACATGAGAATGCTAGGTTATTTACGGCAAACAATCATTCATGCTTGGGAACGTTGTCAAACCCCTACACAGGGGGCGGTACATTTAAATATTCCCTTTTCTGACCCCCTTGCACCCATTCCTCATGGAATTGATTTGAGCGATTTACAGTCACAGTTCCAACCAGAAGAATTTTTTGCAGGTGTTGCACCGACTCACCCTATCGCCCATTTTCCATTCCCGATTCCCCAACAGTGGTTAAACTCTGAGCGAGGAATAATTATTGCAGGTGTAGCCCAACCCCAAGAAGCAGAAAAATATTGTCAAGCGATCGCCCGTCTTTCCCAAACACTCAACTGGCCTGTTTTAGCTGAGGGACTTTCGCCAGTTAGAAATCATGCAGACCTCAACCCCTATATAATTTCCACCTACGACATCATTTTACGCAATCAGCAACTCGCCCAAGAATTAACACCAGAAATGGTAATTCAAGTTGGGGAAATGCCCACCAGTAAAGAACTGCGTCACTGGCTATCTACTACGCAACCCCAACGCTGGATTATCGATAGTAGTCATGATAACTTAGATCCTTTACATGGAAAAACCACACATTTAAGGATATCTGTAGAAGAGATAGAAAACTTGGCAATAATCAATCATGACCAGGGAATTTATTTACAAAAATGGTGTAACTTTGAAACAAAAATCAGAAAAAATATTCATGAAACCTTTGTAAATATTGACCAATTAATTGAAAGTAAAGCCGCTTGGGTAATTTCGCAAAATCTCCCACCGGGAACACCCTTGTTTATTTCTAATAGTATGCCAGTCAGGGATGTAGAATATTTCTGGCAACCAAACAACTTAGGTGTAAAACCTTATATGAACCGAGGCGCAAATGGTATTGATGGCATACTTTCCACCGCTTTAGGAATTGCACATCGTCAGCAAAGTAGTGTTATATTAACAGGAGACTTAGCCTTATTGCATGATACCAACGGGTTTTTAATTAAAAATAAATTTATTGGTCATTTAACAATAGTTTTAATTAATAACAATGGTGGCGGTATCTTTGAAATGTTACCAATTAGCAAATTTGATCCACCCTTTGAAGAATTTTTTGCTACTCCCCAGGATATAGATTTTGCTAAGTTGTGCGCCACATATAATGTGCAGCATCAGTTAATTAATTCTTGGAAACAATTACAAGAAAATTTGCAGTTCTTACCTAAGAAGGGAATTAGGGTTTTAGAAGTAAGGACAGATAGAAAAATAGATGCTCAATGGAGAAAAGATAATTTAAATAAGTTTGGGGCGAATGTTGCAGTATAAATCGAACATTTGCCTTTTTACCCGCGCCTAGTGCGCCTCTGCGTGACATTTACTTAGTACAGATGTTAAAAAGAATAATAGTAACCTTTTGCACGGTTTTACCGTCAAAGTCACATAGTCAACAATTGTCCTTTTTAGTCCTGTGAGTCAGCAAATATGAAAGAGGAACTGATTGCTACATTTTTACAGATTTTACGCTTTAATATGCGTTGGATGACTTGGAATTTATTTCTGGCTTTTATACCTTTAGCGTTAAGTGTTTGGTTATTTCGCATGAAACGCGGACGCTCTTGGCTGTGGTGGCTAGGATTCCTGGTTTTTTGGGCATTTTTACCGAATGCACCTTATTTATTAACTGATGTCATTCATTTTATAGAAGATATCCGTCGGATTCAATCAGTTTGGATGATTACATTGGTGCTAATTCCGATTTATCTAGTAGTAATTTTGGCTGGCTTTGAAGCTTATGTGATATCTTTAATTAATTTAGGTTACTATTTACACCGCATAGGGAAAAGTCAATGGATTTTAGGGGCTGAAATGATTACCCATGCTCTTTGTGCTGTTGGGATTTACTGGGGTCGATTCTTACGTTTCAACAGTTGGGATTTTGTGACTCAACCTGATGCTTTACTAACTACAGGTATCGAGGAGTTACTTGGTAGACAGCCTTTAATAATTATTGCTCTCACCTTTGTGATTCTGCTAAGTTTTTATTGGATTATGAAACGAGCATCTTTAAGTTTTGTGATGCAGCCAAAAAATGGTACAGACATTCAGAGGGAACGAACTCATACAGATCTATATTAATTGTTCTGCTTCATCCGCTACTTTTAGCCTAGTTCAAAATTGTCATGGTCGCGAAATCAGCATAGCATAGCCCATGTCACCTCCAAACTTTATGAGGGACAAGGGCTATTTATTATAGAAAATTAGAAGCTATTCATATCTAGAACCATCTATTTATCTATCTAAAGAATGGTCTATAGAGCAGGTAATTTCTTATCAAAAGCAGGATGAAACTTAATTAAACCTGCTGTGTAATTAAATTAACTTGTTTACTTTTAATTGATAGGAGTTCAATAATATGACGATATTATCCCATGATGAACTCAAAAATTTAGTTGATAATTCCCAAATCCCTTGTGTTTCTTTATATATGCATACGCAGAAGGCAGGGCCAGAAATTCGCCAAAACCCAATTCGTTTTAAAAACTTAATCCGTGAAGCTGAGGAACGTTTATATGCTACGGGTATGCGCCACACTGAGGCGATAGATTTTCTCCAGCCAGCTAAAGAACTTGATACAACTGATTTTTGGCAAAACCAAAACAACGGATTGGCAATTTTTATTTCTCCCCAGATGTTTCGTTATTACCGTCTGCCAATGGAGTTTCAAGAATTGGTAGTTGTTAGCGACAGGTTCCATCTGAAGCCACTGCTGCATTTAATTAATAGTGATGGCAAATTTTATCTCTTAGCTCTTAGCCAAAAGGATATCAAGTTTTTTGAGGGAACAGGCTACAGTCTCAATGAGGTAGAAGTAGCAAATATGCCTCAAAATATGGATGCAGCTTTGATGGAAGATGATATTCAAAAAGGTGTCCAACATCGTATTGCTACATCTAGAGGGGGAACTGCTAATGTGTCTCAGAAACCCGGCGATTTTCATGGTCAGGGAAGTCCCGACAGAGATAAACGCCAGGAAGATATTTTGCAATTTTGTCACATTATTGATAGGGCGGTACACGAGAAAATCCGGGGAGACAATGCGCCCTTACTGTTGATGGGGGTTGAGTACCTATTCCCAATTTACCAAGAGGCAAATACTTATCCTTATTTTATCGAATCAGGTATTACGGGTAATCCCGAAATGATGAAGCCGGAAGAGGTACATGAGCAGGCTTGGCCGATTGTCGAACCTTTATTTCATGAAAATCAGCAGTCAGCAATGGCGCGTTATCAACAATTAGCTGGGACTGGGACAACTTCTAGTGATATTAAAGAAATTGTCTCAGCTACTTATTGCCAAAGGGTTGATTTGATGTTTGTGCCAATAGATATGCAAGTTTGGGGTAAATTTCATCCAGATACCATGACTGTAGATTTACACTCAGAACCAGAGCCAGATGATGAGGATATGTTAGATTTTGCTGCCATTCAAACATTTATCAACGGTGGTAAAGTTTACACGGTTGACTCAGAACAAATGCCAAATGGCACACCAGTCGCAGCTATTTTCCGGTATTGATAGTTTTTGTGGGGTGGGCTTCTAGCCCGCCCACAACAGGCAAGACTTGTACTGAGCTTGTCGAAGTATGCCTGTTCCACAAGAGAAACGAGAAACATCATGCACTATTTTAAGCTTGCCACGCCACTAGATTAATTGAGTTTTTTCATATAGGTATTTTCAGATAAATAGACCACGCTGGCGGTTTAGGCTGCGCCTATTTGCTTTCTGGCTGCTGCTAAAATTAAACGTTGTTCAGCACGAGCGATCGCTTTATAAGTCCTTTGCACTGCTTCAGGTTCAACGGAAATAGAAGTGATCCCCCACTCAACCAGTTGATCAATGATTTCTGGATAAATCGCTGGGGCTTGACCGCAGATTGAACAAGGTATCCCCGCAGTTTTCGCCATCTGAATTAGTTGAGCGATCGCACCCATGACCGCCGGATGACGTTCATTCAAGACTCTAGTAATTTGTCCTTGTTCTCGGTCTACACCTAATAGTAATTGGGTAAGGTCATTTGTCCCAATAGAAATCCCCGCTACACCTGCTTTGACATATTCTGGTAGCAAAAACAGCACACTCGGCACTTCCGCCATCATCCACAGTTGAAACTGCGGTACTTGGGTTAAGCCAGCTTGCTCAACCTTACCCCGACAAAAAGAAAACTCTGGCACACTGCGAACAAAAGGCAACAATAAATTAATATTGCTGTATCCAGCTTTCTGCACATTTGCCAAAGCTGTTAATTCCAACTCAAACACGGCGGGATTGCATACATAACTGAATGTACCACGCTCGCCCAAGGGTGAATTTTGCACAGAATGTTGATGATGTAGCCCTGAAGGTAACTCATTGACTCGCCAATCCAAAGAACGATAAAAAACTGGTCGGGGAGCAAAAGCACGAGCAAATTGAATAATCTGCTCAGTCCATTTTTCTAACAATTCTGCTTGACGACCACTGACTAGCCAACTTTGGGGATGTTGTCCTTCTAGAATGTTGAGTAACATTAATTCTGAGCGCAATAATCCCACTCCATCCACAGGTAAACTTTGCCCTGGCTCGATTAACCTGGGCTGACTCAGATTAACTAGCAACTGGGTAGAAATCATCGGTAACTGAGGAACAACATGAGAATGAGGCGATGGGGGAACAGTTGGCTCTAGGGACTTGAATCCTGGAGTTTCTCCCTCTGGGGCTTTTTCTCCTCTGATGCGATAAACTTCTCCCCTATCGCCATCCACAAGCAACCTTTCACCGCTTTGAATCAAGACTGTAGCATCTGCGGCACTAACTACGGCTGGGATACCCAATTCTCTGGACAGAATTGCCGCATGACTGGTTAATCCTCCCCTCTGTGTAATAATGCCAGCAACTTCTTGTAGAAAAGGTAGCCAATCTGGTGTAATAGTTGGTGCTACTAAGATTACTCCCTTGTGTATTTTTTCTGGTTTCTTGTGAGTATCAGTAATTACATAAGTTGTTGCGGTTACACGTCCCCCAGATGCTCCTAGACCTTTGATGATAGCTGGTGTGGCGTAGCCATAGTGTAAATGAGGAATTGCAGATTGAGGCGAACTAACTTGAGTTAAGTGGAGAGTGGGATCTGGGGTGTGATCGGAGAGCGTCCATTTAATGGTAAAATTGTTACCTATTTCACTCACAAGTTGATTCCCTAGAGTGATTACTTGTTGCAGATATTCTTCTGATAAAGTGTATTGCTTCTGTTGAGTTTCTTCAAGTACATAAGTCACTATATCAGTATTATCTGCCGTGATGACTAACTTGGGTGAATCCATAGCTGCGCCATGAGCAAAACCATAAGCCAGCATTTTATTGCCTAGATGTCGCTCTAATACTATCCCGGTTTCTTGTTGGATGTAGTATACATCAGGTTGGACATCACCTTGGGAAAGGGCTATTCCTAATCCCTTAGTAGCTTCTATTGTCCATCCAGAAGAATGAGCATAGAGAAGACCACTAGCGATCGCATTCTCCGCCGGTTGTACCAACACCGCTAAATTAATCTGTTGCAGGTTAACTCCCACCCGCCGCCAATATAGTAGACTCCTAGCCCGAAATAACTGACTCCAGGCGCGTTTTAATGCTGAGGCGATCGCTTCTGGCTCGCAGCGACAAAACATCGCATCCAACAATCCCGATGTATTTCCTATCCTTGGCGCGATCGCCGATAAAGCCAAGCTGGGGCGCAAAATCAGATAATTACCTGGCCATTCTCTCGCTGCGGCGCAAATTTTATCCACCCATTGCGCTGGTACTGTGCCTGTCATGATTTCTTGACGCAAACGGCCAGCTACCTGCTGAAGTTGTCGCCAATTAGCCACATCTAGATGCAAAGAAGAATAGGGTAAATCTGCTACTAAAGCGGATGTACTATTGAGAGTTGTGAGAAATTGTGTTAATACTTCTGCGGAAACGACAAAACCAGGTACTACCGGATAGCCACGCTGCATAATTTTACTCAAGTAAAATGCTTTGTCACCTACCTGAGTGCGGTCTTGCAGTTTAATTTGGTCAAGCCAGTAGAGTTTATCCACTCAATTTGTTAGTTATCAGTTGTTTAGTTGTTGTGAAGTGTCTTTCCTCCTGATAGATTTTCATATATCTTCTACTGAAGACCTGCCAAGAAGATTTCCGGTAATTTACATTTAATTACGCCAATAAGAGTTATTTCTTAGAGGCTAGGGTTACTTCAATTATTCAGTTTATTGTGAAATCTAGCAATGAAAATTAGAACGTTACCACGATATGATTTTTGACAATCTAAAATACAGCTGTTCCAGTGTAATGTAGATGATAGTATTTTTTCCAGACCAGAATTGTTAAACACTTACTACCTTACACCCGATGATTCATTGAATCTCATATTTAGGCTGTGTCTCGCTTTGCTAATCGGGGCAATCATTGGTATAGAGCGCCAATTTAAGCATAAGCCAGCCGGGTTCAGAACTCATATGTTAGTCAGTTTTGGCTCGGCAGTGTTTGTGATTATACCTTTACAAGGAGCTTTGCCACAGATGACTGGTGATGCACTTAGTCGAGTTATCCAAGGTGTTGCTGCTGGTGTAGGATTTCTTGGGGCTGGAGAAATTGCCCGCCAATCTTCTCCAGAATCACAGCGCATTAAAATTCAAGGACTCACTTCGGCTGCATCCATTTGGGTTTCCGCAGCTTTGGGAGTTGCGGCTGGGTGTGGTTTGTGGCGGTTAGGATTAATTGGTGCTGTACTAACTTTCGTGGTTCTCAACATATTTAAAAAATTAGAATAAAAAGTTTGTCATTGGTAAATAACTATTTTTCCCCCAATCCCTAGTCAAGATACGATTTCGCCTGATTTCACATACAGAATTTGCGAGGAATTTAGCCACTGGGCATCAAAAGAACTGAGGTGAGTGGTAGTAATTAAGGTTTGAAAACGGTCTTGAATGGCATCAAGTAGTTGATTTTGGCGGAATGGGTCTAATTCAGCAAGAACATCATCTAGTAAGAGCAGGGGTGGTTCTTGGACGACTTGTTCAATGAGTTCTAATTCGGCTAATTTGAGGGCTAATACTAGAGTTCGTTGTTGACCTTGGGAACCGTATTGACGAGCCGGGGTTTGATTAATCATTAATTCTACTTCGTCACGATGAGGCCCTACAAGGGTAGTACCTCGGTAGAATTCGGCAGCAGAACGTTGGTGAATTTTAGCTAAAAAAGCTGCCTGTATCTCTTCTGGGGGGGTTTCTGCCAAGGACACACTAGGCACATAATTGATTTGCAGAACTTCTGTACTACCACTAATACTAGAATGCCAAGCCGCAGCAATGGAAGCTAGTCTTTGAATAGCGCGATCGCGTCTTCTAATTACCTTTGTACCAGTGGTAACTAATTGAGCATCCCAGATAGCCAGTGTTGAATCCCTTGTAGAGACGCGATGAATCGCGTCTTGATTTCGATTTATCCCGTCTGCTGAATCGAGCGACTTCCTTAAAAAAGCATTGCGTTGGCGTAAGACCTGGTTATATTGCTGCAAAAGATGAGCATAAACTGGTTCAAGTTGAATTAACAGTGTATCTAGCCAATTACGACGAACATCAGGGCCTCCGCGTACCAAGTCTAAATCCAAACTAGAAAACTGTACAGCATTTAGTACACCTAAAAAATCCATTTGTCGGCGCACAGATTCGCCATTAATCGCCACGCTACGGCGACCATTACGGCGGAGAGTTAAAGCCAAATCACTAGTACCATTTTCTCGCTCCAGAATGGCATTAATTTGAGCGATGTCCTGTCCTTCTTGAATAAAATCGCGATCGCGTCCCATGCGATGCGATCGCAACGTCGCCAGCAACTCCACCGCCTCCAACAAATTAGATTTTCCCTGAGCATTATTACCTACCAGAATTGTTTTCGCAGCAGTAAACTCAACCTTCTGGTCTTGGTAATTACGAAATTGTCTCAGGTGTAGATTTTTTAAGTACATAAATCATGGTCATTAGTCATTAGTCATTAGGAAGTCACAATCTTTTTCCCATGCACCCTGCTGGGCGGGTTTATGAAAAATTTCGACAGACCACAGACTCACTGCTTGAACCCGCCTCTACTGTCTCCTCAAACACTCTTTTTGCCTATCAAGCGGAAGAAAAGCTTTTCCATTTCAATCCAGACAAACATCAAAGCACTGAAACCACAACAAATAGCCAACTCTGCGGGAGGTAGAAAATGAGTTCCAAAGAAAGCGCGCAGGGGTGGGACATAAATGAGCATTAACTGCAAAATCGTTGTCACCACTACAGCACCTAAAACAAACATATTAGAGAAGGGATTCGTCTCTATAGTTAGCTTGTTATTAGAACGAATGGCGATCGCATGACCCATCTGTGCTAAACATAACGATGTGAATACCATTGTCTTCCACCGTTCGGGGTCTAGTCCTTCCACTGGTATCTGGCAATGATTGAATGCCCACAGCATTAAAATAATCGTAATAATGGCGAAAACGATGCCTATGCGAATGATGTAAGAACCTAACCCCCTAGCAAAAATACTTTCGCGGGGACTAAAAGGCGGACGCTTCATGACATCTGGTTCTGGGGGTTCCACAGCTAAGGCCAAAGCAGGTAAACCGTCTGTTACCAAGTTCATCCAGAGAATTTGTAATGGTGTCAGGGGAACACCTCCTAGTCCGAGAAGTGGTGCTGAAGCAATAGTGAGAACTTCGCCCACGTTACTACCAAGAATGTATTTAATAAAGCGGCGAATATTGGTATAAACCACTCTACCTTCTTTCGTTGCAGCGACGATAGTCGCAAAGTTGTCATCAAGCAATACCATATCACTGGCTTCTTTACTCACATCCGTGCCAGTGATACCCATCGCGATGCCAATATCAGCTTGTTTCAAGGCTGGGGCATCATTGACACCATCGCCGGTCATGGCGACAAATCTCCCCCGACGTTGCAACGCTTGCACAATTCGCAGTTTGTGTTCTGGGGAAACTCTGGCGTAGATACTCACTAAGTCAACTTGTTGCTCTAATTCCTGGTCAGTTATATGCTGCAATTCTTGACCTGTGAGGACTCTATCACCTTCTTGGGCTATTCCCAAATCAATGGCGATCGCTCGTGCAGTTAGCTGGTGGTCGCCTGTAATCATGATGGGGCGAATTCCGGCATTTCGAGACTCCTGTACTGCTACCCTCACTTCTGGACGTGGGGCATCTAGCATCCCTATTAAGCCCAGCCAAACCAAGTTTACCTCAGATGTCTCCTCCGAACCTTCAGGGGGGATTTCTGCCAAGGGTTTGTAAGCAAAACCTAGTACCCGCAATCCTTGACTTGCCATCTGGTTATTTTCTGCCAGAATTTTCTCCCGTTGTTCGTCGGTCAATGGGGCAGAATTATTACCCATAATAATCTGAGTACAACGCGCCAAAGTCAACTCTGGCGAACCTTTGGTAAACATTAAATAAGGTTCAGATTCGATCAAACCAGCAATTACAGGATCTACAGCCGTTAAAGATGCTTCACCTGTGGCGACTTCTTCCACTTGACAAATTACGCTCATCCGCTTGCGTTCCGAATCAAAGGGAAACTCGCCAATGCGGGGTAATTTACTATTCCATTGGTCTTTTTCAATTCCGGCTTTTCCCGCCACTGTCACCAAAGCGCCTTCAGTGGGGTCGCCTAAAATTGCCCATTCGCCTTTTTCTTTTTGCAGCACCGCATCAGTACAAACGGCAGAGGCGACAAGCATGGCGGAGATTTCGGGATAATCTTCGACAGAAATTGCTTGACTATCTAAGAGAAAATCGCCTGTAGGTTCATAACCTTCTCCTGTCACCCGAAAAACATGGTTATTGGCATAAACTGACTGCACCACCATTTTATTTTGGGTCAAGGTGCCAGTTTTATCAGAACATATTGTAGTGACAGAACCCAAGGTTTCTACGGCTGGTAGCTTACGAATCAAGGCGTTATGGCGTACCATGCGCTGAGTTCCCAATGCTAAAGTCACCGTGATTACAGCAGGTAAACCCTCTGGAACCACAGCCACCGCCATACTCAAGGAAACTTCTAAAAGTTCTCGGATGTTGCCAAAACCTCTGGCTTGAATAGTCCCACCGACGACGACAAAGGCGACGAGAACCAAGGAACTCGTAACTAGGACATTACCTAGCTGAGTCATGCGCTGCTGCAAAGGAGTAGGCTCATTTTCCACTGACTGCAACATGGTAGCAATTTTACCAAGTTCCGTTCGCATTCCCGTGTGAGTTACTAGCACCTTAGCGCGTCCTTGGACGACTTCAGTACCTTGAAAGACTAAATTTATGCGATCGCCTAATGATGTATCTTCCGGTAAGATTAAATTAGCTTGCTTGCTCACAGCCTCAGCTTCACCTGTGAGTGCTGATTCCCGGACTTGTAAATTAGATTGTTCAATCAAGCGTCCATCAGCTGCTATCTGCATCCCCGCTTCCAGCAGCATCACATCTCCTGGGACAAGTTCCTTGGCGGCTATCTCGATCAATTTGCCGTTACGGAGGACTCGCACCAAGGGAGAAGTCATTTTTTTCAACGCGGCTAAAGCTTGTTCAGCACGAGTTTCTTGGACATAGCCCAATATGCCATTAAGAATTACAATCGCCAAAATTGCAATCGTATCTTTGAATGGCACTTCTCCAGCCTTAAATTCTCCGGCTTGCCAAGCCATGAAGTCTAAAAAACCAGAAATGAAAGCTACGGCAATCAGCATCAATAACATAATGTTTTTGAACTGATCTAGCAGAATTTCCCAAGAACTGCGACCTTCATTTTCTTCTAGTTCGTTGTCACCGTACTTTTGTCGGCGCTGTTGCACGTCTTGAGATGTTAAGCCACTGTCTGCGTTACTATCAAGCAGGTTTAAAGCTTTATCAATTTCCCAACTATGGCAAACAGCGTTACTTTCTCCTGACGGAGACCCTTCATTAACAGGCAGAGAATTAGCAGACATTGTGTGTGTCACAGAAATGGTTATAGAATTCGATCATAATTTAGGGATGACTAGAAAAGCATCAACTAAAGTTAAACTCAGAATTTTCGCCAAGCTGTGTAACTTGAAAGTAGATGTGTTCAGTAAAATTTACTAATTTTTCTGGCTTACTTCTATGTATTTATCCGCTACAAAAGTAGGAAATAACACATTTCACTTGCTTATAGTAACTCTAAAAACCACCATTTGGGTCATCAAGGATATGCCAAAATTAATTCTGGGCGTGCTAAACCGTTGAACAAATAT
The DNA here is from genome assembly GCF_963920885.1 of Anabaena sp. CCY 0017. Taxonomy (NCBI): domain Bacteria; kingdom Bacillati; phylum Cyanobacteriota; class Cyanophyceae; order Nostocales; family Nostocaceae; genus Anabaena; species Anabaena sp. CCY 0017. Next base: position 110,243 of record NZ_CAWUDG010000001.1, on the reverse strand, counting down.
GCTTAATATGAGTTTTGCACTTCCTAGTTTGATTGCCAGCCAAATGTTTGGTCAAAGAACAATTCGACCGTTAACAGCAGCCACTCTTTGTGGCATTGCTTTCATCAAAGATACACTGATCGCTATTGATAGTGTTAAAGGGCATTTACTGGAGATTGATCCCACCTCTGACAACAGTAAAATCCGAAATCCCCATCAAGTTAGGGAATTTAGCGATGTTGCCGGTCTAGCAGTATGGTCAGATTCTTTATGGGTAACACGCGAAAACAGTGTTTACCTTTCTAAACTCTCTTCTTTGGGTCTAGAGCATTTTGTCACCTTGCCTTATGCTGCTGATGGCGTTGCTGTTTGGGAATCAACAGTTTACGTTAGCTGCCAAAAGCTAGGCAGTATTTTGATTTTTGACCGCAATACGCGCAAAGAAATTACCAGGTTTTATGCACCTGGGGTAGGGGTGGAAAATTTGGCAGTCAGCCTTGATACCCTTTGGGTTTGCGATCGCACTGAGCAAACAGTCTATGCTATGGACAGAGGCACAGGTCAACTTCAATTCAGCGTGTTAACGCCATTTGAATGTCCCACAGGTATAGCCATACATACGAATGAAGAAACAGGCAAAGAAACCTTATTCGTCTCCTATGCCTCCGAAGAGCCTTATATTCGGGATAATCCCAATGCTGATCCGTGTCATGAACTCACATACCGCGATCGCACATTTATCCACCCTCTACATTACCATCACGAACCAGATAAACAATACGCCCTATCTAACGGCTATCTGATTGAAATGTCCTATGCCGAGGAAATTGCGCCTTTAGACGAGGTGTATTTACCGGATGTAGAATGGCGTATTGCCTTGCCCTCAGAAACCGAACGCCAAAAGCTAAAACACATTGAACCTATTGGTGTCCCTTTTACCGAAGAAGTCATAGATGGGCAACGTGTAGCAGTCTTTAAATTTGAAGCCCTAACTCCTGGCGAAAGGCATATATTTGGCTGGAAAGCCCTGTTAGAAGTTCGCGGAATCAAATATCGCATCACCCCCAAAGATGTAGAAAATGCTCCCGAAATATCACCAGAATTTCAAAGTCGCTACTTAGTAGATGACGACGATTTAGCAATGGATACCGACATTGTGCGTCGTGCTGCCAATGAAGCCATTGGCACAGAAACCAATCTGTTGCGGAAAATGTACAATATCCGCAACTACGTTTACGATGAACTATCCTATGGCATTAAACCCCACATTGACACCCCTGATTTGGTCTTAGAACGGGGTGTTGGTTCCTGTGGTGAGTATGTTGGTGTTTTATTAGCTTTATGCCGCTTAAATGGCATTCCTTGCCGCACAGTTGGTAGATATAAATGTCCTCCCCATAGCGAACACCAAGGAGTTCCATTACAACCAGACTTTAACCATGTTTGGTTAGAGTTTTATATCCCCGGTTTTGGTTGGTTGCCAATGGAATCTAATCCTGATGATGTGGGGAACAATGGCCCTTACCCTACACGCTTTTTTATGGGTTTATCCTGGTATCACATTGAAATTGGCAAAGGCATCACCTTTGAAACCTTAAGCAGTCAGGGTTCAAGGCTAACAAAAGATGACATTCCTCTAGGCGACTTGGCAATTAATCACATCCGCTTTACGATTCTTCAAGAATTACCGCCATTTAGTCATTAGTTATCTGCGACAAAAAATGTAGAGACGTTGTATACAACGTCTCTACAAGGGTTCTGCAAGCAGCATATTTAAAGCACTGATTGTATGCCGGAGACAACTTAGCAGCCCCAACGATTCATCTGGCTTTGAGTTCTGCATTTCAGCAGAAACCTCATAAACCTCAATTTGCAGCCGTACCTGGATATCACTTTGATTTTCTCCCCAGAATTTGACTACTGGTGTGGCGGAATCATAAATGAGTTCTATTCGCTTCCCAGGCAGACAACTATAGCTACTAAAACCATCACCACATCGAATACCTGTGTCCCCTGATTGTGATGTAACTACAATTTTTGTGGCGGGTGGATTAATCTTCACTTCCCGTTTCGTACCTTCAGGTAAAACAGTCAAAAAATAGGTTTTGATAGGTTGCCGAAGTTCTTGAATTTCGCTGCCATTCTCATTAACATAAGGGGAAGAATTATCAGCATTGATTGGTAAAATAAAACTGAAAACCATGAATAAACTGGCGAGTATTACAAGTTTTAACTTCTTATACATATTAACAGTGAGCAGTGAACAGTTATCAGTTATCAGTTAAATCCTTGGGTCTAAGTCCCCCACTATACGCCTCTTCACTGATAACTGAATTTAAATTCATATTTATTATTTTAGCTGTTGATGTGTGCTACTAATATTTCCTCTCAGTTTTTAAGTTGGGTAATGGGTGTGAATAAGATGTCTTTTCAGAAAAATCACAAATTGAGTTAAAAGGACAAAAGCGGCAGTGTTTCCCTGGATTAGGTGGAAATATTTTACTAAAATTACTCTTTTGTTCGTGATATTTTTGTAAATCGTATTGATGCTTGTTGGCAATATTGGCTAAATTTAACTTTAAAGATTCTAACTCCCGATTGTTCAGGCTAATTAAATCGGATTTTTTAGACATCTCCAAATTATAAAATGATGCTACCGCTTCTAGTTCAGGGTAAAGATAACGCGCAGCTAGTAAATAAACTAATGCCTGTCTTTGGTCAAAGGCAGATTTACCAGTTTTGAAGTCTAAAATATGCAAAGTCCGCTCAGATTCCCGAAACACACAGTCCATAGCTGCATATAAGCGGAAATTAAAATCTTCCTGTTTCACAAAGATTGGTTTGGGAAAGCCTTCATCTCCCCTTGTTAACTGGACAATCTGTTTATTTAACAGTAAGGGGGCATCATGATATTTTTGCAGAATTTGCCGCACGCGCTGTTGGACTTGTTCAGTTGAATTGCTTAATTTGAGTAACTGGGCAACTTGATCTACACCGTCTGATTGATATAACAAATGTCTATTATGATGGAATTCATAAACGCCTTTTTGGGCGAGGATGCCAATCCGTTGGGGTGCAGTAGCCTGACCTAACAGCGCTTTAACTTGCGGTTCATGTTGACGCGCTTTAATAAACCCCCTCCTCATCTGGCAATGCCAACGTTCTTGTCCGGTTGCTGGGGCAACTAAAGACCAAAGGTGATAACTGGCAAAAGGTCGATTAGTTAATGACATTGCTCAATATCAGTGAGAAAAAATACGTTGGGGGAGACTTGCGGCTACGCACGCTTTAGGGGAAGCTTCCTATAGTATTGAAGATATTTGGGATAAAGGGGCAACAATGAGCGCTAGTAGCAATTCCAGCAAAATAAAATTTGGTACTGACGGTTGGAGAGGAATTATAGCCGATGATTTTACTTTTCCCAATGTGCGGAAAGTCACAAGGGCGATCGCAAGTTACCTCGAAACAGCCTATTCAAAAGATAGACCAGTTCTTATTGCCTACGATACTAGGTTTTTGGCTGACCAGTTCGCTCAAACAGCAGCTGAAGTCTTGGCAGACTTGGGTTGGACTGTAAAAATTACTGATCGGGATTGCCCTACACCAGTAATTGCATACAACGCCCGGCTGTTAAACTCGGCTGGGGCTTTGATGTTTACTGCCAGCCATAATCCAGCACCTTACTGTGGAATTAAATATATCCCTGATTATGCTGGGCCTGCCACTCCAGAAATTACGGATACGATTGTGGCGAACATTGAAGGTGCATCGGATGCGCTGCCTGGAAGTGTTCCGGCTGGGGCAATTTCTCTGTTTAACCCCAAACCGGAGTATCTGAAATTTATCTACACTTTACTGGATGTAGAACGCATCAAGAGTGCGAATTTAAAGGTGAAATATGATGCCCTTTATTCTACTTCTCGCGGTTATTTAGATGAAGTTTTGCAACACTGCGGCTGTCAGTTAGAAAGTTTTAACACTACTCGTGATGTGCTATTTGGCGGCGGAATGCCCGAACCCAAGGGTGAACAACTAATTGGGTTAGTGGAGGCAGTAAGAGCCGATAAAGCCGATTTAGGACTGGCTACAGATGGTGATGCTGATCGCTTTGGTATTGTGGATGAATTAGGCAATTTTCTCACTCCCAATACTGTGCTGTTATTGTTAGCACGGCATTTAATTAAAAACAAAGGTCAAAGCGGCGCAATAGTCCGTACTGTGGCGACAACTCACCTGCTGGATAATTTTGCAGCTAAACATGGTTTGCCAATTTATGAAACAGCCGTTGGTTTTAAATTCATCGGTGAGAAAATGCGGGAAACCACCGTATTGATTGGGGGTGAAGAATCTGGCGGTTTAAGTGTAATTGGGCATATTCCTGAAAAAGATGGAATTTTAGCTGATATGCTCGTGGCAGAAGCGATCGCCTATGAAGGTAAACCCCTGAGTCAATTGGTGAAGGAAGCGATCGCCGAAGCTGATGGTCCGCTTTACAATGACCGTCTGGACTTACATTTGACAGAGGCACACAAAACTGCTGTCATCGATTCCTTTACTAAAAATCCTCCTTCAGAGGTAGCCGGGATTAAAGTGAAAGAAGTCGGACGCAAAGACGGGATTAAGTTGTATTTAGAAGAAGGTAGCTGGATTTTGCTGCGTCCTTCTGGTACAGAACCCTTAGTACGCGTTTACATGGAAACCAATTCTGCGGAGAAACTAGCTAAAGTTGCTCAAGAAATGGAAAGTGCGATAGCTCGCGTGGCGTAGCCATTCGCTAAACTTGGAAAAGTAGCAGTTTAAGAAAACCTCACCCCCAGCCCCTCTCCTTACCAAGGAGAGGGGAGTATGAATTGTAATATTATGAAAACTTTGGTTCCTATTTTTATATCTCTAGTTGTGGCTATTTGGGTAGTGGCGATCGCCATTATCTCAGTTCAAAATGCCACACCTGTATCTTTAAAATTCTTAACATTTCAAACGATTCAAATACCAGTCGGTTTAGTCCTGGCTTTCAGCGCTGGTGTGGGTTTAATTGGGATGGCTTTACTGCAACCTCTGTGGGGTCTTGTTGGTTCAGGTTCGGGTAAGTCTCGGTTTGATGACGATGCTGAGTTTTTTGTTGATGATGAGGATTTTTAAACAACAGGACTTACGCAAAAACTCTTTCAAACCCTAATTCCTCTGTGTTCTCTGCGTCTGGTGTGGTTCGTTATGAGGAGGGATAATTTATGGAAGCTGAGTATGATTTTAGCCAAGGTAAGCGAGGAGCAATTGAGCCAACGCCATCTGGCAAAACTAGAATTACAATTCGCCTAGATGATGAAATACTGGCATGGTTTCGTGAGCAAGTTCACTTAGCAGGTGGGGGAAATTACCAAACTTTGATTAACGATGTTTTGCGTGAGTATATTCAACAGGATCGTGAACCTTTAGAAGATACATTAAGGCGAGTTTTGCGAGAAGAACTTGAGCGTATCGGTAAATAAAGTATTTTCTTCTCACAAAACCTGTATTAAGTCATACTTGTATTGTAATGCCGTGCAAGAACGAAGCTTTTGAGTCCACGCTTGAACTTGAAAAATTACAAATATTTAATTATGAAGAATTTACTAAACTAGCTGTAAACCTAGTGAAATTTCAATCTAAAATTCCCCATGATGAAGAACCACAGGAAAAACTTACTGAATTTGCTGAAGAACTCCGAACAACTTTGCTAAATGCTTTCAAACTTACACCAGAAATGATTGATTTCTCTGAGGAAGAACTGGAAACACTAGATGATAAATATCTCTACGCAAATAAGCTCATCATCGATTGCAAAAAAGCAGCAATTGGCGAAACATCCCCTGATTGGTGGCAAGAAATCGAGACGCGGATGTTAAAGCCAAACCTGTAAACCAGAATCAGTATTGCTAGTAGAGGTTCAGATCCCCGACTTCTTGAAGAAGTTGGGGATCTTTGGGTTTGTGGTCTAGTTAGGATTTTTATCTATTTGTTATTGCAGATGTGGAGCTATCAGCACCAGCTAATTATGTGTCAGATTTATTCATATTAATTAATTTTTCTGAAATACTGAGTTTTATGTGTCATCATTAATAATAATTGGTATATAAATAACCTCTTATACTAACTATAATCAGGGATTGAGACCTATGAAAGCACCGTTACCTGATGACGAACCAGCAAGAATTGAAGCACTTTTGCAGTATAAAATCCTTGACACTAAACCTGAAGAGACTTTTGACCAACTCACTCGGCTAGCTTCGTATATTTGCGGCACTCCCATCGCATTAATTAGTTTAATTGATACTAACCGTCAATGGTTTAAATCTAAAATTGGCTTAGACATATTAGAAACTTCCCGTGATTTGGCATTTTGCGCTCATGCTATTTTGCAAAAAGATGTTTTTATTATTCCTGATACCACAACTGATGAACGATTTGTTAGTAACCCACTAGTAACAGCATCTCCCAATATCCGGTTTTATGCGGGCGTACCTCTGACTAATGTTGAAGGATACAGTTTAGGAACGCTGTGTGTAATTGACAAAACACCGCGAAGTTTAACTGCGGAACAAATCGAAGCTTTACGCATTTTAGGTAATCAAGTCATTAATCAACTGGAACTGCGACGCAATTTAGCCAGTTTGGTACTCGTAAATCAGGAACGTCAACAATCAAAGAAAGCACGGTTTCAATTCTTGAAAAAGATTACTGGAGGGTTTGGGGTAGCATCAGCAATTTTGATCACCATTGGTTTGATTTCCTATCAAAATACTAAAACTTATCGAGAAATTATTCATAAACAGCAAGTCAATTTAGAAAAAATCAATATTCAAGAACGGCTATTTTTATTAATATCAGATGCTGAAATGGGACAGCGCGGTTATATTCTCACAGGTGAGCAATCTTATTTAAAATCTTACAAATTAGCACTTACAAAAATTGATAAACAAATTCAATCCCTGAAAACAATCACAGCCAATCAACTTAACCAACAAAGTCAGATTAGCAAGCTAGAAACTTTGATCGTAAGCAGTTTGGACGGAATTAGGCAGACTATCGATTTACGGCAGAATCAGGGATTTGAGTCTAGTTTACAGTCATGGAAAACTAACCAGGAGAAAAATATTTTAAATGACATTCAACAGATTATTAATAATATAGAGAAAGAAGAAAAGGCATTACTTCAGCAACAGTTTATATCTGCAAAAGCTAGCAGATATAATACTATTATAACAGTGGCGATCGCCATTAGTTTGTGTTTGATAATTTTGGCTTTTGTCTACTACTTGATTTATCGAGAGTTTACTGAGCGAACACGCACAGAGGAACTGCTAAAAACAGAGCGCAACTTTATTGCAGCCGTTCTAGATACAGCTAGTGCCTTAGTCGTAGTTCTCGATTTACAAGGGCGAATTGTTCGCTTTAATCAAGCTTGTGAGCAAATCACTGGTTATTCATTTAGTCAAGTACAAGATAGATATATTTGGAACCTATTTTTAACTCCACAAGACATAGAACCAGTGAAAGCTATTTTAACCCAAGCAGCTGCTGGTGACAAAATTCAAGACTACGAAAATTACTGGTTAACAAAAAATGGTCATCGGCGGTTGATTGCTTGGACTAGTGCTAACCTGAAAGACGAACAAGGCAACATTGAATATATTATTGCTACTGGTATTGATATTACAGAAGGTAAACAAGCCGAGGCAGAAATACAACAGCAAAACTTGCGATCGCAATTACTAGCAGATGTGACTTTAAAAATTCGCGAGTCTTTACAAATCGATGAAATTCTGCAAACTAGCGTTACAGAAGTCCAAAAACTATTGCAAGCAGATCGGGTACTAATTTCGCAACTGCAATCTGATAGTTCTGTAACAATTCTCAAAGAAGCTGTAATTCCGGATTTACCTGCGGTTATGGGTAGAAATGTTGCTGACTCTTGTTTGACAGAGAGTTATCTTCAGAAATACTATGAAGGTAGAATAGGCATTATTAATAATATAGAAGAATCTGAGATTGAGCCTTGCCATAAAAAATTATTAGAAGAATTTCAGGTTAAAGCTAACCTTGTCATTCCGATTTTTCTGCAAAATGAACTGTGGGGATTGCTAATTGCTCATCAATGTAATCAAACCCGACAATGGAAAAATTGGGAAATTGAACTGTTGCGATCGCTTGCAAATCAAGTCGGTATTGCTTTAGCTCAAGCCAAGCTACTAGAGGTAGAAACCCGCCAACGACAAGAATTAGAAATTGCTCGCAAACAAGCCGAATTAGCTTCTCAAGCCAAAAGTGCTTTTTTAGCAAATATGAGTCATGAAATTCGAACTCCCATGAATGCTGTTTTGGGAATGACTGGCTTATTATTAGAAACCGATTTGAATAGAGAACAGCGTGATTTTGCCGAAATCATTCATGTTAGTGGCGATGGGCTTTTGTCCTTGATTAATGAAATTTTGGATTTGTCAAAATTAGAAGCCGGCGAAATGATGCTGGAAAAATTAGATTTTGACCTATCTAATTGTGTAGAAGAAGTTTTAGAATTATTAGCACCCCAAGCTCACGAGAAGGGATTAGAAATTGCTGGATTAATTCATCGTAACGTTCCGGTTTATCTCCAAGGTGATGCTAGTCGCCTGCGACAGATTTTGATGAATTTGCTTGGTAACGCTATCAAGTTCACCAGCAAGGGAGAAATTATAGTCAGCGCCCAATTGCAATCGCAAACTTCCAAAAAAGTCACTATTTATTTTTCAGTTACTGATACAGGAATCGGTATTTCCTTTGAAGATCAAAACAAACTATTTCAGCCATTCAGCCAAGTCGATGCTTCCATTACTCGTAGGTACGGTGGTACAGGTTTAGGATTAGCTATTTGTCAGCAGTTAGTAGATTTGATGGGCGGAGAAATTGGTGTTGACAGTGAACCAGGAGAAGGATCTCAATTTTGGTTTGAACTAACATTTACAAAACGCCCCCAGCCAGTTTCTCCTGTCCAGAATGGGGAAATTCTCCAGAATCGCCGCTTGTTAGTTGTGGATGATAATGCTACTAACCGTAAAATTATTTATGATCAAGCAACCCATTGGGGAATGGAAGTAGATGAGGCTGCTAGTGCTACTCAAGCACTTAATGCTTTAGAAACTGCTGTTGAAAAAGGAATTCTTTATGATGTAGTTTTGATTGATATGCAAATGCCACAAGTCGATGGTTTAACATTGGGAAGACAAATTAAAACAAATCCTGTAATTGCGGATATTCCCATAATTATGTTGACTTCTACTAATCAAAGAGAGGAAGTGCAACAAGCGCTAAATATAGGATTTGCTAGTTATTTAGTCAAACCTGTCAAAGCATCTCGGCTACTCGATACAATTATCAATGTCTTGGAAATTCCAGACAAAACTATACAAATTGAGCTACCAATTAGTGAGCAAACTAGTGTAAATAAATCCAAGTTAAGAGTTTTGATTGCTGAAGATAGTTTAGTAAATCAAAAAGTTGCTTTAAAACAACTGCAAAATTTAGGTTATGCTGCTGATGTTGCAGGCAATGGTCAGGAAGTTTTACAGTTATTAGAAAGAATTCCCTATGATTTCATTCTCATGGATTGCCAAATGCCAATTTTAGATGGTTTAGAAACTACAAAAGAAATTCGTCGTCGTATGGATCGCCAACCAGTGGTAATTGCCATGACGGCTCATGCAATGAAAGAAGATAAACAAAATTGTCTAGATGCAGGCATGAATGATTATTTGAGTAAACCAGTCAACAAAGAAAAATTAGCAGATGTCCTCAACCATTGGAGCCAAATAATTTTACGAAAAAATGTTTATTTTGAATTAGCAATTGATTGGCAACATTTACAGCAAATTTCGGAAAATGATCCCGAATTTGAATTAGAATTATTACAAATATTTGTTGAAGATAGCGAGTTACATTTAGAAGCAACCAAAGCGGCAATTGCTACTAATAATTTTCAACAACTGGCACGAGAAGCACATCATATTAAAGGTGCAAGCTCGAATATAGGTGCTATATCTATGGAGACAGCCGCAGATAAGCTAGAAAAATTAAGTCATCAGAATGAGTCTGTTGGTACAAATGAATTAGTAGCTGAGTTAGAAGATTTTATTCAAGAGATTAAAAGTTTTTTAGCTAAAATAGCAGAATTAAATAAAAATATAGTTAAGTAATTTTTTTATATCTGTTTCCTTGATAATTTATTGCTCTAAATCCTAATTAAAATTTTAATATTTAATTTTACAAAATAAACAATAACGATGATCATCTGTTGGCAGATAAGTTAATTCGTCGGCGATAGAAGACATGATTTTTAAACCTCGACCTCTTTCTAAAAAGTTGTCTATCAGTTCAGGTGTTATTTGTAATTGTTTTTCTAAATCAAATGCTAAACCCAGACACCAAATGCGAATTTCTATATGCTCAATTAACCGCACAACTTCCAACTCAATGGGAGTTTCTACAGGTAAATCTTTATGGGCGTGTTCTACAATATTGGCAAAACCTTCCATCAGCAAGGTTTGACACTTCCACCAGATTTTTTGATCAGGAAGAGGTGGTTGATTTATTTGCTCAAACCAGGATAAAATTTCAGTTGTAGCATCTATGTCAGTGTTAACTTTTAAATGAATTTTTTTATTCATTTCTCACCTTGACAACCTGGGTGTTTGTACCTTCAAAATAATAACAAATTTTTATTGATATTATATTATTTATAACTTTTTTGATTTATGAATGTATCAAACCGCCAAGTCGCCCGCGCGCAGCGATGCCCGCCAGGGCTGTAGGTCGCCAAGTGAAGAAGTAAAGAGGTTCACAAATGATTTAGTCCTGCTATAGTTAGGTTTATTCATACCTAATTACTTAGTTAAAATTTATGTTTAAAATATTGATTATTGATGATGATCCGATAGTACGGGCAGCACTGAAAAGAACATTGCAAAATCAGGGCTATGAGACTACTGTTACTAGTAATGGAAATGAAGGAATTACACAGGCGAAAATATTACATCCGGCTCTGATTATTTGTGATTGGGTAATGTCAGAAATGGATGGATTAGAAGTGTGTCGTCAAGTTAAGAAAGATCCCGATTTAGCGACTACTTTTTTTATTTTACTCACGGCTAAAGGTGCTGCACCAGGGGAAGAAGGAGAGCGAGTTAAGGGATTAGACGCTGGCGCAGATGAGTTTGTTTCTAAACCGATTGAAATGAATGAATTGAAGGCGCGGGTGAGAGCTGGTTTGAGGTTACATCAACTCAATCAGGATTTGAGAAATAAACAGCTAGCTTTAGAGGAGTTAAACCACAATTTAGAAGCGGAGTTAGCTGAAGCTGCTGATTATGTGCGATCGCTCTTACCATCACCACTTGTAGGTACTGTAACTACAGAGGCTTTGTTTGTTCCCTCAACGCAGTTAGGGGGAGATTGCTTTGACTATTACTGGATTGATGATGATCATTTGGTGATTTATCTCTTAGATGTTTCTGGACATGGAGTAGGTTCAGCACTACTGTCTGTGTCTGTGTTGAACGTCTTGCGATCGCAGTCTCTACCCAATACTAATTTTTGTCATCCCGACGAAGTTCTAAAAGCGCTTAATCAGAGTTTTCAAATGAGTAGTCATGGAAACAAATATTTTACAATTTGGTATGGAGTTTACAATCGCTTAAAACAGCAATTAACTTATGCTAATGCTGGACATCCAGCAGGTGTATTACTAGATAAAGATGCTACAAATATCAAACAGCTAAGTTCTTTAGATTTACCAATTGGTTTTATTCCTGATATCGATTTTCAGATAGAGATGATAAACATTGCAGATAATAGCAGTTTATACCTCTTTAGCGATGGTACGTATGAACTTTTACTACCAAATGGTCAAATTTGGGGTTTCGATGCTTTTTTAGATTTATTAACCCATTCTAGTCAGACAAATCAAAATCACTCTCATCTTCAGAACCTATTAGCACATATTAAAAATCTCAGCCCCAGTGCTATTTTTGATGATGATTTATCGCTTTTAAAAATTACCTTTAATTAGATAACTCGGCGTAAATCAAATTAAGTAGAAGCAATTCATGAATTACCCCTACAAAAATATTTCCTCTTTGCGCCTGGTGCGCCTCTGCGTGAGAAAAAATTAATTATTTTGTTGCTAATACTTGATTGTTAAATTCTTCTCTCGTAGTAAACACTTGTAAAATTCTATCCATTTTCGTTAATTCAAATATCGTCTTCACCTGATCATTTACAGAGCAGATAAAGAGTTTTCCATTAGATTGCTTAACAGCCTGCATAGCCGCCACTAAAGCACCTAAACCCGAACTATCAATAAAATTAACATCTTTCAAGTCAATGAGTATAATATCCGCATCTGTGGATGTAAGATTAGTAATTTCTCGACGTAGCTCATTACCCTTAACTGAATTTAAAATTCCTGAAGGTTCTAACACCTTGATTTTAGGATTCATCGCGTTTACCTTTAAATTAATTTGGGAGATATTATTTAATTTTTACATATAATTTTTATAAAAAAGCAATCTTCATCAATATTTATTACTAGTTTAACAATTAATTTTTTTTAATAGTATGTAAATATCAGGTGCATTATAACTGAAATTAACGCACCTGAATAAATCATACTTAGACTAATTATAAATTATGAATTATTCTGAGATTCCCAAATAGAAGCCTGAATAATTCCCCAGATTAATGCCAAATTGTAAATAGCCCAAGCAATATTGAAGAAATAAACGCCAGGACTATTTAAATTACCCGTAGCATAACGATAAATGCTCCATAATATTCCTAAAATAGTCAGAAAAAAGACAAATAACTGTGGCCAAATTAGCCACAGATACATTAGTGATTGGCGGTGCTTAGGTATAATTGGAAATTTAATTGATTGTTTAGAAAATACACTCCATACGGATTGGATTAATAAAGGAAATAATGCGATCGCATATTGTTCTGAACGCCATATTTCTCTAGGAGAAATCCCCCAATTAGCAGCGATAAAGGTCATTCGGTTAATCATCAAAGCTGGAAAAAAGTGTAAAGCAAAATCAGATTCAACTGTTTTAAGTGGAATAATTCCTGTGAAAAAATATATAATTGGACACAAGATAAATACAAAAGTCGCAAAACCTGAGAAATAGCTATAGATAGTCTTAAAATACTGCACTTTTTGCCAAAAGCTTAGTCCGGCTTTGGTGAGGGGATTTTCTTCCACTAAAACTTTTATAGTTCCTTGCGCCCAATGTAATCTTTGTTTCAATGTAGAAATTAAATCATTAGGTGCTAATCCTTCCGCTAACAATTCATGATGATAAACAGATTTCCAACCAGCACTATGTAAGCGCATGGCTGTATTTATATTTTCTGTAATGCTGTTGATAGATCCGCAATTATTTAATTTTAATTCATCTTTGATGTATTCATCGGCAAAATATTCTAGCCCCACACTAATTAATGCTTCTCTTCTTAATACGGCATTTGTGCCTGTATAGAAAGCCGAATTCATCCCATCTTTACCCTGTTGTAAAGTTTCATAAAATAAACTGGCGCGATGACCAAAAGGATCGCCAGAGGGAATATTGTAAAAATCTTGGGGTGTTTGTACAAAAGCAATTTTGTTGGATTCGTATTTTGCTGTAAAGAAATTGTAAGTATGAAAATAAGGTAAAACTCGTTTAAGAAATTGGGGCTTAGGAATATGATCAGCATCTAAAGTCAGAATAAAATCACCCGCAGTTTCGCCAGAAAAAATGGCGTAATTAAGACTACCTGTTTGTTTTGGTTGAGCAATATAGCGTAAACGAGCGAGTTCAACTAGTTCTAACTCTTTTTGGTAAATAGCTGATTCTAATAATTGTCGCTCTGTAGTTAGGCGTTCTTGGATACTATTTGTTACTTCAGAACTATTGTGATCAGCAAGATTTAACCATAAAATAAATTTTTGCAGGCTATTTAAAAGTTTGGAGGAATTATCGGCTTCGGAATTAAAGTTTTTTAAGCATTCTTCAGCAGCTTCTAAATCTGGTTGCAAACTATCTAATTCCTGAAGACGGTTTACCAGAGTCGAACGTTCTGCATCAATTCGATTCGCCTCATGTTGTAACAATGGTGATTGTAAATCTTCAATACATAATCTTTCAGACATCCTGCGCATTTCTTCTGAATTATCATCATCTAGTATATAAACGCGTAACTTACTTGCGGGGTAATCCATTCCTAAAGCCTCTCTAGCAGTTGCTGCTACAATTTCTGGCGGCTTATTCTCACAGGTCACAAAAACATCTACAATCGGCCAATCAGAGATAGATAGGGATGGTGTCATTTGGTCGAGAGATTTGATTTGTCTAACTAAGGGTCGCCACAGTCCAATTACAAACATGACTCCGCCGAAGTAGCTGTAAATTTCGGCTAATAATAAGGGAATCGCCAGCCACAGTGCATCAAAGTTAATAGAATGACTAATTCGCCAATGCAGATACCAAGCCCCAAAAATTAAATTTATTTCTGCTAAATAGCGAAAAAGTAACGTTCTTTTTTTGAGGATAGAACGACTATTACCGGAAAAGTTTTTTGCATGATTAAGTATGGAGTCTGAAGCCATATTGCACCTTAAAGAAAATTAAAAAGTTAATGGTTTTTTGAGAGGGTGTTTGAAAAGTGTCGGGCTGTGATGAAACCCCTCCCCTAGCCCCTCCCCGCAAGCGAGGAGGGGAACAGGAATTAAAGTGTGTAGGGTGTGTTGTCGCGTAGCGCAACGCACCATCTTCAATTCTCGGTACGTTAGAACTAGCGTCCATAACGCACCCTACTGGACTGACAAACCTAAAATAGTGCATAAGCATAAATATTGTGGGGTGGGCTTCTACCCCCCCCGAACAGGCAAGACTTGTACTGAGCTTGTCGAAGTATGCCTGTTCCACAAGAGAAACATAATGCATCATTTTAAGCTTTTCACGCACCCTACGAGGTTCAAGCCAATGTGGGTAAGATTTACTAATATCACCTGATATCCACCCGTTGGATGGTGAATTAGGCAATCAAGTCTTACCCGTAGCTAAGTATAGTTCAATACTCAGAATTTACAACAGTGAGTCAACGGAAAATTTACTCGTGGGATACATTTAGTCACGTTCCCAATGAAGATATCGGCGAAAGCGCATACAATCAAAAAGTCACACTGCATAGCTTTCCGCTTACCTTGGCTTGGAAAATTTCCCACACCAGTTTGTATAACTTTATATTTTTTAACTGAGAAGATTGAAATTGTTATTATCTGTAAAAGCGTATATTAACTAACACAACGAGACTCTAAAAAAAATGACCTCTGATTTTGAACCACCATCAAAAAAGTTATCCATATTGGCTTCCGTCGGAGGAGTAGTCACAGCTGCGATCGCCATCACAGGACTAAGTTGGTGGTCTGTGTCTTTAACTAGTAATCGCGTAGCTTCTATAGACACACCAGAAGCATCCATCACTGAACCTTCCCCGGAGAAAGAACCAGAAGTTGATTCAGAAGAAGTGGCGAGACTGGATGCGGAATCTTTAGTTTTACCAGGCGACCCCATTAGTCCTAAGCAAGTTATTATCTCCTTCATTCCATACGTTGCACCTAACTTAGGAGAATTGACTCCAGGAGAAATAGCGATCGCCCGTCAAGCTTGGTCATACTTCCAACGCAACTGGAATGATGAAACAGGTTTAGTTAATTCTGTAGATGGTATTACTTCTGTAACTATGTGGGATCAAGCCAGTGCGATCGCCGCTTTGGTCAGCGCCAAGGAACTGGATATTGTCTCTGAGTCAGAATTTGACGAAAAAATGGGTGTGATGTTGCAGACTTTAGCAACTATGCCTTTATATAAAAAAGAACTCCCTAACAAAGTCTATAACTCCCAAACTCTGTCACCCATTAACTATGGTCAACTAGAGAAACCCGCAGAAATTGGCTGGTCAGCTATCGATTTAGGGCGAATGGCACTATGGTTAAAAATAGTCGGGACAAAATATCCCCAGTGGCGATCGCAAACCGAAGCAGTTTGGCAACATTGGCAAGTTAAACGCCTCACCAGAAGAGGTCAAATATACGGTACTAGCATCGTCAAAGGTAGAGAACAATATAACCCAGAAGGACGCTTAGGTTATGGGAACTATGCCGCCTACGGTTTGAAACTGTGGGGCTTAAATGCTAGTGAAGCTTTAGAATATCAAAGCAATACCGCTTATGCCAATCTTTACGGACAAGGCATACCCTACGACAAACGCGACCATGAGACATCAGGCGCGAATAACTACGTCCTCAGCCAACCCTATATATTAGATGGCATTGAAACCGGATTTCAATCTTTACCAAAAGTTTTCGCTGACCGGATATTAGCAGCCCAAGAAGCCCGTTATCAAGCCACCAATCAATTAACAGCCGTTACAGAAGATAACCTAGACCGTTCTCCATACTTTCTTTACAACAGCTTATTTGTCAACGGTGAACCTTGGGTAGCAATCACGGATAGCCGCGAACCACATCAGAACTTAAGATTTATCAGTACTAAAGCAGCCTTTGGCTGGAACATACTTTACAACACCAACTACACCAATAAACTATCTAATTTTGTCCAAACAAATCTCCAATCAGATTACGGTTGGTATAACGGCTACTATGAATCTCTCCGTCAGCCCAACAAAAGCCTCACCGCCAACAACAATGGCGTAATTCTTTCCAGCTTACTGTATAAACAAGTAGGAAAACCCCTGACAGTTTGGGCAGGCTTATAGCCGTTTGTGATAAAAATTCCCACCTCCAAAGTTTTCTAGGGTGGGGATTGACAAAAATATCAATTTATGATATTAGCCAAATCTGCCACTGACATAATTGCGGGTATCTTCTTGCTGAGGATCATTGAAAATAAGTTCTGTTGAGTTGTATTCAACTAGATAACCACTGCGACCACCTTCTGCAACTTTAACGTTAAAAAATGCTGTATTATCAGACACCCGTGCAGCTTGTTGCATATTGTGGGTAACGATCACGATAGTATATTTCTCTTTCAGTTGGTGAATTAGTTCTTCCACCCGCAAGGTAGAAACAGGATCTAGGGCTGAACAAGGTTCATCCATAAGGATAATTTCTGGTTGTACTGCGATCGCTCTAGCAATACACAACCGTTGCTGCTGTCCCCCAGATAAAGATGCACCACTTTGCCGCAGTTTATCTTTAACTTCATCCCACAAAGCAGCTTGTCGCAGACTTCGTTCCACTAATTCATCTAAATTACCTCTATAACCGTTGATTTTGGCTCCAAAAGTAATATTGTCATAAATTGATTTGGGAAACGGGTTTGGTCTTTGAAATACCATCCCAATTCTCCGGCGCACCTCTACAGGATCAATGTTAGGTGCATACAAATTGTCATTGTAAAAATAAACTTTACCTTCGGCTCGAAACGAATCAATCAGGTCATTGAGGCGGTTATAGCATCGTAGTAATGTACTTTTACCACAGCCAGAAGGGCCAATAAAGGATGTCACCTGATTTTTCGGAATGTCCAGCCAAATATTCTGCAAAGCTAAGAACTTGCCGTAGTAAACGTTAAGATTTTCTGTCCGTAAAACGGTTTCAGTATCATTCACTGTAGTAGTGTTAGTAACCATAATATAGTCTAGTGTAGTGTTGATGTTTGCGATAGAAAACCATGCTTGGGATACAATTTCACTAAGCTTTTTTGCGAGTTGCCCAACGAGCCAGGATACTGGTAATCAAAACCATAAATACCAAGACCAAAGAAGCTGCCCAAGCTAGTGACTGCCAATTGTCAAAAGGAGAAATCGCAAAGTTGTAAACTAAAACCGCCAAGGAAGGAGTAGGCTTGAGTAAGCCACTAGGCCAGAATTGGGAGAATAAAGCCGTAAATAATAAAGGCGCAGTTTCGCCAGAGGCGCGCGCGATCGCTAAACTAGAACCAGTCACAATTGCTGGTAGAGCAGCTGGCAAAACAACTTGTGTTACTGTTTGAAAATTAGTTGCACCTAAACCCACAGATGCTTGTCGCAAGTCTTGCGATACTAGCTGTAATGCTTCATCAGTAGTTTTTACAATAATTGGCAACATCAAAATTGCTAAGGCGAACCCACCACCAACAGCTGAATATGAGCCTAAATTCAGCCTGACTAATCCCAAAACCACAATCCCGTAAGCAAATACCCCAGCAATAATAGAAGGAACTCCACTGAGAACATTAGTAGCAAATCGTATTCCTCTAGCGACTTTACCAGTACTAAATTCTGTTAAGTAAATTGCCGCTAAAACACCAAAGGGAATGCTCATTAATGCAGCAATTCCGACCATTAATATTGTTCCGATGATAGCATTCCCAAAACCTCCTCCCTCTCTCAGTGGTGGGGGTGGTAGTTCGGTAAACACATCGAAACTGAGACTGCTAAAGCCTTTAATAATGACATAACTAAGTACTGCCACTAAAGGCACAAGCACTAACACTCCACAGATAAATGCTACCACTGTCATGGCTGTATTAAACAGCGTTCGGGGAGATTTAGAAGAGCGTGTCAAACTACGTTCAGGAAATTTCGATGTCATACTTAAATCCAAAACTACGCTATATCCGCTTCACTCGCAAAACAATCAATTCTGCCATAATATTGACAACAAGCGTGATAAAAAACAAAACCAAGCCTGCGTACATTAAAGAGGCAATTTGCAAACCACCAGCCTCCGCAAATTGATTTGCTAGTAGAGAAGCAATTGTATTCGCTGGAGCAAAAAT
This sequence comes from Anabaena sp. CCY 0017, assembly GCF_963920885.1. Taxonomy (NCBI): domain Bacteria; kingdom Bacillati; phylum Cyanobacteriota; class Cyanophyceae; order Nostocales; family Nostocaceae; genus Anabaena; species Anabaena sp. CCY 0017. The sequence continues at coordinate 91,434 of NZ_CAWUDG010000001.1, read as the reverse complement.
TGAGATATTAATATTGTTGGCATTGCCAATCAACATTGTTACCGCCATTGTTTCTCCCATAGCCCGGCCAAGTGCCAGCATAATAGCACTGACGATGCCAGAGATGGCAGATGGAATTATTACTTGTAAAATTGTTTCCCAACGAGTTGCACCCAATCCCATAGATGCTTGACGCAAACTGGAAGGTATAGAAATTAGAGCATCACGAGATATAGCTGTGATGATTGGCACAATCATAATTGCCAAAATGACTCCAGCTGGAAACATTGATGGACCTGTAGGAGTGGTGCTAAAGAATGGTATCCAGCCAAAATAAGTATGAATCCATTTTCCCACTTCGTTCAAAATCGGAATTAAAACGAAAATACCCCATATTCCGTAGACAACACTGGGAATAGCAGCCAGCAGTTCTACCAAAAATACTGTCACCACCCGCACTTGGGTGGGGAGAAAATTTTCGCTCAACAACACAGCCGTACCTACGCCGATGGGTACAGCTATCAACAAACCAATCAAAGAACTGACTATAGTTCCATAAATTTGCGGCAGCACCCCATAATCATCAATAACTGGATTCCAAGCACTGTTAATTAAAAAGCCTACACCATATTTTTGTATGGCTGGCCAGGCTTCAATCGTCACCTGCATCGCAATCCACAACAAAGTAGCAGCGACACCTAAAGAAAAAATTCGAGTTAACCAAATAAAGCCGCGGTCTAGCGAATTTCTGAGATCGGAGCGACTTTTAATATTTGCTGATTGCAGACTTGAAAAATTTGTAGTCATGACTACCAAATGTAACAATTAAATCACAAAAAAATGTGAGCGTAAACCAAATGGGTAAAATTGTCGCTTCATCAACTAGAGCAAATTTGAGCTATGGCTCAATCAGGGTTGCTAGTTGGGAACGTTAATAAAGCGACAGGCTTGTTAATCTGTTGATTAACTTTTGATTTTTGCTACTCTATGTCTTGATTTACTACTGTTGACAATTTCTTAGCACTACTTACTAGCGCTAGCACCACTGCCATTTACAGCTATTTGATAATCGGGACTGATTTGATCTGCCGCCGCAGCCACTTTTTCTATCACAGCTTGAGGTAAGGGAATATACCCTAATTCTCCAGAGATTTTTTGCCCTTCAGTTAAAACGTACTCAATTGTTGCTTCCATTGCTTTAGCTTTGACTGGATTGGCATAATTTTTGTAAGCCAGAATCCAACTGAAACTAACAATAGGATAAGATCCATCTCCCTCTGGGTCTGGTTCAAAGGCACGGAGATTTTCAGGCAATTGTATTGCTGCTAAAGTTTGAGATGCTGAATCGTCATTGTATTTAACAAATTTGCCTGCTTTATTTTCCAAAGCAGCGTAACTGAGGTTCTGTTGCTTGGCGTAACCATACTCAATGTAACCCATAGAACCCTGAGTTTGTTTGATTTGGGCAGTCACACCTTCATTACCCTTACCACCCACTCCTACTGGCCAGTCTACAGTTTTACCTTCCCCAACTTTATCTTTCCACTCTGGACTGATAGTGGCCAAGTGTTTTGTAAACACACCTGTAGTACCACTACCATCAGAACGATGTATCCATGCAATCGGCTGGTCGGGAAGGTTAGCATCTGGGTTAGCTGCAACAATTCTGGGATCGTTCCAAGTTTTGACTTTACCTAAAACGATATCGGTGTAAAGGTCTCTTGGTAGGTTTAGGTCTGTAACACCAGGCAAGTTGTAAGCCAGTACAATTCCACCAGCCGTCACTGGGAGTAAAATTACGCCCTTATCTTGTGGTACTTGCTGAATTTCTTCGTCCTTCATGGCCACATCACTGGCACCAAAGTCTACAGTACCTTTAGTAAATTGTTCAACTCCCGCACCACTACCCACTGACTGATAGTTAACTTGCAGGTTAGGATATTTTTTGTTGAGATCCGCAAACCAACTCTGAAATAAAGGTGCTGGGAAAGAAGCACCTGCACCAGTTAATGCTACGTCCCCGCCCAAATCCAATTTCACAGGACTTGTAGCTGTAGCGTCTGTCGCAGTGCCACCGGGAGTATCTGAGGCTTGCTCTGTGCCACAAGCCCCTAAGCTAAATGTCAGTGCTAACACTGAAGCTGTAGCCGCTAGGCGACTTTTTTTGATTCTCTGTATACGTGATAGCATCGCTGTGAATTTATCCAGATGAGCGATACCAGGATACCTCTAAGAGATATATATAGAGGTAAACAAAAGGTTAAGAAACATAAAAATGTATGTTTTTTTGAATAAATTTGGCAAATTGGTTTTCTTTGACTGGATATTTTTTATACTTATTCAGTAAATAAACTTAAAATTTATACTTGCTTTCACTAGATATATTTTGTGGAATGAGAAATTCCTAATTATTGACTTGAACCCTAATGTTCTTTCTGCCAAGCATTGGGTAATGGATAGGCGCAAGCGAGCAGGGGGCGATGATATACCTTATGTGATGAGTAAACGCTATATGTATAATTATTGTTTTTATGAATACCTGATAGGGAAAAATATTTGACCTGTGGCTTTTAAACCTGAGAAATTTTTTACCTATAGATACCAACTGTAAAAAGAATAACACCGATCCTTTTTCTGATAGCTATATTTTTTTGTCTGTTTATCTTCTGTAGTTATTAAACTATTACCTTAAATAAGAAAGATACATAGGGAGATTAAGCATTCGTGCTAGGTACACAAAAACTTAAAAATATGATTCACTTGTCATAATGAAAAATGAGCATTAGTTAAGTATGACCAATATGTATATAGCTATGCTCAAAATAGAGCCTCAAACACAGAAAATAGTCCTTTCATACATTGTTTGAGCATTTGTGTAAGTAAAATGGCTGGAAGCGTTGGAAATGTGGGAACTGTTCAATTATTATGGTCGATGGTTGGCTTGCTCCTGACAATGGGCGGTACATTCCTAGAAGTCTATGGTATGGACTGGCCTTGGAATTGGGGTCAGCAAGGCATTCAGACTTTTTCTCTAGGTGTCACCTGTCAAGTGGGTGCGGTGCTGTTAGTAGGTTGTTTAGGAGGTAAAAATGCTGGCGCACTATCGCAAATCGCCTATTTAGTTATGGGTTTAACCTTGCTACCTGTATTTGCTGATGGCGGAGGTATTGGTTATGTCAAGCTATCTCAGTTTGGCTATCTACTCGGCTTTATTCCGGGAGGGTGGATTTGTGGATTTTTAGCTTTTAAAGCTAGACCCAGATTGGAAAGCCTAGCTTTTAGTTGTATAAGTGGCTTGTTAACTGTCCACATCTGTGGTGTTACTTATTTGACAATTAGTTATCTTTTGCAGTTGAAAGGTACGGAAAATTTAGCTCTAATGCAAGCAATCCTCAGATATTCGTGGTTTGCCCTACCTGGTCAACTAGCTGTAGTGTGCGCTGTTACTGTAATAGCATATATATTACGACATTTAATGTTTTATTAGTTATGACGGGACTAGTACCGCCATGAAGTCAAAAGGTTGTTATTTTGGGATTTTGAGCTTTTTGAATGACTGTACTAGCTCTCACTCCCCATTCCCCACTCCCTAGTTTAGTTTCATGCGTTTAAAAAATCATTTCTTTTGGATTGCTGCTTTTATTGCTTTTTTCTTGGATCAATTGACAAAATATTGGATCACGCAAAGCTTTACTTTGGGACAGACACTACCAATCATACCCGACGTATTTCATTTTACTTATGTTACTAATACTGGTGCAGCTTTTAGTCTATTTAGTGGAAAAGTAGAGTGGTTGCGCTGGCTCTCGTTGGGTGTGAGTTTAGTATTGATAGCATTAGCCTGGTTTGGTCAGAATTTAAATTACTGGGATCAGTTCGGCTATGGTTTAATTTTAGGTGGAGCCTTGGGCAATGGTATTGATCGGTTTGTTTTAGGCTATGTCGTTGATTTCCTAGATTTCCGCTTGATTAATTTTGCTGTATTTAATTTGGCAGATTCATTTATTAGTATTGGTATTGTTTGTCTGTTAATTGCTTCTTTCCAAAAAACACCAAATTCCGGCGACGGCTCAAGCTAATTCGTAATTGATAATGCCTCTTGCAGAGGAGCTACGCTCTAAGCGCAGCTATGCCGCAGGCTTTACGTAGTTCGTAATTACAATCAATGGGAGCTTGAGACTCGCCACTGATTGTAATCCACCACATCACAAATATATAGTGGGGGCTTGTACCCTCTTAAATTACGAATTACGAATTAGTAATTATTTTGCTAATTTATTGGGGGTTGGGTGCGCTCTGAACATCAGATTCACTCGGCATCAAAGTTTCTGGGGCTGGTGTTAAGCTACTATTCGGTTCAGCTCCTTCCTGCATCAAAGTTTCTGGAGTATTTGTAGTGTCAGGAGTGGTGTTACCATCTAACAGTGGTACAGGAATAGTACCAGAGGTAGGAGGTACGAGTGCAGTCCCTCCTGGACAACGGGAATTAAGAGGCGATCGCTCACACAGAATTTTCATTCCTGCTGGTGAGAGCTTGATTTCCGCAGGCGCATTCATGGATAAACTATCGGATTCGGTAACTGGGGATTTACTTGATTCGGCAACAGCAACATTAGCAGTAAAAGCCAAAGTCAAAGCTGTACCAATCAGGGTCAGAAATTTTCCCTTCATTCTGAAATTAACCTCAACGGAAACAGAACACTCCGCCAATTAAATCAAACAATTAATTTGAGAAAATCTATCTAAATGAGGATGTATAAATAAAGAATAAAATGTATGGGAAACTTTTAGTGTAAACTTTAAATTTATTGTAAATTAATAATTAGTTTTTAGAAGCACAAAAGTAAAAGTATTAACCCTGATTTTGATGATAAATAATAGTCAATAAAATCAAGATAACAGACTATATAACCTAAATTTTGCCGCAGTCAAAAAGTAACAAACCCAATTGAGTAAGTTTTCTGAGTGGATATTGTCTTAGTGTAAAATTAAAGCGGCAAGAATTCCGTATAGCCAATTTCTACTTTGGCTTATGAGTAAAATGGTGGAATATCTGTATCCAGATTGTCATTGTCTGAATTTTTTGCCAACAATTGTGATCTAAATAGCCGATGAGTTCCCCCCAACCTCCTCACAAGCCACAAACTTTACTTGGTCAACTGACTCAAGCCGTACAGACAATTCAAGCGAGGGTTGACTTTTCCAAATTGGCGCTCAAGCCTAATGCCAAAGTACCAGAAATATGGGTGCAGGATGCGGGGGCGGATAAGGCGGAGGTCTATCCATTGTTAGGCGATCGCTACATCCTCGGCCGTAGTTCCAAATCCTGTGATATAGTCATTCGCAACCCAGTTGTCAGCCAAATTCACCTGTCACTATCGCGGGATTCGGCTCAACGCACCCCTGTGTTTGTGATTAAAGATGAAAATTCTACTAACGGTATTTATCGTGGTAAACGCCGAGTTAACACCTTAGAACTGCGTCACGGTGATATTTTTACTTTAGGGCCGCCAGAACTCGCCGCTTCGGTGCGCCTGCAATATGTTGATCCACCGCCCTTGCATATCAAAGCAGCCACTTGGACGGCTTACGGTATTACTGGTGTTAGCGCCTTAGTCGGGTTAGTCATCGGCGTGGAATGGCTGAAATTTTCTGTAAGGCCTCTACCCACTGCTACTCGCGCTCCCATAGTAATTTATGCCCGTGATGGCTCGACCCCCCTGCGTGAACCTCGGAGTACCTCCCACGTGGATATGAAGCGCTTGGAAGATTTTGGCCCTTATTTAGCAGCAGCCGTAGTGTCCTCAGAAGACAGCCGTTACAATTGGCACTTTGGGGTTGATCCGTTGGGGATTTTACGAGCCGTGCTGGTTAATACTCGGAGTGGAGATGTGCAGCAAGGAGCTAGTACTGTAACCCAACAAGTAGCCCGAAGTTTATTCCGGGACTATGTGGGCGCTCAGGACTCCTTGGGACGCAAACTGCGTGAGGCTGTTGTCTCCTTTAAGCTGGAAACTTTTTACAGTAAAGATGATATCTTGCTGACTTACTTAAATCGAGTCTTTTTGGGCGTAGATACATCTGGCTTTGAGGATGCGGCTCGTTATTACTTTGAGAAGCCAGCCAAAGAATTAACTCTTTCGGAAGCTGCAACATTAGTGGGAATTTTACCTGCTCCCAACGCCTTTAATTTTTGTGGGAATAGCTCGAATCGGCTACCAGTAGATGAATATCGGAATCGCGTCATTAGGCGAATGCTGGATCTGGGTAAAGTTTCAGAAGCAGAAGCCAATCGAGCCAGGCGATCGCCAGTTCAAATTAGCCCTAAAGTTTGTGAACAGCAAGCCAGTACGATTGCTCCTTACTTTTACAGTTATGTTTTTCAGGAACTAGAATCAATTTTGGGAGCAGGAGCAGCTAGAGAAGGGAACTATATAATTGAAACCCAACTCGACCCCAGAATCCAAAATCAAGCAGAAACAGCGTTGCGTAATTCAATAAGTAACGCTGGCTCAACTTTTCGTTTTTCTCAAGGTGCGATCGTTACTCTAGACACTACCACTGGTAGTATTTTGTCTATGGTCGGCGGCACTGATTTTAGACAAAGCCAGTTTAACCGTGCTGTACAAGCTCAAAGACAACCAGGTTCCACCTTCAAAGTTTTCGCCTTCGCTGCGGCTCTTGAGAAGGGGATACCAGCCTCCAAAACTTACTCTTGCGCTGCTATGCCTTGGCAAGGTTTTACTTACAGACCTTGTAGAAGCGGTGCGGGTGGTTCCTTAAATATGACCGTTGGGTTTGCCCAGTCGGAAAATCCCATTGCTCTGCGAGTTGCTAGAGAAGTAGGGCTAAATCAAGTTGTAACCACGGCCAAACGTTTAGGAATCAAGTCATCACTAGAAGCAGTTCCCGGCTTAGTCCTGGGTCAAAGTGTCGTCAATGTTTTAGAAATGACCGGGGCTTTTGGCGCTATTGCTAATCGTGGTGTCTGGAATCCACCCCATGCAATTAGTCGAATTTTAGACAGTAGTGATTGTCAAGATCGTGATGACTTAACAACCTGTCGTGTTGTCTATTCCTTTGACCAAAATCGCAACGCCAATCAGCAAGTTTTACCCACAGGTGTAGCAGAACAAATCACCCGGATGATGCGCCAGGCGGTAACTAACGGTACTGGTCGCGCTGCCGCTATTGGACAGGGAGAAGGTGGTAAAACCGGCACAACGGATAAAAACGTTGATTTATGGTTCATTGGTTCTATCCCCAATCGGCGACTTGTAACTGGTATTTGGCTAGGTAATGACAATAATTCACCCACATCCGGCAGCAGTGGTCAAGCAGCTCAACTATGGGGCAGTTATATGAGGCAAGTTACCAGATAGAAGAGGCAGGGGTCTTTTCCAATTCCCCCTGCTCCCTGCCCCCTGCTCCCTGCCCCCATTCCCCAATTACTGATATCCCCACCAAGGGCTAACTTGTAGGACACCTTTGTTAGTAAAAACTACTTTAAATTGGGCTATTGGTTCATTGGTAATGGGAGAACGAGTAGCAGGATTGTAAAGCAGCTTGGGCAGAGGAGTTAATTCTATTTCTTTATTTGCTCCTTCATTCACTGCTTTGTAACCAATCACAGCACCATCGGCAGTTGCACCCACACGATAGACTAAATCTTGTGTTAATGCTGATCGACCACTCCACTCTGCATTAATTTTTTCATAAACTAGAGTGTTTAGAATGCGTAGTTGCTCTCGGTCAGTAATTTCTGTAACTGTATTTAAGAGTGCTTCTAAATCTGTAATTCTGGGTGCTGTTTCGGTTGCGGGAGTCACTACATCTACAGTAGTGGGTGTGGGTGTGGGTGTGGGAGTCGCCACATCTGGGGTTGCTGCGGTCTTGGGTGCAGCCGAATTAGTGATAGGTGCTGTAGAGCTAGTCTCTTCCTCTGCCTTTGGCTCTGGTGGGCGGATCTCTGGGGCTGGAATTAAGCTGAAAGCGATCGCGGCAACTGCTACAGTTGAAACTCCTATACCTGCTGGTACTGCCTGTTTGAGTAAGGCTTGACTAGTACCACCGTAACGTCTAGCAACTGGCTGTAATTCTAGTGATAACTCTGGTAAGGTTTGGGTGTCAGCAAAAAATTGATCCACAGCTTCCACTAGATCAAATAACTGCACCGTGTTCAATTCCATTTGAGTCGCTGGTTTATTATAGTTGGGGTTGGACTCAAAACCGTCCGCAGCTATTTCCGAATGCACAATTAACCTGTGTCGGTTAGTGCCAATTTTGTGTAATTCCACTAATTCTGAGTCTTGATTGTGGGCTTGTGGGTTTGACACATTACTCAAAAATTCTTGAGCATAGCCACTTACTGCTCTTACCAAGCTTTCAAAAAATTCCCGGCCTCCCACTAGAGGCTGATTGTAGCCAGAGACATGGCATTCGGCATTGACCAATATGGATAATTCTGGACGTATTTCTTGGTAGTGTGCAGCTTTGGAGGCATCACTTAAACCCTCTAATAGCAGCGTACAATTAGGTAAACTGTATTTACGTTGGATATTCATTCTACTTCACCGTCAAAAAGACTAATCCAGAAGCGCTGCATTCCAGCTGTGCCGGTACAAAATAGTAATTGTCCTAACAAATTCATTGCTAGCTCATCTAATTTTTCATCAGAACTTAATGCAATTACACTAGAACGGCGGGAATTCATCCGACTTTTGAAATGGACTCGAAATCGCTCTAGGTAATTAGATAGTCGCAAATTTTGTGCCAAAGGGATCTGCTTATCACTCATTTGCTGGTATGTCATCAACATCTGGCGAATGACAACAGTTAAACGCCGGGCTATGTAGCTAGCAATTACTACTAAGGCTTTTGCCTCCATGATAGTTAAGGGACGGCGGATATGCGCTCGTCGCATGGGGTTAGAGCTACGCATTCGCCATAAATTTACCCGGTTTTTAATAATTCCTTTGAGTTCCAACTCGTCCGCAAAAGCCAGAATAGCTTCAGAACCACCAAGTTCTAAAGCTTCAATCGCCAGTAAAATTAGATCAACTTGCAGCCGGGTTCTAGCGGGACAACCCTGTGCTGCGTTAGCGAAGCTTACCGTAGGTATCGCAGGGTCTGGTAAACTATCCAGAATCATCGGCAATGATGGAGGGGTTGGACTATTCAATGGCTTTAAGCTGGCTGAGACATTCATTCTATAAAATACCTTGTGCAGTTCTAAACAGAGTAAATAAAACTAGTACAACTAATTTAAGATAGGTAGCTAAACAAGAAAATAAGACTGTTGGCAGTAGTAATACTACCTAATATATACATTAATTACTTGTTCTATTCCAATGGTTACGTATACTTAAATTTAAATTTTCAAAGCATTTGTTTACCTTCCTTGCTTGTAAATATAAGCTTATCTTTAGATTGGTGTAGATTCTAGGTGTCGTCAATGGATTGTTAAATTCGAGCCTAAATCCCCAGCGTATGACATTATAGTGTAGGATTTCTCAGGTAATGGTCATTGGTGACTAATCATTAGTTATGGGGAAGTGACAACCTTCTCCCCTCCACACTGTTTCCCCACTCCCTACTCCCTCATATTTATGGATTTAAAGTCTCTAATTCGCGATATCCCAGATTTTCCCAAACCTGGAATTTTATTTCGGGATATAACTACTTTACTGCGTGATTCAGAAGGATTACGCTACACTATTGACTTTTTTACAGAAAAATGTATTGAATCTGGATTCCAGGTGGATTATGTTTTGGGTATGGAGTCCCGTGGGTTTATTTTTGGCCCTCCTTTAGCTTACAAATTAGGCGCGGGTTTTATTCCTGTGCGGAAAAAGGGAAAGTTACCAGCAGCAGTTCACTCAATTGAATATGAATTAGAGTATGGTACAGACTGTTTGGAAATGCATCAAGACGCTTTGCATCCAAATAGCCGGGTTTTAATTGTGGATGATTTGATTGCTACAGGTGGTACAGCCAGTGCAACAGCAAAGTTGGTGCAGAAGATTGGCTGCGAACTTGTGGGGTTTGGGTTTATTATCGAGCTACAGGATTTACAAGGACGTAAGCATTTACCAGATGTGCCGATTATTTCCTTAATTCAATACTAGTCAGGCGTGCTTTCTCCTATGCCTGAGCAAATGACCAATGACTCATGACTCATGACTAAACTGCTATGACTTCTACTAAAATTTCCTTGGAGACAGGTCGAGATTGGCTGATGGGGCTAGTCACGAACGAAACGGTTTTTTATGTGGTGAAACGGATAGTCCAAGCACTGTTCACCTTGTTATTGGCAACGGCGCTGTCGTTTTTTATCATGAAACTGTCTCCAGGGGATTATGTAGATACGCTGCGGCAAAATCCGACCATTTCGCCAGAACGAATTGAGGAATTAAGGGAACAGTTTGGTTTAAATAAATCTTGGCCAGAACAATTTGGGCTATGGTTATGGCGGATTTTGAGATACGGAGATTTCGGCACAAGTTTTGTTTACCAGCGTTCAGTAGCTTCACTGTTGTGGGAAAGGATACCAGCTACTTTACTTTTAGCGATCGCTTCTTTATTTTGCACTTGGGCGATCGCCATTCCCTTTGGCATTTTGGCTGCTGTGAAACAAAATAAAGCTACTGACCGGATTTTACAGGTAATTAGCTACACCGGACAAGGATTTCCCAGTTTCATCACTGCCTTGTTTTTACTCATATTTGCTCAAATCACCTCACCTTTATTCCCAGTGGGTGGAATGACTAGCATCAATCATGCAGAATTTTCTTGGTTTGGTAAAATCATTGATATCGGCTGGCACATGATTTTACCCACTATCGCCTTAAGTATCACTAGCTTTGCTGGTTTGCAGAGAATTACTCGCGGTGAATTGTTGGATGTTCTGCGTCAAGATTATATCCAAACGGCTCGTGCTAAGGGACTGCCAGAAAATCGGGTGATTTACCTTCACGCCCTCCGCAATGCCATAAATCCCTTAATTACGATATTAGGCTTTGAATTGGCGGGTTTATTCGGTGGTGCATTCATCGCGGAACAATTCTTTAACTGGCCTGGTTTAGGTAGATTAACTTTGCAGGCGGTAATGGCAAAAGACCAGTATTTAGTCATGGCTAGCCTCGTAATGAGTGCCGTATTGCTGAATATAGGCAATTTACTAGCAGACTTGCTGTTGAAGGTCGCCGACCCCCGAATTCGTTTGGATTCTTAATTGAGTATGTTTAATAAAATTTATCACCCATACAGGTGAACCAGCTAACCGCTTCGCTGTAGAATCAATTCCCGATACTATGTTTACTGAAATTTATTATATAGTGCGATCGCAAGCTGACGGTCGTTATCTCCTAGCCCATCCCAATCCCGAAACTTCCGGTTATTTATTACTGTTTCGGGAAAACTTTGATGCTTTAAGCTATCTCAACACCCATGCAGGTGAATTAGCCAACCGCTTCGCTGTAGAGTCTATTCCCGGTACACAGTTAGGAAACTTGCTCAAACGTTGGGGTTTTAGTGGTGTAGGGGTTGTCACAGATCCGTTATTACCCAAAGTTGAGTTTATGCAGCATACGTGAGAGCTACGAAATTAATTAAAATAGATTCATATTCGTTTTCATTTTGGCAGAGCTTCTCGTAGAGAAGAACTTATTATGAAAGCAGAGTCAAAAGCTACACTCTATGAAACCGATTAAATTTTCGATTATTATCCTAATTTTTATGAATTGACGCGATAGACGCAAAACTCCATATTTTGAAATTTAGGAGAATTTACAAGATGTTTACTGTAAAGACCCTTTACGAAACTGACTTTAATCTCTGGTTAGAAGAAACCGCGCTGCTACTGAGAGAAGGTAAGTTAGAACAATTAGACATTGAAAACTTACTTGAAGAAATTGAAGGGATGAGTCGCAGTGAAAAAGATGCTTTGGAAAGTAATCTCATCCGGGTATTTCAACATTTACTCAAGTGGAATTATCAGCCAAAAAAACGCTCTGTGAGTTGGTCTTATACCATTCTTGAACACTCACGAAGATTGAACAAAGCCTTTAAAAATAGTCCTAGTTTGAAGCGTCACTTCGATGGTGTATTTGATGAATGCTACCATGAAGCCTGCAAAGCTGCTGCTGTTGAAACCCAGTTGCCTTTAGCTACTTTCCCAGAATTATGTCCTTTTACCAAGCCTGATGTATTAGATATTAACGCCGATGACTATTTGATTAATTAAAAAAACCTTGTTGTTGGCGATCGCTCTTGAATAAACTCCGAGCCTGTGACAAATCAATAAAACCACTGCTCAAAGAACGCATTCCTCCATCATTCATTCTCATATCATCCAACAACGATTGATTAGTTGCATCAGCCTCTATCTGATCAAAAACCTCTTGTACTCTGCTTTCGCCTTCTGTTTCCCAGGGGTTAAGTAATTCACTGTCAGTAGGTAAGGCAATTATCTCACCTCGACTTGCTAAATGTTGTCGAATTAAGTCCGTATTACCTCGCATTCTAAAATAAGTGGCAAATGCCTGTGAAACTTCCGCATATCGTGATCTAATTTCTTCAAAATCTCCACTCTGAGAAGCACGTATATGAAATTCGTTTCCTGTCATGAATTGAAAAATTCTATTGATAATTTGATCTACTTCTTCATTCCTTCCAATAAAAGGATTACCACTATAGTTTACATCAATTGCAAGTCCAAAAGAATGAAAACTTAATTTACTCCCACCTACGACACTTCGGACAGGTCTTCTACCCGACACACTATAAAGACCAATTTCATTCGCAATTTCCGCATCACTTCTACCAGGAAACAAGCCTCTGAGATATGTTTGAGCTAAAGCAAGCCGATTAGATAGTTGTTGATGAATTCCGTTTCTAATGTCAACCCCCAGAAAGGATGAATTTTGATAGCCACTATCCCATGTGCCTCTGGTAGTACCTGCATTATGTAAAGTATTTTCATACCTTTCTTCTTCTGTAATTCTCTGAATCACTCCTTGCCTTTGAACTATATTCCTGGTTAATTGAATTGGCATACAGCTTGAACAAGAACACCCTTGAGTATGAGATGTTTGTCGGTCAGTTTTTGACTGAATTGGAAGTAGAGTTTCCATTGAAATATGTTCTATAGAAATTCTAGTTGAGTTTTCAAGTTGTCCTATCTGCTTCTGTAATGCTGAATCAACTTGTCGTTGAACAATTTCTGTTCTAGGATGTGCCAGTCTTCCTCTTTCCCCTCTATCTTGTGGTCTTTCATACCCCACTTCAGAAAGCCTAATTCCCAATTGATTTAGCCAAATTGCAGGATTAATTCCAGACCTTATCTCTTCACTAGAAGATACTTGAGTATCTATTGAGCCGGATCCTTCTGGTAATATTTGAACACCAAAATGAAGGTCTAACAGGTTGTACAGGTTGAGTTTGCTGTGCAGACCGACTATTATTCGCGAGAATTTCTAATATATTCGGCTGTCCTGCGATTGCTGCCCTCTTTTTTTGCAAAAAGCTATCCGTTTTCGCTTGCAGCACAGTTAGTTTTTCTGACTCTTCACTCGTAATTGTACCTCGCTGTTCCTTCAGTTGTAGTCCTTGGACTTCCAACTTCTCCTCCTCAAAAGCCTGGTTTTCGAGTTCTTCTGGTGTTGCTTCTCGTTGAACTTTTGGGGTAGAGAAAGTATGAGGTGCGAATATAGAAGGATCTGAGGATTGAGAATGTGAGGATGTTTGACTCTTTTTCGGACTGGAGCAGTGAATGCGCTGGAATGACATACCTGTACCTCGCCATTTTTTAGTTTTTAACAGCGTCAGAAAATTTTCTTAAATCCTGCTTTTATGAGGTAGGCTTTTTGCCTGCTATGAATTAGGGGTGGACATTCTGCCCACCCCCATAATAGGATATTATTCGCTCTTCAGATTTTCCTAATTATCTAAACCACAACCTTTTCTAATATCAGTTTAGAACGCTTGACTTGCTCAGGAATAGCTACAGGATAATCCCCAGTAAAACAAGCCGAACAGAAACTATTAGTATCTTCCTGCGTTGCTTCTAGCATTCCTTCCCAACTGAGATAAGCAAGACTATCTACTTCCAACTGCTCGGCAATTTCTGCCACAGACTTGGTAGCAGCAATCAAATGATCTTGGCTATCGGTATCGATACCGTAAAAACAGGGATGTGTGACTGGGGGAGAAGAAATTCTCATGTGTACTTCTGTTGCACCAGCTTCACGCAAGGCTTTAACCAGCTTCCGGCTTGTTGTACCCCGGACAATGGAATCATCGACAATAATCACGCGTTTACCCAGCAGCACATCTTTGAGGGGATTGAGTTTCATCCTAATCCCAGTTTCGCGCATCGATTGTGTAGGCTGAATAAAAGTTCGCCCTACATAGCGGTTTTTAATCAATCCTTCCGCGTAAGGTATACCAGAAGCTTGGGAAAAGCCAATGGCCGCAGGGATTCCCGAATCAGGAACACCAAAGACAATATCAGCATCTACAGCCGATTCTGCCGCTATGCGTCGTCCTAACCTCATGCGATAGGTGTACAAACTTTCGTTGTGCATGATGCTATCAGGACGAGCAAAGTAAATCATTTCAAAGATACACAACTTGCGCTCAGGTTTTTGACTCCAATGGTAGGAAGCTAAACCTGCTTCAGTTATCCAAACTAATTCCCCTGGTTCTACATCTCGTAAGTATTCGGCTCCAATGATATCTAAACCACAAGTTTCCGAAGCCAAGACGTAACGAACTGGATTACCAGGTAAAGTCCCAATGACTAAGGGACGGATACCATTAGGATCGCGGACACCCATCACGCCTGCGGGAGTACCCAGCACTAAACTAAAAGCACCTTCGCAACGATGAAACGCTTGAATTGATCCTTCTAGCCAATCTGCACCAGCGTTGACAGCTTCGGCGATCGCAAACGCAATCATTTCTGAGTCTGTAGTGGTGACTAAACTTACATTAGTCTGGACTAACTCTTCGCGTAATTTTAAAGTATTGACTAAATTACCATTATGTGCTAGAGCCAATGAACCGAGTCGAGTTTCCACCACCGCAGGTTGGGCATTATCTTTGCGACTGGAACCAGTAGTGGAATAACGAGTGTGACCAATAGCCAGATTTCCCGGCAAATGCTCCAAAACCGCTTCATTAAAGACTTGAGACACCAAACCCATGTCTTTATGCAGGTGTACTTTTGTATCCTCAAAGGTCGCAATTCCAGCTGATTCTTGACCCCGATGTTGGAGGGCATACAATCCAAAGTAGGTCATTTTCGCCACATCTGCTTCTGGTGCGTAGATGCCAAAAACACCACAAGCTTCTTCTGGCTTGTCTGGTCGATGTTCATGACTATTAATTGGGTTGGTCTCCTGATTGGGGTATTCATCCGAAGTGACGGAATGGATGGGAATCATTAGCTATTGCTCCTGGTTTGGGTGTCAAGTCAAAATAATCGGTAATTGACAATTCGTAATTCGTAATTTATACCCCTCAATAAATTGAGTGAGTTGGGCTGCATCCTGATCTGGAATTAATTACAAATGACAAACCACAAATTAGTAATTATTTGGTCACTGGGATTATGTCGCCGGATAGTTGCCAAATTCTTAACGAATCTTTAACCATCTATTAAAACATTACCGTAATTATGCTCACAGACGTTAATTATCCCGGTATAGGGGATGAAAAAATTAATTGGGGGTATTAGTTGGGTGAGCAAGACGGTTGGAAATCGCGTGGAAATAGCGATCGCTCATTTGTTCTATACTAACTTTTATTAAGGTTTGGTTAACAGAAGTTAAAATTGCTAAACCTGCTTCAGAACCGCCTGAATTCCCCACCATACCCAGTTTTTGCCAACTTTCTCCCAGATGCTCCTGTAAGTAGGATTCCCAATTTTTCTGTTCTGATGATGTAACAGAAACTAAAATTCTTGCCCCACCCTCACCAAACAACACTTCATCCAGGCGTTTTAACTGATTTTCAGAACTTTCTATGTTAATTTCTGCGCCTAACTTCCCAGAAAGGCAAGATTCCGCCAAAGCAACAGCTATTCCTCCCTCAGCAGAATCATGGGCGGAACGTATCCAACCCGCACGAATCCCTTCCCTGCAAACTTGCTGCACACGACGTTCTAAATCAAAATCTACCCGTGGCGGCTTACCAGCCACAGTCTTGTGGATAGTGGCTAAATACTCAGATGCACCCAAACTAATGGGGGATGTCAGAGGTAAACCCAAAAGATAAATTAAATCACCGACGGCTTGCCAACCTTGACCACAAATTTTGCTTAAATCGGGAATCAATCCCACCATCCCCACTACAGGAGTGGGATAAATTGGTTGGGGATTACCTTCAGAATCAAAAGTTTCATTGTACAGAGAAACATTCCCCCCTGTAACTGGTGTAGCCAATTCCAGACAACCTTCAGACAAACCCCGACAAGCCTCAGCCAATTGCCAATAACCGATGGGTTTTTCTGGACTGCCAAAATTGAGATTATCCGTCACCGCCAGAGGTTCAGCACCCACACAGCTAAGATTTCGAGCTGCTTCTGCTACCACTGCCTTTGCTCCCTCGTAAGGGTCAAGATAAACATACCGAGGATTACAGTCTACAGTCGCCGCTATCCCTGAAGTAAAAGTTTCCGGTGCTAATTTTTCATTTTGTGTTTTTTCCAGAGGACGTAAGCGAACTACAGCCGCATCTGCACCACCT
Organism: Anabaena sp. CCY 0017; assembly: GCF_963920885.1. Classification (NCBI taxonomy): domain Bacteria; kingdom Bacillati; phylum Cyanobacteriota; class Cyanophyceae; order Nostocales; family Nostocaceae; genus Anabaena; species Anabaena sp. CCY 0017. The sequence continues at coordinate 74,706 of NZ_CAWUDG010000001.1, read as the reverse complement.
GGTAAAATCACAGTATTATTCTGAACTTGATGGTCATACTGACGATAGACCCAACTTTTAGAAGCGATTGTTGGCGTATCGAGCAAAGTTAACAAAACATCATCCCAAGATTGCAGTTTTCCTTGAATTTCAATCCCAGTCGTTGTGCAACTCGGCAAAGAATCAGGCGACCATTTCCAAGCTTCACGCGCATACTCTGGTGGTTCTGCCAACAATTCCCGTTCATAAAGGGGGGTATTTTCCGCCAAAGCCTCAGCCGGAATTTCTGCGGCTATTTCACCCTGGAATAAAATCCGCACAATTGGTTCAGCAATCACCGTACCGGCAACCACAGCATGAAGTCCCCAACGTTCAAAAATATCAATTAGCTCTTGTTCCCGCCCCTTATGGGTAACAAACAGCATTCTTTCTTGAGATTCCGAAAGCAGGTATTCATAGGGAACCATTCCCAGTTCCCGCACAGGAATCTTATCTAAATCGAATTCAATCCCCACACCACCTTTAGCAGCCATCTCTGATGTCGAACAGGTGATCCCAGCAGCACCCATATCTTGGGCGGCGACAACTGCACCAGTTTTAAAGGCTTCTAAACAAGCTTCAATTAAAGACTTTTCGATAAAGGGGTCGCCTACTTGCACTGCTGGACGGTTATCTAGTGATTTATCACTTAATTCCGCACTAGCAAAACTTGCCCCTCCCATACCATCGCGTCCGGTGGTAGAACCGACATACAGCACCGGATTCCCGAATCCAGAAGCCCCCGATTTGACAATTTCCGGCGTTTCCATCAATCCCAGTGCCATGACGTTGACTAAGGGATTTCCGGAGTAAGCTTTATCAAAGTAAACTTCACCGCCCACAGTGGGAACCCCAACACAGTTACCATAATGGGAGATTCCTGCGACAACACCTGTAAACAATCTTTGGGTTTTGGGGTCGTCTAAATCACCGAAACGTAAAGAATTTAATAAAGCAATGGGACGCGCCCCCATTGTAAAAATATCTCTGAGAATTCCGCCGACACCAGTAGCTGCGCCTTGGAAAGGTTCAACGGCTGAGGGGTGGTTATGAGATTCAATTTTAAATGCTAATTGTCTTCCGTCGCCTATGTCTACAACTCCAGCGTTTTCACCAGGGCCAACGAGGATGCGGGGGCCTGTGGTGGGAAATTGTTTGAGTAACGGGCGGGAATTTTTGTAACAGCAATGTTCAGACCACATCACCCCAAACATTCCCAGTTCAGCTTTGTTGGGATGTCGCCCTAAGCGTCTGACAATTTCGGCATATTCTTCTGGTTTTAAGCCTTCGGCGGCGATTTCTTGCGGTGAAAAGGGAGTAGAGGAGGTGGCGGTCATGGGAATAATGCACCAAGAGTACAGAGAATCATTGTATCGATTTACTTACCCTATATGTGCAGTTCTTGCCATGTAATTCATACTTTTTTGGGAATTTTTTCATCTCCTAACTGCCTTGTTGATGCTGTCACCGGCTGGTAATGTCGGTAAATCGACCAAAATATATCGCTCACTGATTTAGTCAATGAAGCTTCCTTGCTCAACTACTTTTTGCATTAGCTCATAAAAAGAAGGATAGCGATTTGCACCTGGAAGCTTATCACCAAAGTGCCATGCTTCTAACTCTTCATCATCAAAAACTACATCAGGAATTAGCAAAAGAATATCGCCATCATCACTGTCACTACTAATTTCTAAGGCGTTTTGTAAATATTCACGTCTTAAATTAATACAATCTTGCTCCTCACCATAGGCGAAGTATACATGATCGGGAACAGTGGGTCTTTCATCAGTATATGGAACCCAAGCATCAATCCAGTCCTGATTTCTGGTGGAGAACTGCTCTAATTCATCTGTTGACCAAAGCTTCATCTCTGTCCAGTCTGAATTTCGCCAACCGTTAGAAATTTTCAGAAATTCTCGGTAGGAAGGTGGAAGTTTAATACCTAAACGACTCTCAGCACTGATAATCTGTTGTTCTGTTGCTCCTGGATAACCCAGCCAACCAGATTTACGGAGTTCGGGTGTAAGTTTAGGTTCTCTGGTTATATCATCCCGACACTCTTTTATGTCATATTCAATGAGTTTTAAACTGAATTCTTTGAGTAAGTTCTCCCAATCAAATTGAGCCATGTGTTTTGCCAAAAGACATTTTATACTTTATCAGGGCTGATGCCACTGGCAGAATAGGCTTTCACACTCCCGTTAAATTTCTGGTAAAATTTCCCCACACTTGTTTCATAACCCGACAGATATTTTTTGCCAAAGCTATGACCAAGTATGGGGAGGTTATGATCAAACAAGAAATCTTATGGTTTTAATACCTTACGATCCAAAATTCAACACTAGTTTGATTAAGACATCGCTTGAATGATGTAATCAAAGTAAGGTGCTGCTTGGGCTGCATCTTCCGCACTGAGTAAGTCAAGAGAGGCTGTCTTTAGGGCAGTGATAGCTTCTACCATACCTGGAACAGGAACACCTAACGAATTGTACATTTCTCGCACGCCAATTAAACCAATTTTTTCAATTGGATCTTTGTCGCCAGCAAGTACGCCATAGGTAATTAGGCGCAAGTACCAGCCAAAATCACGGATACACAGGGAACGCTGACGTTCGCCGTAAGCATTACCGCCGGGTGCGATAAAGTCAGGGCGCTTTTGCCAAAGCTTTTTGGTGGCTTCTTGAACAATCTTTTTTTCGTTCTCGGCTAAGGTCGCAGCAATGCGCGTCCGTTGTACACCAGTTTGCAAATAGTCTTTGATGTTTTTGAGTTCGCCACTGCTGGGATAACGCAGTTGGTCGTCGGCTTTGAGAATAACTTGGCTAATGACAGTCATAACTATACGCAATTACGCGAAATATTATTTGCTAGTTTAACGAGTTGGAGGTACACAAAGAAAGGAAAATTACAAAGATGTGGTGTGGGGAGTGTGGGATGTGTGGGGAGAAGACGGTAACTTCCCAATGACTAATGACTAATGACCAATGACCAATGACTAATAACTAATGACTAATGACTAATGACTAAACAACAGGGTGATTTAATTGAAATTGCGATCGCAGACCTGAGTAATACAGGTGAAGGTGTGGGACGCTTTGAGGAACAGGTGGTTTTTGTTCCTGATACGGTTCCAGGCGATCGCGCTATAGTACGCTTAGTACACGTTAAACCTAAATACGCTCACGGCAAACTGCATGAGCTATTAGAAGCCTCTCCTCATCGGGTGCGACCTAGTTGCATTGTGGCTGATAAGTGTGGGGGTTGTCAGTGGCAACATATTAATTATGATTATCAGCTGGTTGCGAAGCATAATCAAGTTATTCAAGCATTACAACGTATTGGTGGTTTTGTCAATCCCCCAGTAGATCCCGTACTGACTAAATCTGCACCTTTGGGCTATCGTAATAAATCTACTTATCCTCTGGGAATTTCCGCCACGGGTCAAGTACAGGCTGGTTACTATCAAAAAGGTAGTCATCAATTAGTGAATTTGAATCAATGTCCTGTCCAAGATTCACGCTTAAATCCTTTACTGGCTGAAGTCAAGCAAGACATCCAAAAGCGCGGTTGGCGAATTTACGATGAACGTAAACACCAAGGACAAATCCGCCATCTGGGTTTACGCATTGGACGGCGAACTGGGGAAATGTTGTTAACTTTGGTCGTCAAGGATTGGAATTTACCAGGAATTGAAACCCAAGCGCAGGAATGGTTACAGCGCTATCCCCTATTGATGGGTGTGTCGTTAAATCGGAATAGCGATCGCACAAATGCTATTTTTGGTTCTGAAACTCGTTGCGTTGCTGGCGTTCCCTACCTACGAGAAAAATTCGCTGATTTAGAATTTCAAATCCTTCCAGATACCTTTTTCCAGGTTTATACAGAAGCCGCAGAAGCCCTATTACAGGTAATTCAATCCGAACTCAATCTTCAAGGACAAGAGTTGCTAATTGATGCATATTGTGGTATAGGGACTTTAACTTTGCCTTTAGCCAAACAAGTCCGCCAAGCCATAGGAATAGAATTACAACCGGAAGCTGTACAGCAGGCAATTTTGAACGCCGAACACAATGGAATTAATAATGTCACATTCCAAGTAGGCGCAGTGGAGAAATTACTGCCAGAAATGGGAATCATACCAGATGTAGTGTTACTTGACCCGCCCCGCAAAGGATGCGATCGCGCTGTGATTGATTCTTTATTGCTATCGAAACCTTCCCGCATCGTTTACGTCAGCTGTAAAGTAGCCACTCTTGCCCGCGATTTGAAATTGTTGTGCCAAGATGGGGAATATACGATTACACGGGTGCAACCTGCTGATTTCTTTCCTCAAACAGCCCACGTGGAAGCTGTCGCCTTTCTGGTGCGATCGCATTTGGATAGGAATACTGAGTCTTGAACAACAAATCAAAATTCAAATTCCTAGTCGAGTGCATACTAAGAATGCTAAAATTGAATTAACCTCAAAATAAAAACAATTTTGTGACCAAGATTAAAGTTGCATCAACTCTAAACAACATGAATAGGATTGTCTAAAACAAAAATCGGCAATTTACCAATCTACCTCTGAGTCTTAGCAAAAATTACAATGCTTTTAGCTGCTCACTAAATGCATTACCAGTTCTTTTATAGCCGTTTTATGTATCAGCAATCTCATCTTTTAAATAGAGTCAATGCTCCCTAGCATTTTCAAAATTTAGTATCTCAAGACGCAAGTTTGAAGGCAGCACGACCACCTCAAATTAAATCAGGGTGCCTGTAATAGCAAACTGATGTCTAGCTAACTGAAAGCTACGGGGTTTCTCTAGTGATTACCATTTCCCTCCGTCCAGTTGGACGTAATTGGGGTACGATTAGTTTCGCCTCAACTCTTTATCTATGCCCAATTTTAGATTTACTGTTGGCGGAAATTCCCGCCAAACTCCAAGCAGAACTCAGGCTAGGACTCCAAGAAGCCTTAGTAAATGCAGCCAAACACGGTAATAATCTTGATCCTAGTAAAACAGTTGTAGTCCGGTTTTCCTTAATAGATAATCAGTATTGGTGGGTAATATCAGACCAAGGACAAGGTTTTATTCCCGCATCTACTAACGATGAAGAACCAACCGATTATTTACCACCCGATGAATCAGAAAATGGTCGTGGTTTATGTCTTCTACACCAAATTTTTGACCAAGTAGAGTGGAATCGCAAAGGTACAGAACTTAGGCTTTGTAAAGAAATGGAAAATCGCCCCCTTTTGTCTTTGAGACGCTAAGGCCGCAAGGCGGAAGTCAAAAGAATTGTAGGGTGGGTTAGCGCAGCGTAACCCACCATTATTCATATTTTGATGGTGGGTTACGGACTACTGTCCTAACCCACCCTACAAATTGGAGATTTTTTTATGGGTAAGTCTCTTAGTCATTACACGCGGAAAAAAACCGCCCGACTTCCTTTATCCCTTATTCCCATGACTCTCACAGGGAGGCGCGGAAATTGACTTATCTAACCAACCAACGGCTTGTTCTAATCTAACTATGGCTTCTTGTGGCTGATTTTGAACAAGATATAAAACAGCTGCGGCTGCTTGTTCACTAGCGCGAGAATTGCGGTTAGACTTGAGGCGATGCCAATCGTTAGGTGATATACTTAGCCTTTCCATCAGGGCTTGAGCTAGTTCTAAGGTGCTAACTTCATTCAGTTGACTGGTTTTAGGAAGCTGGGTAGATTGAGACATGATTTTAATTGGTGAGTATAAGAAAAGTTAGAATTTTGAGTATTGACTAGCATTTAATCATAGTTTACTACTTGAAAATGAAGCCGCCTAAACAATCACAGCCGTCAGGGTCAAATCAGGAACCGGATTTTGAGCAAGAACTAGAAGATGTCGAGCGATCGCTTGTCGCCTTAAAGGAACGTTACAATCAAGTTGAGAGCGATCGTCAAAAAAAGGCACAATGGCAACAACATCGCCACGAATTACAACAAAATAAACACCAGACACCAGAAATCAAAGCAGAATTACAGCAGATTAAACAGCAGTTAGAAGCTTTAGAAATTAACTTAGAAAGCCAGTTATTTTCTTGGCGGAGTCTGAAAAAACCTTTCTGGCAAGCTGTCCGCTTTGGTGGTATGGGCGTTATCATAGGCTGGATATTAAAATCCTGTGCTGGGTAATCCCAATCTTGGCAGGATTAAGTTAAATGTTAATATTATTTAATATCTGTCTAATCTAACTTGACAAAATAGCATTTATATAATATGTCAAATCGACGAATTGCCGAAGTATTGCGGAGTGGTGAACCTGATGATTCTCTCATCGTTCAAGGCTGGGTCAGAACGAAACGCGAGTTAAAAGGATTTGCTTTCATAGAAATCAATGACGGTTCATCACTAGCTAATTTGCAAGCCGTCATCAATCAGGATTTGCCAGACTACGAAGAAATCATCAAAAAGCTGAATACAGGTGCGGCTGTAGAAGTCAGTGGGGTACTGGTAGCTTCTCAAGGTAAGGGACAGCGCATTGAATTACAAGCCCAAGCCGTGAAGGTCTACGGAGAAGCTGATCCCGAAACTTATCCTCTGCAAAAGAAACGCCACTCTTTTGAATTTTTACGCACAATTGGACACTTGCGATCGCGCACTAATTCCTTTGGTGCAGTTTTCCGCGTCAGAAACGCCTGTTCTGCGGCCATTCACGAATTTTTCCAACAAAGAGGCTTTTTATGGGTACATACACCCGTAATTACAGCTAACGACTGCGAAGGCGCAGGAGAACTATTCAGCGTTACCAGCTTGGATTTAAAAAACATTCCCCGCACAGAAAATCAAGCTGTAGATTACACCCAAGACTTTTTTGGTAAACCCACATACTTAACAGTTAGTGGACAGTTAGAAGCAGAAGTCATGGCCATGGCCTTTTCTAACGTCTACACCTTTGCCCCTACCTTCCGTGCAGAAAATTCTAACACCTCCCGCCACCTCGCCGAATTTTGGATGGTCGAGCCAGAAATGGCATTTTGTGACCTAGATGGGAATATGGATTTAGCCGAAGCATTTCTGAAACACGTTTTTAAATATGTGTTAGAAAAATGCCCAGAAGACATGGAATTTTTCAACCAGCGCATTGATAAAACCGTCTTAGAAACAGCCGAAAATATTATTAATAATCAATTTGAGCGCTTAACTTATACAGAAGCAGTCAAATTATTAGAAAAAGCCGATGTCAAATTTGAATATCCAGTCAGTTGGGGCTTAGATTTACAATCAGAACATGAACGCTATCTAGCCGAACAACTGTTTAAAAAACCCGTAATTGTCACAGATTATCCCGCCCAAATCAAAGCCTTTTATATGCGTGTCAACGAAGATGAAAAAACCGTGCGCGCAATGGATATTCTTGCACCTAAAATTGGCGAAATTATTGGCGGTTCCCAGAGAGAAGAACGCCTAGAAGTTTTAGAACGCCGCATTTTAGCCCAAGGAATGCAACCAGAAGACTTGTGGTGGTACATGGATTTACGCCGTTATGGGACTGTTCCCCATGCTGGTTTTGGCTTAGGTTTTGAAAGACTCGTGCAATTTATGACAGGTATGGCAAATATCCGCGATGTCATCCCCTTCCCCCGCACACCCCAAAGCGCCGAGTTTTAGTAGCTAAAATACTATATTAGGTGTAGGTTGGGTTGACGCAAGGAAACCCAACATTTCTGGGACTTTATTGGTTTGTGCTGGGGTTAACCCAAGCTACAACATATCTTTTTAAAACTACTACAATAGTTTCAGGTTAATTTTATTTAAAATAATCAAAATCTTATTTTGAAGGGTTTGAACTTAAATCATCAATATCTAGTTCGTCGAGTGGAGTCGGAGTTTCAGGAGGCTTAAAATAATCAACAACAGGTTGTTCAGGAGGACTAAAATAATCAACAACAGGTTGGAAAGGATTTAGGTCTCTGAAATCACCAAGTCTAATTCTTAAACTTTCTATTTCCGTCAAAACCTTATTTAACTTTCCCTCTGTTGAAACTAATTGAACATCCAGAATCCATTGATGAAACTTAGCAGTGAGATTTTTAAGTGCATTTTCTTCTGTCAAGTTGTGACCGTACTTTTCAAGTATTTTTTGCTGAACAAGTTCCCAAAACAGAAACATTTCTTGGTTTTCACGCTGCAACCTTCCTGGGTATATAGAGCCATATATCCACATTATTCCCATACTAGAAGAAGGGGGATTTTTATTATATATCTCCGTAACTTTACATTTAAGGTTTTTAACTAAATCATGAATATCTTGCTCGAATGGAGTCGGAGTATTATTTTGAGGAGGATGAAAAAGGTTATTGGACATAGTAAAATTAATTATGCAGCTAAAAATATACATTATCACCAAAATACGTAAAAACCAAATAGAAGCGCATCATAAATAACACCACTCTACCAAAGCTAAATTTTGGTGGGGTGAGAAAGTTGGTAAGTACAACGGCCGCTATTCAAATTCAGGCGTTGCTGATTGAGAGTATGAATATGTCTCACGCAAAGGCGCAAAGGCGCAAAGGAACCAAGGAAAAGAAAGGTAATTTTGGCATTTTATACTTTGATTCAGCAACGCCCAAATTCAACATCATATGAGACACCGACCGAATTTAACTATGCGTCTCCGGTGAAGCCTAAATTTTTGTTATATAAAGATTTATAAACCCCTACAAGCTAATATTTCCTTTCCAGTTGTCCAGAGGGGAAATTTGCGTGGGGTGATGTAGTGATAATTTTAGGTGATATCCGGGTTGGAACATCGCAGTTGAGGACTGTATGATGAATTATGAATTATGAAGTTTGAATTAAAAAAATCCAAATTTAGCTTCACAATTCATAATCTATTAGCTTTCAAACTGAAGTCAAAATGCCATAACCAGCTTGAGTTTTGGGCTACTGTGTTTTAACTCAAAACTCTGAACTTCAGAAATTAGCCCAGGGTTTAAGCCATTTGATTTTCAATCGCCCAACGTGCTAGTTCGGTGCGGTTGTGGAGGTTGGTTTTACCCAACATATTGGACACATGGCTTTCAACTGTACGCTGACTAACGTTTAATTCTTCAGCAATTTCCCGATTAGCTAAACCCCTAGCAACAAACTGTACTACTTTCAGTTCGGTTGGGGTTAACTGGACATCAAAGGGAACCTGAATGCGGGAACCGTTTTCTCCTCCTTTGGCTTGGTGTTCTTTCCAACGGGTAGTTTGCTTCAGTGAAGATTCTACTTGTGCTACGAGTTCTTCTGGTTCAAAGGGCTTGACCATATATACGTCAGCCCCTTTGTTCAGACCTTTAACTCGGTCTGCACTTTGTCCTTTTGCTGATAGGAAAAGTACGGGAATCCAGCCTGTGCGTTCATTTTGCCGGACTTGTTCTACAAAAGTATATCCGTCCATTTCCGGCATCATTACGTCACAGATGATCATATCTGGAATATCTTGTTCAAGAATATCCAGAGCTTCTCGTCCATTTTCGGCAGTGTTGACTTCATAGCCTCTGAATTCCAGGTAATCCTTCACCAGCAAGATGAGGTTAGGGTCATCATCAATCAGTAGCAGTCTTTTATGATCTTTCATGCTGGGTTCTTTCATAGCAGTGGCACTTGTCGCGCTTCGGTCCATCAAGGTCTTGAATGGTTATCCTTTATGGTGGATCATTGAGATGTTGTCCTTTATCCTACTTAACTTGCCTTTGCTCTCTGGAAATTTCAAAAGTGGTGAACACTTTATATAAGATTTCCAGCTCATTGGTAAACTCCGGTAAGGATACGTAGAGCAATAGTATTTATAATGCGCTATTATATATCGCTTTGAAAGGGGCGGGTGAAAAACACTGATTAAATCATCATCTTTCCGATTCACGAGGTACGTATTGGCTCAAGATGACCCTAACTTCAAAACAACCCGCACTTTCAGATGCTTACTGCTTTACCATATCCTGCGGATGTTCAGCCTTTATCAAAGGTTTACCAGCAAGTAGGAAGATTTTCGGCAAAAGATGGTTTAAAAATGCATATTCTTCCACCATCATGATGCCTATCAAGTGTTCTGGGAGATTTGCTCAATAACTTCTGGTTTTGCAAAGGCAAAACCATGCACCATCTGGGTAGAACACCATTATCGGTCTAGAACCACAAACTCGCAAGCAATTGGCTTTAGTCCTAACGATGCAAATGGGAAACTGTTTTGGGGCTGATCAAGTTTTAACTCTTGAATTCGCCGTTTTTTTAGGTATTCCCAAGATCCCAGCCTAACTTGTTTTGCACAGAAGTTAGTAACTGTCTCGTCAGCAAAGATCAAAATGTGTCGCTGAATTTTTGCCAGTCCTAAAGTTCCTACACAATTACTTAAGGTTTTGTCGTCTAGAGATTGAGTGGTTTTGGGGATTTGACGGCGGCACTGGATCACTGTAATCTTACTCATCGAGCAGCACCCTGATTACAGTTCTATAACAATTTCCCAGCTTTGCAAATAAATTTAGCGATATAAAAATATTCGTAACCTACCGAGCAAAACCCGATAGATAAAAATATTTGAGTATTTATACTTAAGTAATTGGGCGATCGCCTAGTGCGGGAACCCGTACTCAAGTCCTCGTTGCCATTGTCGGCTGCTTTTAGGTAGATTAGCACTCAGGAGTTGAGAGTGCTAACTCTAAGAGAAGAGAAAAGAAAATAAATATTTATGGCAGCTGTAACTTTAAGCGTTTCCACAGTTAAACCCCTAGGCGATCGCGTTTTCGTAAAAGTAAGCGCCCCCGAAGAAAAGACCGCAGGTGGACTGTTTTTACCCGATAATGCCCAGGAAAAACCCCAAGTAGGCGAAGTAGTCGCTCTTGGCCCTGGCAAGCGTAACGATGACGGTAGCCGTCAAGAATTAGACATTAAAACCGGCGATAAAGTGTTGTACTCCAAGTACGCTGGCACCGACATCAAGCTCGGCACAGAAGAATACGTACTGCTTTCAGAAAAAGACATCTTAGCAGTCGTCATGTAATGGGTAGAGAGACGCGATGAATCGCGTCTCTACAAGGCAATGGGAAAACCCAACGCCCAATTCTAAATCAAATTGACTTACTCCCTGAATAGAGACAAATATGGCAAAACGCATTATTTACAACGAAAACGCTCGTCGCGCCCTGGAAAGAGGCATTGACATCTTGGCTGAAGCCGTAGCTGTTACCCTTGGCCCTAAAGGTCGTAACGTAGTTCTAGAAAAGAAATTTGGCGCACCCCAGATTGTGAATGACGGTGTAACCATCGCCAAAGAAATCGAACTAGAAGACCATATTGAAAACACTGGCGTAGCTTTGATTCGTCAAGCTGCTTCCAAGACCAATGACGCTGCTGGCGATGGTACCACAACTGCTACCGTTTTGGCTCACGCGATGGTCAAAGAAGGCTTACGCAACGTTGCAGCAGGCGCTAATGCAATTTCTTTGAAGCGTGGTATTGATAAAGCTTCCGCCTTCTTGGTAGAGAAAATTGCTGAACACGCTCGTCCAGTAGAAGATTCTAAATCCATTGCCCAAGTTGCGGCGATTTCAGCTGGTAACGACGAAGAAGTGGGTCAGATGATTGCCCAAGCAATGGACAAGGTAGGCAAGGAAGGCGTAATTTCCCTAGAAGAAGGGAAATCTATGACCACCGAGTTAGAAATAACCGAAGGGATGCGCTTTGAAAAAGGCTATATCTCTCCTTATTTCGCCACCGACGCTGAACGCATGGAAACGGTTTTTGATGAGCCTTACCTGCTGATCACCGATAAGAAGATTGCTTTAGTACAAGACCTCGTACCAGTTTTAGAGCAAGTAGCTCGCTCTGGTCGTCCTTTGGTGATTATCGCCGAAGATATTGAAAAAGAAGCTTTAGCGACTTTGGTAGTTAACCGCTTGCGTGGTGTACTCAATGTTGCAGCTGTGAAAGCTCCTGGTTTTGGCGATCGCCGGAAAGCGATGCTAGAAGATATCGCTGTTCTGACTGGTGGTCAATTGGTCACCGAAGACGCTGGTCTGAAGCTAGAAAATACCAAGCTAGAAAGCCTGGGTAAAGCTCGCCGTGTCACCATTACCAAGGACACAACAACAATTGTTGCTGAAGGTAACGAAGCTCCTGTGAAGGCTCGTTGCGAACAAATCCGTCGTCAGATGGATGAAACCGAATCTTCTTATGACAAAGAGAAGCTGCAAGAACGTCTGGCTAAACTCTCTGGTGGTGTAGCTGTGGTGAAAGTGGGTGCAGCCACTGAAACCGAAATGAAAGACAAGAAGCTACGCCTAGAAGACGCGATCAACGCTACCAAAGCTGCTGTAGAAGAAGGGATTGTTCCCGGCGGTGGTACAACTCTAGCTCACCTTGCTCCTGAATTAGAAACTTGGGCAAAAGCTAATCTCAAAGATGAAGAGTTGATTGGTGCTTTGATTGTCGTTCGTGCTTTACCCGCGCCTCTGAAGCGGATTGCTGAAAACGCTGGTCAGAACGGTGCTGTAATTGCTGAACGTGTGAAAGAGAAAGATTTCAACATCGGCTACAATGCTGCAACCAACGAATTTGTTGATTTGTTAGAAGCTGGTATTGTTGACCCTGCTAAGGTAACTCGTTCTGCGTTGCAAAACGCTGCTTCTATCGCTGGTATGGTGTTGACAACCGAATGTATCATCGTTGACAAGCCTGAGCCTAAAGATGCTGCTCCTGCTGGTGGCGGTGGTATGGGTGGCGGTGACTTCGATTACTAATATTCTGTAGTCACATAAGTTGAAAAATAGCTGCTTCCTGATGGAGGTGGCTGTTTTTTTATGGAAATCGAACCGCAGAGGCGCAGAGGGCGCAGAGAGAAGAATTAATAAGGTTTAACTCAGCAGATTATAAAATGCTATGGCGGTATGCACTTGAATGAATTGCATCATAGCCCCCTCCTCGCTTGCGGGGAGGGGGTTGGGGGTGGGGTTCTTATATCTCAATCAACTGAGAACTGCTACATACGTTGGGCTGCTTCCGCAAGGGGGCGGCTGTTTTTTTTGATTTTATGTAATATAATTTTTAGCAACTTAGTTAAATAATACTGTAAATACCCAAGTTGAATCTTCTCATGCCAAATAGCTAATTTCCATAGAAACTAATCAATCATCAAGATAGCTTACCAATAAATTACAAATCTCTTCTGTTAATGGTATTTTTGTTTCTATTTCTAGCCAAAGATATTGACCAAAAGGATTATTTTCCAGGAAAACATATTCATCTTTAGGTGTAACAATAAAATCCATAGCCCCATACAAAAGTTTTTGCTCGTTTAAGAAGTCGGTGCAGAATTTTTCTATAGGTTAAAATAAGTAAAATTCCAAAAATCACTCAAGTCAAATAACTAATGATATATGGACATCAAAGAATTATCCAAATGGGCTGATGACCAGGTTTTTTATCAAACAGGAAACCGTCTTAGTTCATTGCAAAAGTCTATATTAGAAGGAGTTTTACAATCTCAAGATTTTTGTGAAATCAAGGATAATAATGGATATAGTTATGACCATGTAAAAAGAGAGGGTGCAAAATTGTGGAAACTTCTCTCTGAGGTTTTTAAAGAAGATATTAAACAAAGTAATGTTCGTTCTATTTTAGAAAATAAAGCCTCAGCTACTATCTACAATTTTGGTAATTCTTCACAAATTGTTAGTAGTAATATTAATAGTCATATCAATATTTGTAGAGAATACCAGGAATATCCAGAATACATAGAAAAGCATTCCCCTCAATCTGAAAATCAAACCTCAATAATTGATCTAACAAAAGCACCAGAATTAAACTGTAATTATGGGCGCACTTCAGAAATTTCTACTCTTAAAGAATGTATATTAGAAAATAAGACCAGACTAATCACAATTTATGGATTAAGTGGAATTGGCAAAACTGCCTTAACTCTTAAATTAATCTCAGAAATGCAAATAGAATTTGATTATATTATTTATCGCAGCCTTGATAATCTTCCTGAACTGATAACTCTTAAAAATGACCTTAAACAATTTTTTTCTCAACCACAGTTAACTCCATTACCTGAAATAATAGATTATCTGCAATCATCTCGTTGTTTAGTAATAATTGATGATCTACAGAACATATTTCAATTTGGTAACGTTGCAGGTCAATATTTAGAAGAATATAAAGATTACAGTAAATTTTTTAAACAAATTTCTACCACATCTCATCAAAGTTGTTTAATATTAATTAGTTCGGAAAAACCACCAGATATAGAAATTTTAGAAATTGAAAACAAATACACAAAAACATTATATCTTCAAGGTTTAGGAGAAGATGCTAAAGAAATATTGAGAGAAAAAGGTTTAAAAGACGAAGATAAATGGAACGAATTAATCACACTGTATCAAGGTCATCCGCGTTGGTTAAATATCATCACATTAACTATTCAAGAATACTATCATGATTCAGTTACCCAATTTTTAGCAGATAATGATGAGTTATTTTTAGGAGATATTGAAGCAATTTTAGAAAATGATTTAGAACGTTTGTCAGAATTAGAAATAAAGGTTATCAACTGGTTAGCAAGACAAAATGAACCTATAGATATTACTCAGAAACATCCTGAATTTGAATCATTGAAATCTAAATATCGGCAAATTATACAATCTTTAACACGACGGTGTTTATTAGAAAAACTGTTAGGAAAAGATGGAGGAAAATTTCAGCTTAATTCTTTATTTAAAGCATACATAAATAATAAATCTTGTAATTAATTGCAAGAATTTAACCTTCAAGAAAGTCATCAGGTTTAATTCCAGCTTGCTTCAAAATTGATCGTAATGTGCCTTCTGGCATATCACCAGAATGATTAGGAATGGTAGTATAAAGATTAGTTTCAGGATTAAACCAGATGATTTCGTGACTTCCTGCGGCTTGACGATAAAAAACAAAACCAAATCTTTTGATAATTTTAATAATTTCTCGATAACTAAACCCAGATAACCTACCCATCAATTCACTAATATCCTACTACTAAAGGATAGTTAAACTGCTCAGTTATAGGCTGCAAATATTCTAATTCTTCATCTTGATTTTGCGCTTCTAATAACTTTCTCGCTACATCACGAGCAATTTCTAAAGTTTCTGCAACAGTCCTTCCTTGAGCAACTAACCCTTGCAAATCATCAGATGTTGCTAAATAAACACCTTCTGGTAATTTTTCAATATGGATGTTTAGTAGTTTTTCCATAGTTTATTAGTTGATAAATTAGTCAATTATCTGAGATAATAACATATAAATTTCCTAATTTCAATCTAGTATCTTATATTGTGAAGTGAGTAAAGGAGAAAAATTTGAATTACGACAACGCTTGTAAATATTTAGCTGAACAATATCCTGCTGATTTTGTGCGTTGGTTGCTGGGGGTAGAAGCGCCACAAATTGAAGTATTGAAAGTAATTTTGGTTCTGGACGTAAAATATATTTTTGTATATACTTAATATTAAGTAACCACACTCGTTTTATCAGGAAAATTCAACCTTATGAAAATTAAAGCAATAATTCATACAGCCGAAGAAGGCGGTTATTGGGCTGAAGTACCAATTTTTCATGGATGTTACACACAAGGAGAAACCATTGAAGAAGTATTAGAGAATCTTAAAGAGGTAATCAGTTTATATGCAGAGGATGAACCAGAAAATATTAGCTCTTCTGACAGAGTAGTGGAATTAAATGTATGAAAGCAATATCAGGTAAAAAATTATCAGAAATACTGGTAAAGAACGGATGGAAATTAATCAGAGTCAAAGGCAGTCATCATCGTTTCAAAAAAGATGGCATCAGTATTTCTATACCAATTCATGCTAATCAAGATTTGAAAATCGGACTTCTAAAAACTTTAATGAAACAAGCAGATTTAACCGAATCTGATCTTATTTAAATTTTAATAAACACGAATTTAATGCAAATTAATTATTTCCAGGTGTTAAATTAGCATAAAATTTTTTATGGGGCAAGTTTAGTTAGTTTGATTATAGCAATTGGTTGGGTACAGGACTTACGCAAAATTATGAAAAAACGTTCGCGTAGCGTGCGCGCAGCGCATACAGCAAAGGACACAAAGGACACGTTCGCGTAGCGTCTCCCCTTGGGAGAAGTCAAGAGGGTTTCAGAGAGTGCTTGCGTAAGTAATAGGGTAAAACTATCAATTTTTACGGGAGGATATTATCAAAGAATCTGTAATTTATCAAGATATCGTTCAAAAACAAGCATTCAAAATGATTAGTCGTCAGATTAAAAAACGTTTTGGTGATGTTAATGATTCATTAATGACACAGGTGAGAGAGTTATCTGCTGATGATTTAGAAGATTTAGGCGAAGCATTGTTTGATTTTTCCGAAGTTGCTGATTTGGTAGCTTGCTTAGAACAGCAGCATTAGGGCGTTATTCAGCAATCAAAAATGGGCATTATATAAAGTAGGGTGTGTAGCATTAGGCTAACGCACCCTTATTAAATACTCAATATTAAAAATGGCAAAAGCAAAATATGAAGGTTATTGTGATGTACAGCCGACTAAATTAGTTAAAGAAAAATTTGGAGACACTCAGGTTTATGGACAAAATGCTAAGTCTTTACTGACAAAAGCTAGCGGTTTTATTGGTGATTATGATTTTACGCTGAATCCTTACCGGGGTTGTCAATATGGTTGTAGTTATTGTTATGCGGCTGCATTTAGTCCGAATACTCAGATGCGCGACGATTGGGGTAAATGGGTAATTTTCAAAGAAAATGCTGCGGAAGTTTTAACTAAAGAATTACAAAAATGGTATAAGCAAAATCCTCAAACTCCTCCCAGAATTTACATGAGTAGTGTTACAGATCCTTATCAACCTCTGGAATCTCGACATCAGTTGACTCGCAGATTGTTGGAGGTAATGCTAGATGTTCGGGATGATGGTTATCCTACACCAACATTAGTAATTCAAACTCGCAGTCCCATTATTACTAGAGATATTGATTATTTACAACGTTATCAGCGCTTGCGAATTAATATGAGTGTTCCGACTGGGAGTGAATCAGTGAGGCGGGATTTTGAACCGCGATCGCCTAGCGTTAAAGCCCGATTAAATGCCATCATTAAACTGAAGCAAAGTATTGACTCTTTTAAAGGCTTTGTTCCCAAAATCTCTATCACGATTACTCCCTTACTCCCTACTTTATCCACTGATGAAGCTGCTTTTATTAGTAAATTAGCTGTCGCTGATAGAGTGGTAATTCAAGATTTTCATCCTAATCATCGTCGTTCCCTCATCGCATCAACCCGCCAAGAAGCTGAGGAAATTAAGCAAAAATATGATTGGTGGTATAATGCAGAGAATTTTAGCTACGTAAAATTTAAAGAAAAATTATTTAATCAACTTCCAGGTGTAGAAATTAAAGAAGGTAAGGAGGGGTTTGGGTATGAGTAATCCCATTACTAATTGGTGGCGTAGTCAGCAATTTAACTCGGCTTTGAAACGTGGTGATACGAAAAAAGCAGTGCATTTATTGCAAGCTATTCAAAAATCAGGTGCAAGTTTTTCCTGGATAGAGAAATTATTTAGGGATAAGTTACAACTTAATCGTTATTCTCAAGATTATAAACGTGAAATAGAAAATTTAACGAAACAAATAACATCTGCGCCTCATAAAACAGATAATCTCACATTAGCGCCAGACGAAAAGTTTATTAAATTTATCTATGAAACTTTTAATTTAGTCCAGCATGATGAATATAAACTACAGGTAACTGGGATTGATCAAGAAATATTTGATGGTTTGGAAGCTAGTCTGGTTGAATACCTACAAGCAGAATTTGGTAAAATGTCTGAACAACATTTAGCTATTAAAATAGAAGATGCTTTAGAAGATATTCATAAATTAAAAATTGGACAAGACCCAAATTACGGTTTGAGTTTGACTCCTCATGTCTATTTAATGAAGTATTTTTTAGAAGGCGTATATTGTATATATTTAGCTTGGTTTCTGATTTATCAGGATGGACTACTACCGACGCAGGTAAAAATTCTTGATATTGGATCAGGACCAGGAACAGTTGCTTATGGGTTAGCTTTATTTCTTAAAAGTGGTCTTAACTTTTTTAATATCCCCCCGATCCATATATCCTATTACTCTTTAGACCAGCAAGATACTTTCCAATTTAAAGGACTTCAGTTTTGGCGAAGATATATTGAGTCGCAGATAACCCCCATCAATGCTTACTTTCGCTTTGTGACTGCTAACATCTTTAATTGGAATTATCAAGCGGATAATTTACCTAATGATTTTTTTGACTTCATTATCATTTCGCATTGTTTTTTTGCAGATAAAAATCAAATAGTACAAGTTAATAGGATTTATCAAGACATCATTACTAAAAGTTTAAGTTCTCAAGGTTATGTTTTGTTAGTCATACAGGATAAAAGATTATTTAGTCTTTATAAATGTCAACAAAGTAAAAATGTAGAACAGGAAAAAAATATTGTTATTCAGTTTCTTTCGGATTTAGGTTTAAACCTGGTCTGGTATAGATATTTAACATCTACAGATTCTCGACTACCTGTTTCTGCTAGTAAATTTGGTAAATTTGCTAGGGAAAATTTACCAAAGCAACTGTATATGAGTCCGATGATGCAAAAGTATTTGGCTCAGAAATATGAGTCTCACTATACATTAGATGATTATGTTATCTTGGCACAAAAATAGATTTTAGGGGTTCTCACCTCGATGATGTACAGGAAGAATTAATTAACCACAGAACTCATCCATACTCCGCGAACCTTTGCGTTTAAACCTCATTCTCACTCACCTCAATTCCAATGATTGTTAACACTCCAATAGATAAAACTTGGCATGGCAAACTTAATTTAGTTTATGCCGATCGCCTCAATAGCACCCAGTTAATTTACAGTCACAATCAAGCACCCCTGAAGGTACAACGGCCTTTTTATCCAGAGGGTGAAACAATTTGTCATAGTGTTATATTACACACGGCTGGGGGTGTTGTGGGAGGCGATCGCCTATCCTCTAATATTCACCTCCAAGCCAATGCACAAGCTTTAATTACTACAGCCGCAGCTAGTAAAATCTACGGTACTAACGGACTGCAAGCTAGGCAAAATATTGAGATCCAAGTTGATGCAGGTGCTTGTTTAGAATGGCTACCCCAAGAAACAATTGTCTTTAACGGGGCAATTTATCGCCAAGATTTACGGGTAGAATTAGCACCAGGAGGCTGTTGGTTAGGTTGGGAAATTACGCGATTTGGTCGAACTGCTAGAGGCGAAAAATTTTTACAGGGAGAATGGCGATCGCATACGGAAATTTGGCAGCAAGGCGTACCCTTGTGGATTGATCGCCAATACTTACCGGGTAGCGAAGCAGTTTTTCACAGTCCTCACGGCTTGGCTGGACAACCAATAGCAGGTAGTCTGGTTTGGGTGGGAAGTGATATTTCTGCCGAATTCTTGGCAAAAGCACGGAGTTTATGGGATGGTTCTGGGGAAGTAGGTATGACTCGTTTACAAAATGGATTTTTGTGTCGATATCGTGGTGCTTCTACATCTGAGGTGAGAAACTGGTTTACGGTTGTCTGGGAGTTGCTGCGAGGGGATTTTTTACATCGTGGTGGCTGTGTACCCAGAGTATGGCAGGTTTAGGAGACAGAATGCAATTGACACCGCAGGAAAAAGATAAGTTATTGATTTTTACGGCTGCTTTGTTGGCAGAGAGGCGTAAAAATAGGGGTTTGAAGTTGAATTATCCAGAGGCGATCGCCTATATTTCGGCGGCGATTTTGGAAGGTGCAAGAGATGGACAAACTGTTGCAGAATTGATGAGTTATGGGACTACTCTGTTATCACGGGATGATGTAATGGAGGGTATCCCGGAAATGGTGCATGAGGTCCAGGTGGAAGCAACTTTTCCTGATGGAACTAAGTTGGTAACTGTGCATAATCCGATTAGATAATTCTTAGGTAAAGGTAAAAATATGATTCCAGGGGAAATAATTACACCAGATGGTGAAATTGAGTTAAATGCTGGTCGTTCTATTATTAAGTTACAGGTGGGAAATACAGGCGATCGCCCGATTCAAATAGGTTCCCATTTTCATTTTTATGAGGTGAATGCAGCTTTGAGTTTTGATAGAGAACAAGCACGGGGAATGCGTCTTGATATTCCGGCGGGTACAGCAGTGAGGTTTGAACCGGGGGATGAGAAGGAGGTGAGTTTAGTGGGTTTGGTGGGGAGTCGTGAAGTTTATGGTTTTAATGGGAAGGTTAATGGGAAGATTTAAACGCAAAGGTTCGCGGAGGTAAGCGCAAAGGTTCGCGGAGTTAGAGGTTGTTGACGACGCGTTTGATTCCTTCTTTGAGTTGGAGGACGTTAAAGTTGAGGAGGAGTCCGAGTTTACATTTGGTGAGTTTGAGGTAGGTTAAGAGTTGGACCGAGTGAATCGGTTGGAGTGATTCTACAGATTTGACTTCGATGATTACTTTATCTTCTACTATTAAATCCAATCTATAACTGCAATCCAATTCCACTTTCTCATACACAAGCGGTAATGGAACTTGCTTTCTGACATTAAACCTCTTCCTCAACTCATAACACAAACACTCCTCATAAGCTGACTCCAATAAACCCGGTCCCAACGCCGTATGCACCCGCATTCCACAACCAATAATCGCCCCACTCAAATCATTCTCATCCATACTCCGCGTACCTTTGCGCTTACCTTCGCGAACCTTTGCGTTTAAATCTTATTCTTATTATGCCTTACAAAATCTCTCGCCGCGCCTACGCAGAAACCTACGGTCCCACAGTAGGCGATCGCATTCGATTAGCAGACACAGAATTATTTATCGAAGTAGAACAAGACTTCACCACTTACGGCGACGAAGTGAAATTTGGTGGCGGTAAAGTCATCAGAGACGGAATGGGACAATCCCCCATTTCTAACGCCGATGGCGCAGTAGATTTAGTCATTACTAATGCCTTAATTCTCGATTGGTGGGGTGTTGTCAAAGCCGATATTGGCATTAAAGACGGCAAAATTTTCAAAATAGGTAAAGCCGGAAATCCTTATATTCAAGACAATATAGATATTATTATTGGCCCTGGAACTGAAGCTTTAGCCGGGGAAGGAATGATTATCACGGCTGGCGGTATTGATAGCCATATTCATTTTATTTGTCCCCAGCAAATTGAAGTGGCGATCGCCTCTGGGATTACTACCATGATTGGCGGTGGTACTGGCCCCGCTACAGGGACAAACGCCACCACTTGCACTCCTGGCCCCTGGAATATGTACCGGATGTTACAAGCTGCTGATGCTTTCCCTGTCAACTTAGGATTTATGGGTAAAGGTAACACCAGCCAACCCCAAGGAATTGTCGAACAAGTGCTAGCCGGCGCAATGGGGTTAAAACTACATGAAGACTGGGGAACTACCCCTGCTACTATTGATACTTGTCTGAGTGTTGCAGATGAGTATGATGTGCAAGTAGCAATTCATACCGATACTCTGAATGAAGCGGGATTTGTCGAAGATACCATTGCAGCGTTCAAACATCGGGCTATTCATACCTACCACACCGAAGGCGCAGGGGGCGGACACGCACCAGACATTATTAAGGTTTGCGGACAAGCCAATGTTTTACCATCTTCCACTAATCCCACACGTCCTTACACCGTCAACACCCTAGAAGAACACTTAGATATGTTGATGGTTTGTCATCACCTCGATTCCAGCATTCCCGAAGATGTAGCTTTTGCTGAGTCTCGCATTCGCCGGGAAACCATCGCTGCGGAAGATATTTTGCACGACTTAGGCGCGTTTAGTATGATTGCTTCTGATTCCCAAGCTATGGGAAGAGTGGGTGAAGTGATAATTCGCACTTGGCAGACATCCCACAAAATGAAGGTGCAACGCGGAAGCCTTCCTGGAGATGGACTTGCAGATAATAATCGGGCTAAACGATATGTTGCAAAATACACAATTAATCCCGCAATTACTCACGGAATTGCCCAGTATGTTGGTTCAGTGGAAGCAGGAAAACTAGCAGATTTATGTTTATGGCGACCAGCATTTTTTGGTGTGAAACCAGAAATAGTCATTAAAGGAGGAATGATTGCTTGGTCACAGATGGGCGATGCAAATGCTAGTATTCCCACACCTCAGCCAGTGCATAGCCGACCGATGTTTGGTAGTTTTGGCGGGGCGCGTCACGCCACATCTTTAACCTTTGTTTCCCAAGCTGCTTTAGAAAGAGAAATTCCCAGCCAGTTGGGATTAAAAAAATCTGCTGTCGCCGTTTCCGGGACTCGTCAAATCAGTAAACGAGATATGAAGTTAAATGATGCTTTACCACACATTGAAGTTGATCCAGAAACCTATCAAGTCAGGGCTGATGGTGAATTGCTAACTTGTGAACCCGCAACCGTTTTACCAATGGCGCAAAGATATTTTTTGTTTTAGTTTTTGACTGATTAATAGGCTGAACCCCAAAATCAAAAGCGCCCTCCCATTTGGAAGAGCGCTTTGAATTCGCAGAGAAGTTATTGTCTATGTCTCAAAGAATTAGCCGTTGATTGCAGGTGCAGTTAAAGCAACAGGAGCAACATCAGCAGCAGCCAAATCTAAGGGGAAGTTGTGAGCGTTACGCTCGTGCATTACTTCCATACCCAAGTTAGCGCGGTTGATTACGTCAGCCCAGGTAGCAATAACCCGACCTTGAGAATCAATTACTGATTGGTTGAAGTTGAAACCGTTCAAGTTGAATGCCATTGTGCTGATACCCAAAGCGGTAAACCAGATACCGATTACAGGCCAAGCAGCTAGGAAGAAGTGAAGTGAACGGCTGTTGTTGAAGGAAGCGTATTGGAAGATTAAGCGACCAAAGTAACCGTGAGCAGCTACGATGTTGTAGGTTTCTTCTTCTTGTCCAAACTTGTAACCGTAGTTTTGTGATTCGGTTTCGGTTGTTTCACGTACCAAGGAAGAAGTTACCAAGGAACCGTGCATTGCGGAGAACAAAGAACCACCAAAGACACCAGCTACACCCAACATATGGAAGGGGTGCATCAAGATGTTGTGTTCTGCTTGGAACACAATCATGAAGTTGAAGGTTCCAGAGATACCCAAAGGCATACCGTCAGAGAATGAACCTTGTCCGATGGGGTAGATTAAGAAGACTGCGGTAGCAGAAGCCAAAGGCGCAGAGTAAGCTACACAGATCCAAGGGCGCATACCCAAGCGGTAAGATAGTTCCCACTGACGACCTAAGTAGCAAGCGCAACCGATCAAGAAGTGGAAAATTACCAATTGGTAAGGACCGCCATTGTACAACCACTCATCTAAGGAAGCTGCTTCCCAGATGGGGTAGAAGTGCAAGCCGATCGCGTTAGAAGAAGGAACAACTGCACCTGAGATGATGTTGTTTCCGTAAATTAATGAACCAGCTACGGGTTCACGGATACCGTCGATGTCTACGGGAGGAGCAGCTACGAATGCGATGATGAAGCAGGTGGTAGCAGCTAGTAGGGTTGGGATCATGAGAACGCCGAACCAACCGATGTAAATCCGGTTGTCAGTGCTGGTAATCCATTCGCAGAAGCGATCCCATACGTTGGCGCTTTGGCGCTGTTGTAAGGTTGTGGTCATGTTTTTATGATTGCGGTTATTTATGTATGAATTAAACAGATGCGTTTGCGTTTCTGTCTATGAAATTACTTTACACTACTTTACAAATGTTTAGCAAGTAAATTAACATGAGTAAAAATTATACATATAGTTAGTTTTACTTATGAGCAAAAGTTCAACGACTAGGGGCAGGTTGATATCATTCATTATTAACGGGGATCTTGGTAAACCCGCCCCTACCTAGAATAGGTTGCTGTTTCTGGTGGGGTTATAACTAACCGCCGATAAACGCCCATTAAACTCTGACTTTATCCGCAAATGCTATACGGTAAGCGCCACGATGCCGCAAATATCATGCAAATGTAGTGAATGTTACGCCCTGAGTGGGATACCAATCACGACAATATATATAAGGCTAGAATATGCGCTTGAGATAATTGTTGTCTTATCTACTTAATACCTGTGATTTATCAACACGCTGAAAAGTTGCTCAAAACTCAACAGGAAAAAGCATCAGGTGAAGGTTATAGATTTAGCTGGTTTGACTGGTTGTGTCTGTGGTATCCTCCTGGATGGCTGGTTTTATTTAACCGCCATTGGCAACACTATCACGCCGATCCGGATGGGTGGAATTGGGTAGAATATGCTTTATTCTTAGTTCCAGGTGGATTTTACTTAGCACTGCTAAATCGATGGTTGCGTCTGGGATGTCGTTCACCAAGACAAGAAGTTGATGAATTTAATCCTCAGTATCAGAAAGCTTTTAGAGAAGAAATTCTGGCTCCCATAGTTAAATATTATTTTCGGGCAGAATTACAGGAAAATCAGCACTTACCGCCACAAAGTCCTGTAATTGTAGCAATGAACCATGCAGGGATGTGTTTTCCTTGGGACTTTATCACTTTAGGTTATTTATTAAGTCAAGCCCAAGGTTGGGAAGTACAACCCCTAGCCAGTGAAACACTATTTGAGCATCCTTGGATGAGTTGGTGGCTACCACCTAAATGGTCACAGGTTTTAGGGGCTGTGCGCGCCAAGAGGGGTGATTTTGAAAAAGCGATTCTTGAAGGTAAAACTCTGCTATATGCACCGGAAGGAGTCCGTGGACCTCTTAAAGGTTGGAGTCAACGCTATCAACTACAAAAATTTGATGTGAGTTTCATGCAGTTGAGCGATCGCTATCATATTCCCATTCTCCCAGTTGTGTGCATTGGTAGCGAATCTTTACATCCCTGGACAGTAAACCTGAAGAAATTGCAACGACTATTTAAATTACCCTTCTTGCCCATATCACCATTAATAATTATGTTGATCATCTTTCCCTCAATGGGAGTTTGGGCAATGAGAACTCGTCTACATTACTTTATCCAACCTGTGCAAAAAGTCAACTCAGTTCAAGGACGTGCAGCCACCTATAAACAAGTACAGCAACTGCGAGAAAAACTACAAATGCAAATTATGGCGTTGTTATCTCACGCAGAGGCGCAGAGACGCAGAGAGTAGGAGTGAGAAAAACTCTGCGTACCTTTGCGTTTCCCTTAGCGTACCTCTGCGTTTAATCCAGAGAAGAAGTTCCAAAACGGTAGCCTTTGCCGTAAACAGTATGAATTAGTGGAATTTCTTTGCCTACCTCAATCTTACGCCGCAGCAGGCGAATTAATGCGGCTATGACATTACTATTGGGTTGTTCGTGATCTTGCGGCCAAAGATTTTGCAAAATTTGGGCATGAGTGAGCAAATGCCCCGTATTTTTTATAAAATATTGTAGCAGTTGACTTTCTTTTTGAGATAATTCAATAATTCGTCCTTGACGATAGGCTACTTGGTTTTCACTATCAAGTTCTAAATCAGCTACTGTTAGCCTTCCAGTTGTGGTTTCATGACTGGGAGAACCAGCACGACGTAATAAAGCCCGAACTCGTGCTAATAGTTCTCGCAGTTCAAAGGGTTTTACTAAATAGTCATCAGCACCCGCATCTAGACCTTCTACGCGGTCATCTAGGGTATCTTTGGCTGTGAGAAATAGTACGGGTGTGGCTTTACCTTGGCGGCGCAATTCCTGACAAATCTCTAAACCTGTTTTTCCGGGTAGCATCCAATCTAGAATCAATAAATCATAAGTACCCACAGAAGCAAAGTCGCTACCAGTTCCACCATCATAAGCCATATCCACACTGTAACCCTCGCGCTTTAACACGCGACTTAGGGGGTCAGTTAGTTCTACTTCATCATCAACTAATAAAATTCTCATGCTCCTTGAGGTAAGCAATCAAGATATTCTCTATTTGACACTCTCCGGGCTAAAGCTACGGAGATTCTTGGTTCAACGAGTCCACTTAGATGAGACCCCTTGCGGTATCTCACCCAGAGGTGGTTCTCTCCTCAAGCGTTAACTTTCGGTATGCCCTACCGTAGTTGGATGACTCCAAAATTTGTTTGAGTGTAAATGCTGGTCGTCTAGTCCCCATAAAAATTTTACCTATTCCTGGACAGGAGCTAGAACTATGGAATAGAACCCCATATTTTCAATTGTCTTCGCGTTAGCGTCTCCCTTTGGGAGAAGGTTCAGCGTAGAGCCGTTAGGCAACATCGGGTTTTTATACAGGTTGATTACCCTTCCTGTTAAAATTAGTTTAACATCAAAGCACCCTCAAGGGTGCGGCTAGCTTTCATCACCTGCCTAAAGTACGAAAAACGCAACGATGTTGCTGTTTCTTAGGTGTTTTCAGCGTCTTTCTTATAAATGAACTGCCAAAAAGAAAATGTTAACTGTTGCGTTGCCGAAAGGGGAATTACTCAAAAATAGCATCCGCCTGTTAAAGTCCGTAGGATTGGATTTTAGCGCTTTTTTAGATTCAGGAACTCGCCAACTGCAAATTCTTGATGCTAGCGGACAAGCAAAAGGACTGTTGGTGCGAGGGCATGATGTGCCTGTATATGTAGAATATGGTCAGGCTCAGTTGGGAATTATTGGTTACGATGTGCTGCGGGAGAAAAAGCCACAAGTTGCACATTTAGTTGATTTACAGTTTGGTCATTGTCGAATGTCAGTGGCTGTCAAAGCATCTAGTGCCTATAAATCACCTTTAGATTTACCTCCTCATGGACGAGTTGCTTCTAAGTATGTTAATTGCGCTCGTGAATATTTCCACAGCCTGGATCTACCTATAGAAATTGTACCTTTGTATGGTTCTGTGGAATTAGGCCCCATTACGGGAATGTCGGAAGCAATTGTGGATTTAGTTTCTACGGGGCGGACTTTGAGCGAAAATGGTTTAGTCGAAATTACGACTTTGTATGAAAGTACGGCGCGGTTAATTGGTCATCCTTTGAGTTATCGCCTCAATACAGGGAATATGCATCAATTCGTCGAAAAACTGCGCCTAGAAACTTCTTTAACTGCTGTTTAGCTCTAAAAAGCTTCAGAATGTCTAAATCATTCTAAAGTGGCAACAGGGAGTGCTGAGTGCAAACCAAGTAGGGGCGGGTTTATTAAAATTATTATTATTAGTAATTGAGCATATCTGTAAACCTGCCCCTACATCAAAGCTTTCAGGAATCAACAATGTCTTAACCTCCTTGGCAGTTGCTATAGAGAGCAATTTTTAACTGCGACTGCCTGAAAAGTCACAATACCTTACACTAGACGTATGCTATGAAACTTTAATTTTTTAATTTTTTAATTTTTTTTATAAAACTATATGAATACTGAATTGAATACTAATGAAGCGGCGAGGCTGGAAGTTCTCCGCCAGTATCAGATTTTGGATACGGAACCGGAAGAAGTTTATGATAATTTAGCTCAATTAGCTGCCTTTATCTGTGGTACACCTATAGCTTTAGTCAATTTTATTGATGAAAATCGCCAGTGGTTTAAAGCAAAACTCGGTTTAGATGTGCCGGAAATGCCCCGGAATATTGGCTTATCTTACCTTTGCCAAGAAAGACGGGATGTGGTCATAGTACCAGATGCTTTAGCTGATGTAAATTTGGCAAGCAATCAAGTAGTGACTTCTTATCCTTATGTTAGGTTTTATGCTGGTGTCCCTTTGATTACGCCGAAGGGTTATATGCTGGGAACTCTGTGTGTAATTGACAAAGTACCACGGCAACTAAGCCAACAACAAGTAGACGCGCTGGTAGCTTTGAGTCGCTTGGTGATTAACCAACTAGAACTCAGACGTAATGTATCGGAAGTGTCTCGGATTAGTGAAGAATTTATCACTCATGAGCAAGCTGCTAAAACCCGAATTACAAATATACTCGAAAGTATCACTGATGCCTTTTTTGCTTTAGATCAAGATTGGCGATTTACCTATATTAACAGTCAAGCAGAAGGACTGTTAGAGAAAAGCAAAAATGAGTTATTGGGTAAAAATATCTGGGAAGTTTTACCAAGACTGATAGACACAAAATTTGACCGGGAGTATCACAGAGCGATCGCGCAACAAGTTAGTGTGGAATTTGAAGAGTTCTATCCACCTCTGAACGGTTGGTTTAGCGTTCACGCCTATCCCTCGCGAGATGGCTTGTCTGTGTATTTCCAAGATATTACCGAAAAGCAACAAACAGCCGCAGCTCTGCGACAAAGTGAAGCACGTTGGCAATTAGCCTTACAGGGTAATAATGATGGTATTTGGGATTGGAATGTCAAAACCAATCAGGTGTTCTTCTCCACTCGCTGGAAGGAAATGCTGGGATATGCAGACCATGAAATTACTAATCATTGGGATGAATGGGAAAAACGAGTCTATCCTGATGATTTAGATCATGTACGGCAAGCCTTTGAAAATCATTTTGCCAAAAAAACACCGTTTTATGTGACCGAACATCGACTTTTGTGTAAAGACGGTAGTTATAAATGGATTCTAGATCGCGGACAAGCACTTTGGGATGAAACTGGTGATGTGGTGCGGATGCTAGGTTCCCATACTGATATTGCTGAACGCAAACAAGCCGAAGAGGAATTAAAACGGCAGAATTTGCGATCGCAATTATTTGCGGAAATCACCCTGAAAATTCGGGAAAGTCTACAATTAGACGAAATTCTGCAAACTACGGTTAAAGAAGTCCAAAAACTCCTGGAAGCTGATCGAGTGGTGATGTTTCAAGTTTGGGCTGATGGTTCGGGAACGGTGGTACAAGAAGCTGTGCTACCTGGTTGGCCTGTGGTTCTAGGACAAGACATACTCGACCCCTGTTTTCAAGAACAAGGCTATGTGGAAAAATATCGTCTAGGCAGAGTTGCTGCAATTGTAGACGTTGAACAAGCTGATATTAAAGACTGCTATCGGGAATTTCTGCAAAATTTAGGTGTCAAAGCTAACCTTGTAGTCCCGATTTTGGTTAGGGAAAATCTTTGGGGTTTGTTGATTGCTCATCAATGTGTGACACCTCGCCAGTGGAATAGCTTTGAGTTAGATTTGTTACAACAGATAGCCAACCAAATTGGGATTGCTCTGTCCCAAGCCAAGTTATTAGAACAAGAAACCCACCATACTCAGGAACTGGCTCGCTCTAATGCTGAATTAGAACAGTTTGCTTATGTAGCTTCCCATGATTTGCAGGAACCGTTGCGGATGGTGACAAGTTATTTACAGCTGTTAGAACGCAAGTATAAACATGAACTAGATGCTAATGCCGAACAGTTTATTACTTACGCTGTAGATGGGGCGCGGCGGATGCAGAGTCTGATTAATGATTTGTTGGATTATTCCCGTGTTACCAGCCGGGGACAGCCCATTGTCGAAGTTGATTTTAAAACGATTTTTGAGCGAGCGATCGCTAATCTCAAATTTATCATACAAGAAAGTAGCGCAATCATTACCCATGATCCTTTACCGATAGTCATGGCTGATCCTACCCAACTCACCCAAGTGTTACAAAACTTAATTGGTAACGCCATCAAATTCCGAGGAGAATCACCACTAAAAATTCATTTGGCAGCAGTGAAAGCAGAACAAACAGAAGAACAAATGCCCACTAAACCCAATGAATGGCTATTCTCCGTCAGCGATAATGGAATTGGTATAGAATCCCAATATGCTGAACGCATTTTTGTCATATTTCAACGCTTGCACGGTAGAAGTAAATACCCAGGGACTGGAATTGGGTTGGCAATTTGTAAAAAGATTATAGAACGCCACGGCGGCCGGATCTGGGTTGAGTCGAAACCTGGTCAAGGCTCGACTTTCTACTTCACAATTCCAGAAAAAGCAGGTAAACAATCGTGAATAACACAGCGATTATGCCCATAGAGGTTTTGTTAGTAGAAGACAATCCCGGCGATGCTGAACTAACCAGAATCGCCCTCGAAGATAGCAAAATCTCAGTTAACCTGAATGTGGTGGAAGATGGTGTAGAAGCAATGGCATTCTTGCAAAAACAGGGAAACTATGCTAATGCACCTCATCCAGATATTGTCCTGCTTGATTTAAATTTACCCAGAAAAGACGGGCGGGAAGTACTAGCAGAAATCAAAGCTGATCAAAAACTCAGGCGGATTCCTGTCGTTGTTTTGACCACTTCTCAATCGGAAGAAGATATTCTCAAAGCTTATAACCTATCGGCTAATTGCTTTATCACTAAGCCGGTTGACTTTGACCAATTCGTTAAAATTGTACAGTCCATAGAAAATTTCTGGTTTGCAATTGTCAAACTGCCACCGGAGTGAAATAATCAATGGCAGGAAATTCTATTAAAGTCTTATTAATCGAAGATAACCCTGGTGATGTCTTTTTACTACAAGAGTTATTACAGGAAGTAACTACAGTTGAAGTAGAGTTGCAACCAGCCGAGCAACTGTTTGAAGCACTAGAATGTATAGCTAGAGACAGCTTTGATGTCATATTGTTAGACCTTTCATTACCTGATAGCCAGGGACTAGACACATTTATCCGTACTGCTCATCATGCCAAAGCCACTCCAATTATTGTATTGACGGGTTTAGATGACGAAACCTTGGCACTACGAGCAATGCAGTCAGGCGCACAGGATTATTTAGTCAAGGGTCAAGTGACTGGCGATTTGCTGGTACGTTCTATGCGTTATGCTATTGAGCGTCAACGTTCGGAAAATGCCCTGCGCCAGAGTGAAGAACGCTTTCGGGTGGCTTTAAAAAATTCCCCAATTTTTGTTTTCAACCAAGACATCAATTTATCTTACACCTGGGTTTATAACCCCATATCTGGATGGACGAGTCAAGATATGTTGGGTAAACATGACTGTGATTTGATTCCAGAGAAAGATGCCCAACGTTTGACGGCGATTAAGCATAGTGTGCTGACTAACGGCATCGGGATACGAGAGGAAGTATCTATTACTACCCCCCTGGGGACTAGATATTACGATTTGACAGTTGAACCATTGCGGAATGAGTCGCAAGAAATTGTCGGCGTAACTTGTGCTGGTATTGATATCAGCGAACGTAAACTTACGTTCGCCAAAATTCGTGAACAAGCGGCTTTACTAGATATCACCACTGATGCAATTTGTGTGTGTAATTTAGAAAATCAGATTCTGTTTTGGAACAAAGGTGCAGAAAATCTCTATGGTTGGCAAGTTCAAGAAGCTGTCGGCAGAAATTTTGGTGAGCTTTTAGATAATGAAGCCGCGCAGGAAAACCATGAGGCTTTAGTCAATGTCATGACTAAAGGTAAGTGGCAAGGCGAGTTAACTCAAATCACTAAAACTGGTAAAGAACTTCTGGTAGCTAGTCGTTGGAGTTTGGTAAGCGACGCACAGGGAATGCCTAAATCAATTCTAATTGTTGATACAGATATTACTGAGAAGAAGCGTTTAGAATCACAATTATTTCGCACCCAACGTCTGGAAAGTATCGGTACACTAGCTAGTGGTATTGCTCACGATCTGAATAACATTTTAACCCCGATTTTGGCAGGAGCGCAATTGCTACCGATGAAATTCCCCGATGCAGATGAAAGGACTATGCGGTTGTTGGAAATTTTGGAAATCAACGCCAAACGGGGAGCAGATTTAGTGAAGCAGGTGCTATCCTTTGCTAGAGGTGTAGAAGGAAAGCGGATTACTTTGCAAATTAGGCATTTGATTGTGGAAATTGCCAAAATTCTCAAAGAAACATTCCCCAGAACCATCGAAATTCATACTGATATTCCTAACGACTTGTGGCTGGTTTCTGGAGATAGTACCCAACTGCATCAGGTAGTGATGAATCTTTGTGTCAATGCCCGCGATGCTATGCCTAATCGGGGTACTTTAAGTATATCTGCTGAGAATATTGTGGTTGATGAAAATTATGCGCGGATGAATTTGGAAGCCGAAGCCGGATTATATGTGGTAATTACGGTTACTGATACTGGAGTTGGTATACCCCAGGAAACTTTAGATAGAATTTTCGAGCCATTTTTTACTACTAAACCAGTGGGACAAGGTACAGGTTTAGGACTTTCTACTGTGATTGGAATTGTTAAAAGTCACGGTGGTTTTATCAATGTTTACAGTGAGGTAGAACACGGTACTAGCTTTAAGGTGTACTTACCTGCTGTGGGGGGAACGGAAACACCCGCTCTTGAAGATGTCGCAATACCTACAGGACATGGGGAATTAATTCTGATTGTAGATGATGAACCTTCGATTCAGGATGTCACCAGAAATTCGCTCGAAAGTCACCAATACCAGACTTTAATTGCTAGTGACGGTATTGAGGCGATCGCGCTATACGCTAAATACACAGATAAAATTAGCGCCGTGCTGATGGATATGATGATGCCTGCATTGGATGGAGTCACCGCTATCCGGACTTTGCAAAAAATTAACCCCCAGGTGAAAATTATTGCTACTAGTGGTTTGATGTCCAAAACTAAATTAGGAGAAGTGATGGACACTGGTACACAGACATTTTTACCGAAACCTTATACTGTCAATGAATTGTTACTATCTTTAGATAAAATACTTAAGTAGCTATTTCACAGCGCTCGCACCAACCCCTAACAATCACTTCATAGCTTTCACCACGCATACCAGGGCGAAGACTCTTCATATCTACACACTGGAAAGTTTCCCAGGCAATATCTTCAATTGCACCACATCGGCGGCAGCAAAAGTGATGATGAGGTTCAACATTTGCATCATAGCGACAAACCCCTTCTTCGAGTAAAACTTCCTGCACAAGACCAACTTCTCTCAGGGCTTGCAGAGAACTGTAAATAGTCGCCTGAGACGACACTGGAAAATCTTTATTCAGATCCGCCAGGATGGTTTCAACTGTGGGGTGATCAGACCGAGATAACAAATTTGCATAAACTGCGAACCTCTGAGGAGTCACCCTCAAACCCTTAGATTTTAAGGTTTGAATAATTGTGTGTGCCTCTTGCTGCATATCTGCTGCTATATTTTGCGTGTTAACGATTTCCCCATTATAATCTCCCCCAGTAATAAATTAGTATTATATGTGAACAAAATAAACAATTAAGTATTTATAACTATTGAGTTTTTCGTAAATCAGAATTATTCTGATATAAGTGAGCATAACGCAATCACAAACGAAAACTAAACTGACCACAAGATTAATATGGCTGTTATCGAAAAAGTTCCCAACGTTGTATTCAAAACCCGTGTGCGCGACGAGTCCATTGGTGGCGCTAACCCCTTCCGTTGGGAAGACCGCACCACTCAAGATATTTTCGCTGGTAAGCGTGTAGTAGTTTTTTCACTACCTGGAGCTTTTACCCCCACTTGTTCCACCTCCCACCTTCCCCGCTACGAAGAACTCTACGACCAATTCAAAGCCTTGGGAGTTGATGATGTAGTTTGTGTATCTGTGAATGATGCCTTTGTGATGTTCCAATGGGGCAAACAACAAGGTGCTACAAATGTTAAGCTCCTCCCCGATGGTAATGGTGAATTTACCCGCAAGATGGGGATGTTAGTTGAGAAATCTAACCTGGGCTTTGGTCTGCGCTCTTGGCGTTATTCAATGGTCGTGAATGACGGCAAAATTGAAAAGATTTTCATTGAAGCTGGTTACGAAGATAATTGTCCTACCGATCCATTTGAAGTTTCTGATGCAGACACCATGCTAAGTTACCTAAAACAAGCTAAAACTCCTGCTGCTGTGTAATATTTTAAGGGACTGAGCATTGATCGTTGGATATGGGGGATGATGAAAACTCATCCCCAGTCCCCATTGGCCAGTCCCCATACTGAAAATTGAAAACTTGAGGGACACAACACATGAGTTACGATTTCGACTTATTTGTAATTGGTGCAGGATCTGGTGGGATTGCAACCGCTAGAAGGGCTGCGGAATATGGAGCTAAAGTAGGGCTGGCTGAGTTTGACCGACTTGGCGGAACCTGCGTAAATCGTGGCTGTGTCCCTAAAAAGTTAATGGTCTATGCTTCCCATTTTCCTGACTTGTTGGAAGATTCCCAAGGATATGGTTGGAGTGCAGTCAAGAGTAGTCTAGATTGGGAAAAAATGATTACGGCGGTCAATAACGAAGTGATTCGCCTGAATGGCATTTATCAGGGGATGCTGGATAAGTCCAAAGTTGAACTATTTGAGGGATATGGTAAATTTATTGATACCCATACAATTCAAATAGGCGATCGCCAAGTCACCGCAGATAAGATTTTAATCGCTGTAGGTGGGTATCCTGTCAAGCCAGAAATCCCCGGAATTGAATATGCTATTACCTCTGATGATATCTTCCACCTCAAAGAACAACCCCAGCGCCTAGTAATTTTGGGGGGAGGTTATATTGGTTCAGAATTTGCCTGTATCCTCAACGGATTGGGAAGCGAAGTCACTCAAGTAATTCGCAATGACAAAATTTTGCGTGGTTTCGATGAAGACTTGCAAACTGAAATTCAGCAAGCAATGGGTAACCACGGTATCAATATTCTCAATAATAGCGAAATCACTGCCATTGAGAAGACTGACTCAGGCTTAAAGGTGACTGTTCGCAAGAATGATGATTCTGAGGAGACGGTAATTGTTGATGCTGTTAGTTTAGCAGCTACAGGACGCAAACCCAATACACAAAAATTGGGCTTGGAAAATACTAAAGTTCAGCTAGACAAGAATGGAGCAGTTATTGTTGATAAATACAGTCAAACCAGTGAAGAAAATATCTATGCACTGGGAGATTGTACAGATAATATTAATTTAACTCCTGTGGCGATTAATGAAGGTAGAGCCTTAGCGGATACTGTATTTGGTAACAAGTCTCGCACAATGAGTTACGAAAATATCCCGACAGCTATCTTCACTACACCAGAAGCTGCAACAGTTGGTATGACTGAAGCTGAAGCCAGAGAAAAATATGGTGATGCAGTGAAAGTTTATCGCAGTCGTTTTCGACCGATGTATTATACCTTAGCTGGTAAAGATGAAAAAACCATGATGAAATTAGTGGTTGATCAAAATACCGATAAGGTTGTGGGGGCGCACATGGTAGGAACCAGCGCTGCTGAGATTATACAAGGGGTGGCGATCGCAGTTAAAATGGGTGCTACTAAAGCTAACTTTGATGCCACAGTAGGTATTCATCCTAGTTCTGCTGAAGAATTTGTAACTATGCGATAATCAATCAACCTGAAAATGCCCTGGATTTACTAAAATCTTAGGGCATTTTTGGCAAATATTTCAATTTACTGCTGTTTTTGCAACCAAACAGCCAAATCGGATGTTTCCGAAAAGTCAAACAGCGCATCGCTTAAATCATCTAGCTGGTTAATCGATAGTGCTTGAAGCTGTTGCTGTAATTCATCAGAAATTGTGCCAAATTGCCGTGACAGTAGACGGGTTAAGGTTTGTAGCTTTCCTTTCTTGGCACCTTTCTCTAGTATTTCTTGATAAATTGGTGACTCTTGCATTAGTTCCTCCCGGAAATACTGGTGAATTAGTTGTTTATCGAACTTCAACGCAGCCAGCATTTCTACGCAAGCTGTGATGTTTTGCTGTTGTTCTCGTTCTTCGATTTTATCTATTTCTACAGCAACTTGTTCTAGCAAACCTGCTGGTGCATCTGTTTTAGCTAAAACTGCTAATGGTAGCAGTGCGGGATTAGCCAGAAGTGGCTTTGGATCTTGTTCCCACAAACGGATAATTCTATATTCATGTCTTGTCTTCCCAACTGCAAGCTCATTTATATAAACAGCAGGGGAATTTGTTTCTTTGAAAAAAATGACTACTTGTTCAATGGGACATTCGTATTTTCGATATATTCTCAACCAGTAATCTAACATCCTCACAGGAAGAGATGGTTTTGATTTGGGAACAGTTTGGAACTCCAAATGAAGGATGCTACCTAATTCTGGTAGTTGGAATAAAGCATCAGAACGAATTGGTTCTACACTTAATTCTGTAGGTAAAACCTGAATATTTGTTTCAGCAGAGTTAAGCAACCATTTTACAAAAGGTGATGGATACTCAGATGTTAAAAATCGGCAGATGCTGTCGTATGCCAAGGGTATTTATTTAAAATGTATAAAACCACTTTTAGTACAAAAATAGTACAAAAAATTTTATGTTTGTATCACAACTCATACTTGATTCACAAACTAAACTCTGCTGCATCCTCATCTGCATCTTTACCCATAGCAGTGGGCTGAAATTTAGAACCATGAATGAGTTCACTAAAAACCATGTCTGGATTTTGATGCAGGATATTTAACAAACTAATAAAATCCCGCACAATTTCCCCTGGGGTGAGTAACGCTTCTGCACCCAAACGCGTGACAATTTCTTGTACAAATTCCTTTAACTCAGGATTTTTCAAAACTTGTTCATAACCGAAATTGAGTGCATGAATCTCAGTTAAGCGTTGCAAAAGTGTGAGAATTTCCCCTTCACTCAACGGGTTAAGCCGAATCACTGGCCCTGAATTTTCCTGAACCCCTGACTGTGTAGCAAAACGACTTTCTTTGGTGCGTCTGCGCCAAGCTTGGTCTGCAAAAAGTCCTCGATTCGGGTCTTCTAAAAATCTGGTTGTCCCACCAATAAAAATGCCCAAATGTTCGGCTTTGCATTGCATGGTGTCATTAAACATCGTCAGCAGTCTGTTATAGTTCCGTTCACGGGTGACTGTAGTTGAGATTTGGTATAAATTTACAGCTTCATCAACTAAAACTAACAGTCCTTTATAACCAATTTCTGCCACAAATTTAGCAAATAGTTTGATGTAGTCATACCAACTATCATCATCAATAATTACCCTGACTCCTAACGCCGCTTTCGCCTCAGTTTTAGTATTAAATTCTCCCCGCAACCAACGCATAGCCGCATTTTTTAAATCATCATCATCTAAGCGATAGCCACGCCAATAAGCAATAATTACACTCCCAAAATCAAAACCATGTACTAAATCTTCAATATACTGTACTACTTCTCTGATTTTGGCTTCAACTTTGTCATCAAAACCTTCGTCATTAGGACGCAAGTTTGTTTCTTTGACAACTTCTTGTTGAATTTTATTAATCCAACCTTCCAAAATTGAAACTAAAGCACCACCATCAGGACGAGTTTTTGTCGCCAAGTGGCTCATTAATTCGCGATAAGTTGCTAAACCTTCATTGTGGGTTCCTGCTAATCGACGTGAGGAAGATAAATCAGCATCAGCTACCACAAAACCTTGCTCCATAGCCCGGTTGCGAATTAGTTGGATGATAAAGCTTTTACCTGAACCATAATTACCAATGATAAACCGAAATGCTGATACACCTTCTGCGATGTCATCGAGATTTTTAAATAGGCTTTGAAGTTCTCTTTCTCGCCCCACTGCGATATGCTCAACTCCTGTTCTCGGTACTACTCCTGCACCCAGAGAGTTTATTAAAGCCGTGGAAGTTTTTTTGGAGATTTTGAGCTTAACCATGTAGTTTACTTCACTGAATTGTTAACGCAGAGGTAGAGAATATACATTTAATAGATATCTGGTGGGAATTAAATATGCGGTTTCTATCACCCTTGTAGAGACGTTACATGGAAGGTCTCTACATTCTTCTTTACCATTTGTCTAATATAAATTTCGCATTAATACTAATAACGAAATATATTTTTGTAGGTTGGGTTGTTCGCGCCAGCATTGCGGAGCAATGGAATGAAACACAACAAATAGGAAATGTTGGGTTTCACTTTGTACCCCTACGGGGAAGCAAGCTACAACCCAACCTTCTTTAATTTGATGAGGCTTGTCTCGCTATGAGGCTTTCATACATAGCCAGCATTTTTCTCACGTTTACTATATGTTCTTGATCCACTTGAGGAATTTCCAAGCTAGTTTCAATGATTAATTCTCCAATGGTATCATTAGCGTGTTCATTTATAGAATCAATTAATAGATTTGGCATAGTAATATGGGCTTCGGCAATTTGTTTAATAATTACCTGGGGCTTATCTTGTTCTACTATGGCTTTTAACACCTGAATTTCTGGATTTGGGAGAACTCCTAATAAATTATTCCATTCTTCAGATAAAGTTTCAAATTTATCTATTGAATCGAATGAATCAATTAATTCAGCAAAGGGAAATACATCATTTGCATCTTCATTTAAATTATCCGGTGATATTTCTTGATTTAATATTTCTGTTTGTTGGAGTAATTCCCACACTTGGCTTTGTAACAAGTCTCGTTCTGATTGCAATAACGAAACTTGTGCTTCCATTTGCTGTAATTCTGAATGCTTTTGTGTGATTTTAGTTTCTAAATAGTTAAGATTTTCTGCTAAATTTTCCCTTTCAGTTTTTGTAGATACTAACAATTCTTTTTGCTGGTTAGTCTCAGCTTCTAGTTCTTGGACTTCAATTCGCAGTTCATACATTTTTGACTCTAGTTGAGGTTTGAGTCTACCTAGCAAACTGACGCTACTCTCAAGTTCTTGTTTTTCTTGCTGGAGTTCGCTAATTTGATTTTGCAATTGCAGCATTTCAGCGCGAGATGTATTACAATTCAACTCTAGGCGACGTTTTTCTGTTGTGAGTTGAGAAAAAGCATTATGTAGTTCTGCTTGCTTTTGTTCAAGAGTTGCTATTTCAGTAGTTAGGTTAATACTTTCGCTTTCTAACTGCTTTTTTTGTCCTGCAAATATTCCTAAATCTCTATGTAAAATATTTCTCTGATTACGACAATCTAATATTTGTTTTTCCAGCTTGTTAGACTCTGTATATAATAAGCTACGATGCTCTTCTATTTGGTTAATTTCTTTGACAATCCGCAGTTTAAGTCCTTCCATTTCTTTGATTCGTTTGCGGTGCGAACTTAAAATTAGCATTTCGTAGTTACTGCGCCGCTTATCTATAAATAAAGCTGCTGTATAAGTAGCAAGTATAGTTATTACACCTGTAATCAAGGCTTGATTAAAATTCCAGTTGGGGACGAGACTAATGCCAAAACTCACACTAAAGGCAACTATGCCTAGTATATATCGATTGCTGATCATTGCTGATTGCATATAGGTTTTTTTTAGCGTATTTGAGTTGTCAGAATAGGTAGTTGTTAATGCCATTACAATTCATGACTGTTTGAAGTTTTTAATTTTAAGTATTTGTACAATTTATGGGAAGATGGAAAAAATCATTAGTGAATTAATTTTATAACTAGTAACGCTAGACAAAACTTAAAACTTTAAAAGCTTTTATCACAGGTTTATCATTGATATTCAATGGTTTTTTTTGTAATATCTGATTGTAGTAGATTGGGTTGAGATAATGCTAAATCTGCTTTTATAAAATCAATAAACTGCCTGGCTGTACGTCCAGAACGACCATTATGGCGAGTAGCCCATTGTAATGCTTGATATTCTAAATCTTCTGGACTAATATTAATTTTGGCTTGGGCTGCTAGATGTTGGACAATTGTTACATAAATTTTTTGATCGGCTGGTTCAAAGGTGAGAGTGAGACCAAAGCGATCGCTAAATGATAGCTTTTCCTGCATTGTATCCCAAGCATGGATTTCATTGTTATCTTTAGGCGTTGGTCTATCTGCGAAATATTCACGAATTAAGTGGCGGCGATTGGAAGTAGCATAGACAACGACATTTTGGGGGCGCGCCGTTAAATTCCCTTCTAAAACTACCTTAAGTGCTTTAAAAGCATCATCATCTTCTTCAAAGGAAAGGTCATCGACAAAAATAATAAATTTTTGTGGTACTCCTCGCAAATGTTCGACAATTTTTGGTAAATCCTGTAAATCAGATTTGGCGACTTCCAGCAAGCGAAGATTTTGCTGGCCATACTCATTTAATAAAGCTTTTACCAAAGAAGATTTTCCCGATCCTCGACTACCGTAAAGTAGTACGTGCAGTGCTACCTCTCCTGATAATAAAAATTCTGTATTTTTGATTAAAGTTTCTTGTTGAGACTCGTAACCCACGAGAGTCTTGAGCGTGATGGGATCAGGATGCCTAATGCCAACAAACTTACTTTCTTGCCAACGCAAAGCGTGATATTCTGCAAATAGGCCTGTACCGAACTGGCGATAATATGCTGCTAACTCTTCTACACCATCAGCCCAATTATCTAACTTTTGTAGGAACACAATTAATTTTGTCTCTATGCTGATATTTGGTTCTTTATACCAGACAACAGGCGAAATTGGTAAATGGGCGACAGTTTGTACCCACTCGCTTAAAGAAGCGCCGCTACATTCATAAAGATTCTGCAACGCCTGTAAATCATGCTCAACTGCTGCTACTAAAGCACGAGGTAAATCCTCAAAATCTTGCTGTTGAGCAAGCCTACTAAAAGGATTCTCAGAGGTCAGAATTTGAGTAATTAGGTAGTCCTCCCAATTTTGATATTTAGCAGTTAAGGCATAAAAATAACTGCCATAGGCTTTGAGGCAACTCCGTGCATCGGCATCAGTGTAGCGTATAGCTTGCAACAGGTCAAGGAATGCGATCCCCGCTTCGCTTTGCAGGACAGATTGGTAGAGTAAAAGTGATGCTGCTTGACATTGAAGGAATTGCACCTGGCTATGGCTATAGGATGAATTAGTTACTTTTGGCATCGCTGGATTATCCATCAATTAACAGGCTAGTTTAGCTAAACGTTTCTGGTGAATTGTCTGCCGATCCTTGACAGTAAAATCAAAATCTACAGAGGTGTTAACAATGAATTCAAGTATAATTGCTGCACTTACTTATGGCGTTTTAGCTATCATTGGCGGCATCATTGGCTACATTAAGGCTAATAGTCAAGTTTCGTTGTTCAGTGGTGTAATTAGTGGATTATTACTGATTTTAGCTGCTTACTTGCAAATCCAAGGTCAAGCCTGGGCTTTGATTTTAGCAGTTTTGGTGACTGTAATATTAGTAATTTTCTTTGCCTTGAGATTAGCTAAAACACGCAAGTTTATGCCTGCGGGATTGATGGTAATTTTGGGTGTGTTGGCATTGACATTAATGGTAAATCAATTGGTTATCGCTAGGTAATAATTATCCTCAGCCAATTTTTACGTAGATATTTCTCCCACGTTCCAATATTTTTTACAATACATTTATACTATAAAAAGTTGATTTTGTCACAATACGAAAAATTAGACTAGCGATCGCTTCAGTAATTGTAAGTAATTTTACTGTTATTTTACCGTGAAATTTTTAGGATTAGATGTATTGTTCCAGCAATTAAGCTCGTATAGTTTATTAATATTTGGCAAAAGAATAATTACCGACGGCCAAAAACATCCGGTTTTTTTGAGTTGGTGTTGATAAATAAAAATAAGGCTGTATATAATTTCGCAGTGTTGAGGTTCTCAGTGATACTCGTATATTGATTGAGGCTCCTAAGTTAGTAGGCGTAGATAAGTGAGAAATAAATGCTGAGATACGACAATATCCATCTTCAGATAGTTGTTGATTTATTGTTTATCGGCAGACAAACTTAAAGAATATTTATAGGGTTGAGCAACGTAATTTAAAGTAAATATTCAAGTTATCTTGCCATTATGGCAGGTTTTAATTTGACAGATGAGATATTAATATATTGGAGCAATTTTTGTGGTCTAGCGAAACTGCTAAAGCTAAATTTATTTCAATTAATGCTAATTTAATCAATAATCTTCCGAAGTAGGACATAGTATATGTTATTATCAATGTCTTCTCACAATGTTATCCAGTATCTGCAAGAAATAGGTCTGTGTTGCTCAGAGGATGGAGCATTAAACAAATATGAGTTGCTCAAAAGTAGCCCGCAGAATTTAAATTTACTGGTGACTCTAGCAGGTAATCAAAAATTGCTGGTGAAACAAAAACGCCAAATTGAAAATAATGGAAATTCCCATGATTTCTTTAATGAATTTTTATTTCAGCAATTGCTGCAACAGTTTCCAGTTCTAGGAAATATTTCAGCGTTTGCACCATTAATATTAAATTTTGACGAGGAGAACTCCATCCTTGTCCGTAATTATTTAAGTGAATATTCAGAACTAAATGAATTTTACCGCCACAAAGATATTTTCCCGTCATCGATTGCTACCGCCATTGGTACGACATTAGCAGAATTACATCGTGCTACCTTCCAACACCGAGAATATCGTAATTTTATGGCGACTGCACCTGAAGGACAGTTTCGCTATAGCTTTTATAATCCGGCGCAAGGGGTAGACTCAATTAGCCCAGAAATATTTGGTACAGTCCCTACCGAGGCCTTAAAATTCTACCTTCTCTATCAACGTTATGAGAGTTTAGAATCAGCGATCGCTGATTTGGCTTATGAATGGCAACCTTGCTGCTTAACTCACAACGATCTGGACTTAAATAATATCTTAATTCATTCTCGTTGGGATCAGCTAGACAATTGCCTAATTAAATTGATTGATTGGGAAGCCTGCGGTTGGGGAGATCCAGCCTTTGATTTAGGTACTCTCATCGCCAGCTATTTAGGAATTTGGCTTTCTAGTTTGGTGGTAGACCCTACCATTGAGTTAGAAGAATCACTACATTTAGCTATGACACCATTAGAGGTACTACAACCTTCATTACTGGCATTAATTCAGGCTTATCTGAAGGAATTTCCGATGATTTTGGAATACCAGAGTGATTTTATTATCCGAGTCGTCAAGTTTACAGGACTGGCGCTGATTAATCAAATCCAAGATACGATTAAGTGTCGTAAATATTTTGGCAATACTGACATTTGTATGCTTCAGATTGCTAAAAATTTTCTCACCATCCCTGAACAATCTATATTAAGTATTTTTGGAGTTTCTGAGGCAAAAATTCATCAATTTCCTCAATGGCAAAAAGAGCAAGAATTAGTTCCTCTTTATTATGAGAAAACTCGCCTACGTGGTTGTTAATTAGGGCAAGTGATAGCAAAGCACTCCGCAGTAATTGCTTCAGTATTTATTTAATCTATCTTAAATTAATTAATGCTAGACTCTTCTACCAATCCATCGCTAACTCCTCTGCTTGATATTGCTAGTAATATCGAGATTC
Organism: Anabaena sp. CCY 0017; assembly: GCF_963920885.1. NCBI lineage: Bacteria > Bacillati > Cyanobacteriota > Cyanophyceae > Nostocales > Nostocaceae > Anabaena > Anabaena sp. CCY 0017. The sequence continues at coordinate 31,603 of NZ_CAWUDG010000001.1, read as the reverse complement.
AGCCTAACTTCTGTATTCAACATCCCCATTATCAACCGTTTGCTTTACCAACTAAAGTAGCAGATAGATTCAAACAAAATACTGCGGCTTTACAGCATAAATATCTGAATCTATTACTACGAAATTTTTTGTACGGTATCTATTACAATGGTTCTCTACAAAGTACTTTAGCAGTTAATATTGAAACTGCTCATTGCTTGCGACACCAAAATTTAGAAACTAATTCTATTTTGGATGTTGATTGGGAATTTTATGAACAACTACAAACTAGCAATCACGGTAAAGGCTATTTCGACCCCAGTTGGCAGGTTTTGCGTCTGGAACCAGATGGTAGTATGGCTGTCACCAAAGGCGGTTTGACAGTATATATTGAGCCAGACTGTCACCTCAAACCGAGTAAAAAATCTGCTAAGGTGGGGGAATCAGTCGCTATTTGGATGCCTAAAAATCGAGTCCAAAAAGGGTGTTATTTAGCAGTTAGCAATGTTGGACAGGAAAAGCAAGGTAATCCAGATGCGGATTTGGGTATAGGCAGAATCTATTTTAACTTTACTTCATCTGGTGCGATCGCCTGTATGGATGGTTTGACGCAGCGACTCAACGCCGCTAATCTTCCTTTTACTTTTCAGGTTCTCTATAATCCGGCTGGATATGGACGCTATGACTCAGGTATACTTTATTTTGAACGCCAAGATTATCCAGCAATTCGCAAAATTCTTCAGGTTGTTTATACAGAGTATCAATCTCATTTCCAGGCTGAAATACCTTTGTTTACCAAATTTTTAGCCCCAGGATTGAGTTTAGCTGAAGAACCAAGCCAAAAATTCGCCGCACAGGAAAGTTTTGGGATGAACCGTTGTCAAATCGTGGCGAATGCTTTGCTGGAAGCTTGGGAAAAGGGTAAAAATGCAATGGAGGAACGCATGAGGGTGATTGACCAACATTTTTCCCAGCATTTGATTGATTTACAGCGTCCTTATCTCAACCCTAGTTCTGAGGATATATACCAACCTTTGAAATAATTCGTAATTCGTAATTCGTAATTCGTAATTCGTAATTTATTTTATGTTGGTCTTTGGTTTATTATTATCAAGTGGGCTTTGCTAATTACGAACTAATAAATAATGCCTTTTATTTATAATCGAACTATTCAACTTCAAGATACAGATGCTGCTGGAGTAGTTTATTTTGCTAATGTTTTATGTATTTGTCATGCAGCTTATGAAGCATCTCTAGAAGCATCAAATATTGATCTCAAAGCGTTTTTTACTCATCCATCTGTGGCTTTTCCTGTTGTTCACGCTAATGTGGATTTTTTTCGCCCAATGTTTTGCGGGGATAAGTTAGAAGTTAATTTATTTCCTCACAAGTTAGGTGTGAATAAGTTTGAAATTATTTATGAAATAATGGTTGAAAATGTGCTGGTGTCTAAGGCTGTTACTAGACACGTTTGTATTGATGCGGTTAGTAGAAGTAAGCAGGATTTATCTGCTGAGATGATTCAGTGGTTGGAAACGAACCGCCTAGACGCAGAGGGCGCGGAGAGAAGAAAGTTAAGAGAGATTTTGTAAATGTTTGGTGGCTATTTTTTGCAGGTGTTGACGGTTGATTTTTCCTTGGGGGTTTCGGGGTAAGGTTTTTACAGCAATCCAGTGTTTGGGAATTTTGAATTTGCTAAGTTTTTGATTGAGTTCTGTTTGCAGTTGTAGGGTAGAAATCTGGGGATGTTTGGGAATATAAATGGCTGTTATGGCTTCTCCCCAATGTTTATCAGGTAAGCCGATTATACAAATATCAGTTACCATTTGAGTTGATTTAATTGCGGCTTCAATTTCGGCTGGATAAATGTTTTCTCCGCCTGTGATAATTTTGTCGCTGCTACGTCCGATAATATTTAAATAACCTTGTGAATCTAAATATCCTAAGTCGTCTACTTGTAAATAATGCTGATTTTTCCAGGTTTGCGGATAGTAGCCCAGGGCTAATGATTGCGCCTGAATGGTAATATTTCCGGTTTGATTAATCCTTAAAATTTCACCTTGTTGATTGCGAATCTTTACCTGTGCATGAGGGAGAATTTGACCACTGTTTATTTTACCATTTAAAAAGTCATCAGGTTTGAGGGTGGCAATTTGAGAGGCTGTTTCTGTCATTCCATAAGTTGGTGCTAAACAGATGCGGTGAAATCTCGCTTTTTCTAACAGTTCTTCCCACGCTGGCGCACCTCCTAAAAGTACAGTTTGGAATTGGGAAAGCCATTGTGTTAATTGAGGGTTTTCTAGTAAGCGTTGTAATTGTGTGGGTACTAAAGATATAAAGAAGTTTTCGGGTTTAATATGATATTCTGGACTAGATACTAATGTTTTAAATGGTGCGATCGCTAGTTTACCTCCAGTGGTGAAGGAACGCATAAATTGCATTAAACCACTAACGTGATATAGCGGTAAGACACAAAAGGAATTGACTTGGGTTAGTTGAAAATATTCGGTAAATCCTTGTACAGATGCTATTAGAGTCTCCCATGTATGGATGGCAAATTTAATCTTTCCCGATGAACCACCTGTGGGAATCATGATGTATGGGGAATTGGAGGAGACGCGATTTATCTCGTCTCTACAAGGGTCTGTTTTTATTTCTTTTCCCCAAATTATATCAGGCTTTACTAAATCTAAAACTTCTTGCCATTCTTGTTTTCCCCAGTCGGGGTTACACAAAAAAACTTGACAACCACAAGCACAAGCAGCTATAAAACCTGCGAGAAATTGCACGGGTTCACGTTCGGCTAAGATGATTTTTAGAGTGTTTGCAGAAGTTAGTTGCTGCTGGAGTTCTAAATATAATTCTAAGGCTATTTGCTGAAACTTATGATTTTTATCATCAATGAGGAAATTATTTTCATATAGTTTATTTAGATAAAATATAGGTGATGCTATAGACATTTAACGTTTTTTATGCTGGTTCTAAAAAATGATTTATCCCAAAACCAACAGCCCTATTTGTCAGAGATAATTCTGCTGCCAGTTGGAGTGCTGCTTGTCTACCAATTTCTGTTTCAAAGACTGAGGAAAACACCGCATCAATTTGATGTTTTTGGCAAAATTCCCGCAGACGAGACGGTGAACCCGCTATGCCTGGTTTAATCACAAAAATTCCTCGCCAACCTTGTTGAAAACAATGCTTGAGTTGTTGGAGGGTGGCGACAGATTCATCTAAGGCGATCGCAGTCTTAAAATTAAGGCTCAATTCCAACATCGCCGAAAATTGTTCCACAGGCAATGGTTGTTCAAGAAACTCAATATTTGCCGAAATATCGTCACAAATCCCCAGCCATTGTTTAGCTTCCTCATAACTAAGTCCACCATTGGCATCTAATCGCAATTTAGCCGCAGGTGGTAAACTCCGAGTCAATAACTCAAAAATTTTCAACTCTTGAGAAATTGCATCCACCCCAATCTTCCATTTAAACGTGCGATATCCCTGCTTCCACAGCCTTTCCCATTGATTTAACGCAGCCTCTCCAGCCGGTAGTAAAGAGGCAAGGGGGCAGGGGGCAGGGGGCAGGGGGGAAGAGGTTAGACTGGGATTAGAATTTTTTGGCTTGTTTTCCTGATTTCTCCAACGCTTCATTTCTGTCAACGCGGACTCAAAACCAAATTGACAAGCGGGTAAATTATTCGGGATAGAGAAAATCATTTCCTGTGTAACTTCTGCGGGTAATTGACGACAAAAATCTAAAGCCTGTTCTAGAGTTTCCGAACCAAACCAACTAATAGGGGCTATTTCCCCGTAACCACAGCCACCCAGACGAATAATAATACCCTCACGGGTAGTCCATATACCGTGACGAGTAACCAGTGGCTGCAAAAACCGCCGCCTATAAGAACGAAAATCAAATCGATAACCTTGAGACATTGATATAAACCCTGGCGATTAGAAATCGCGGCTATACAGGCAAAACCCACCTGCGTGGGTTTCAGGTTTCTGTACCTTAGTCCGCGCAGACGGCCTTCCCTCCGGGAAGACGCTACGCGTCATGTTTGTGTAGTAGCGTTCGCCCTTGGCGTGGCGTAGCCATATTAATTCGCCCAAAACTTTTAAAACTTTCACTCTCCGCGCCTCTGCGCGATAAAAATTCCTTATCCATTTCCCAACATAAACCCCAAACCCAACAGCAAACAACAGGAAAAATGTAAATTAACCGCAATAAACTTACAATTACTCACCTTTTCCGGCAGATGATGATTCTGCTGAACATGACGACATAACTGAAAACCAAAAGGTAAACTCAACCAACTCAACAAAGTCCAAACCGGGAACATACCCAATAACACAAACAGCAAAATCAAAGGATAAATCCCCCCTGTAAACCAAGAGAGGAGTTTTGCAGCTTTTGTCGTACCTAGACGCACAACAGGCGATCGCTTACCTGCGGCTATGTCATCCTTAACTTGGTGAAAGTGTGAGCAAAATAAAACTAAGCTAGTGGCAATGCCCACAATCACTGAGGCTGCTAAACTATTGATTGACCAACTTGCCGTTTGACTATAATATGCAGCTGCGATCGCCAAAGGGCCAAAAGCAAAAAAGCAAAGAATTTCGCCCAAACCCTGGTATCCTAAGCGAAAGGGCGGCCCTTGGTATGTGTAGCCCAAAGCGCAACACAGCAGAATTAAGCCGATAACAGTGAAATCTTTTTGCCAAATTGCGATCGCGATTATTCCCAATAACCCCGAAACTAAACACAAGTTTCCTAACCAAAATATTAATAGCTTATTTCCAGTTAAGTTTACTAAAGAATGATGTTTATTTTCGTCAATTCCCGTTTCTGAATCAAATACATCATTACTGATATTTTCCCAAGCTAAAATTAAAATTGCCGCCGCTATAAAAGTAGAAAATACTACTACATTAAAACTTTTGGTTTCCGCAAAAGCCACTGCTGTTCCTACCCAAATAGGCATGATAGCAACGCTGTACATCGGCGGTTTAATAGCCGCCATCCATAATTTAATTTGAGAATTTTCAACCTGTCTTGTAGTCATCAGTCGTGATTAATGAGATTATAGTAACCTTACTTATACATAAACAGGACTTACGCAGGAGTCTGGAAAAACGAACCACAGAGGACACAGAGTACACCGAGTCATGAGAGTTTGAGAGGTTTTTTGCGTAAGTCCTCAGAAAATTTTACAGTTTTGAGAGACACTAGCACCCCTGAACCAATTCAATAATGATTCTGTAGGGCTGGAACTCTGGGCTTTACTAAATACTGGTTAAGTGCCAAACTTAGGGAATTTGCTGTGGTTGGTTAACCTCTGGTTAGTAACACTCACTTTTTGGCTGCAACCCCAAACTAGGAATAGCTGTTCAGCGTCTGAGAACACCATAAATACAGCAAACCATACTCTGGTGAAGTGGCAACTGAATATGTTACCTGTAGAAATACGACCACGTTTAATTACACTTTAGGAAGTTAACTTAACAAAAGTTTACTATTGCTAGATCCATGACAGTTTTACCATGTCGCAGCAACTTCTTTGTCAAAAACAAAGACCTATACCATTTTCTGTTAAACGTTCAGGAAAATTGCCTCAAGGATAATTGTCGGCAAATTGTAAGTATTTCGCTGGATATTGACTGGGTAGATCCCTTAGTTGTATTAGATAAACTTACGCAAGCAAATGAAATAAATTTTTACTTTGAGAATCAAGCTAAAGGAGAAGCGATCGCGGCCATTGATACTGTGACAAAATTAGAAATTGATGGCAAAGATCGTTTTAATCAAGCTGAATATTTTATCAAATCTTGTCTAAAAAATATTATAAATTTTGGTAACAATCAGCCGACTTTTGCGGAACCTCACTTTTTTTGTTATTTCAGCTTTTTTGATTATAATTCTCAAATAGATTATCCATTTCCATCTGCTACAGTTTTTCTCCCTCGCTGGCAAGTAGCAGTTAAAAATAAACGCTGTATATTAGTCAATAATATAAATATTCAAGCCAGCACAAATGTAGAAAATATATTGCAGAATTTGCAGGATAAAATTGTTCAAATTCAGTCTTTAGAATATGCTTCTGCAAATTTGGAGCAGTTACCCACTAAATTTAGCAAACAATCTGTAACTAATGCTCAAGATTTTAAACGCGCCGTGGGATCAGCTGTAGAAAAAATTCGGTCTAGCCATTTAAGTAAAATTGTCCTAGCAAATGCCTTAGATGTCAAATCCAGCCATATTTTTAATTTATTCCAATCATTAAACAATCTTCGGCAAATACATCCTAATTGTTATATTTTTTCTACCAGTAATGGGAAAGGACAAAACTTTATTGGTGCGAGTCCAGAAAGATTAATTAGTATTAATAATCAAGAGTTAATTTCTGACGCTTTAGCTGGTTCTGCACCCAGAGGTAAAACACCTGCTGAAGATGCTGCTAATGCCAATCGCTTATTAAATAGTATCAAAGAAAGACATGAACATTCTCTAGTAATTGATTTCATTACTCAACGCCTCACCCAGCTAGGTTTGTTACCCCAGGTATTAGCACCGCGCCTGAGACAATTATCTAATATCCAGCATTTATGGACACCAATTACAGCCAAAGTTACCGCTAATGTCCACCCGTTACAGATAGTTTCCCAATTGCATCCTACTCCAGCCGTGGCTGGTGCAACTAGAGATTTTGCTTGTGCAGAAATTCGTCGTTATGAAAGTTTTGAACGGGGTTTATATGCTGCGCCTCTGGGTTGGATAGATGCTAACGGTAACTGTGAGTTTATTGTGGGGATTCGTTCGGCTTTAATAGATGGCGATCGCGCGAGGTTGTATGCTGGTGCTGGTATCGTTGCAGGTTCAGATCCTGAGAAGGAGTTTGCTGAGGTGCAGCTGAAACTTCAGGCGTTGCTAAAAGCATTAGTTTAAAGCTTAAGCCTATTTTATTAGCCCAGATTTTTGCCAAGCTTACGTCTTTATCTAAACCACAATGTTTCGACAGCCGTTGAACCCTAGTAAATTGGCTAATGTATTGCTTTACACAAACTGTTTGTTATGGGTGATTTGACGGTCATCATATAATATCATGTTCGCTTAATTACTTATACTTGTCAAAAAAACTCTCCGAGTCACCGTGTCCCTCATCTCTGCATCAATCCTCATTCATAAGTCTTGAGCCGAAAACGATATGCAGGAGTATAGGACAGAACCCGCACGCAAAATATAATTGAGAAAGAATCTCTAGCTTATTGACTTATAATCCCAAAAAATGTAGGATTTATTAGGAAATTGTTACGTCGTAATTGTAACAACTTTAAGAATTATTTTCATTGGAATAAAAAAATGGTTGTGAGCAAAAAAGGTCTGTGGGGTGTTACTGGAGGTTTAATAGTGTTGACTGGAATGGTTTTGAACGGTTTAGAGTCCATGCAAATGGCAAACGCTAACTCTCTCGAAAATCAAGCAGCACCACTCTTAGTTGCTCAAAGAAGGCAACCTCTAACGATAGTTTTTCCTACTCGGTCAGATTCTACTGACTTACAAAATAAAGCTAATAAGGTAGCTACTTTTTTATCTAAAGAGTTGGGAATACCTGTTAAAGCGCAGATAGGTGATGATACAGCCGCAGTAGAAGCTTTAAGAGCAAATCGCGCTGATGTAGCATTTCTAAGTAGTCGTCCAGCATTAAAAGCTGAACAATTAGCAAATGCTCGTTTACACTTAGCTGAAGTTCGGGCAAATTACTCTGGTAGATACACTTACGATTCTATTTTTGTTGTTCCCAACAATAGCCCATTTAGAACTAGAAATACTGCCAAAGCAACTTTAGAACAACTAAGAGGAAGAAGTATGGCTTTTACTTCTCCTACATCTGGTTCTGGGTTTATTTTTCCAGTGAGTGAGTTAGTAAAACAGGGTTTCGTTCCTAATCGCGATCGCTTAGATGGTTTCTTTGGTAAAATCAGTTATGGTGGTAATTACAGCAAAGCTTTAGAAGCTGTAGTTAGAGGTCAAGCAGATGTGGCTGTAGTATCAGAATATGCTCTTTATCCTCCTTATTTAAGTGCTGAAGATAGAAGCAAAGTCAGAGTATTGCATAAAATTTCTGGTGTTCCCGCTCATGGCATTGTTATTGATGATGATGTGCCAGTGATATTGAGAGAAAAGCTAATTAATGCTTTATTAAAGTTAAATAAACCAGAAAATAATCAATTGCTAACGAGTTTATATAATTCTACACAATTGGTAAGAGTTGATCATACTCGTCATCTTAAACCAGTAAGCGAAGCATTAAAAAATGCGGGGTTTGAACCATAAGTTGACGTAAAAAATCAGAATTGAGAATTTGAGCGACACAATTTTCAATTCTGAGAAAACTATGATTTTTTGAGTAGTTTTTGATAAAAATAGTTATGATTTTTGACAACGTAGCCAGTACCAATTACAATTTATCCCCATCATCTCAAAGTAACGTGAATTTTATTGAATGTTGTCATTTAGAAACAGGTTATATTTCATCTCTACAGCGTCCGATATTAAATGACATTAATTGCCAAATTAATCAAGGTGAATTTGTAGTATTATTGGGATTGAATGGGGCGGGTAAATCAACATTGTTGAAATCAGTTGTAGGCTTAGTACCCATAGTCAATGGAGAAATCAAAATTAATGGTATTTCTATCACTAATCAAAGCTTGCTACAAATCCGTCGAGATATCGGAATGTTATTTCAGGGAGGGGGATTAATTCCGCAATTATCAGCAATTGATAATGTATTATGTGGAAAATTAGGGGTAAGAAAAACCCAACAAACCTTTTTTGGATTTCCACAACGCGATCGCACCTTAGCTTTACAATTATTAACACAATTAGGTTTAAAAGAACAGGCATATCAAAAAACTAGTCAATTGAGTGGTGGACAACAACAGAAAGTTGCCATTGCTCGTGCATTAATGCAATCTCCACAAATACTTTTAGCCGATGAACCCACAACAGGCTTAGATGTAGTAGCTTCACAACAAGTAATGGCAACTTTAGCAAAATTGCATCAACAAGGCTTGACTATAATCACTGTTTTACATGACTTAGCACTTGCCACAGAATATGCTCAAAGAGCGATAATTCTAGATAGTGGAAAAGTAGTTTATGATGGTAAATGTGAAAATTTACAAGAGCGATTTTTCTCAGATATTAGCTAATATAAATTAAATAGTGAAAATATAATTTTTTTTATTCGGTAGTTTAACAAATGAAAAAGATTTTTAATTGGCAAATTTTATATCGTTATCCTTGGTTTATTCCCTTATGTATATTTTTCTTGATGATATATGTTTATATTTGGGCATTACAAGGATTACAAGTTGATTTTCAATTATTAAAAGATAGTTGGCCTTTCATCACAGATTTTATTTATCGGTTATTTCCTCCAAATTGGCAAGTTTTAGATATTGCTATTAAAGCATTAATTGAGACTGTGCAAATGTCCTTATGGGGAACATCTATAGGTGCAATTTTCTCATTACCAATTGCTATAGCTAGCGCCAATAATGTAGCGCCTTTGTGGTTAAGATGGATAGCTAACTTACTACAAAATGCTATTCGTTCTATACCTTCAATCATATTGGGTTTAATCTTTGTAGCTGCTACAGGTTTAGGCGCACCTGCCGGCACACTAGCATTATCAATATATACCATTGGCTATCTGGCTAAGTTTTATCAACAAGGTATAGAATCAGTAGACTATCGTTCCTTAGAATCTTTACAAGTTATTGGTGCATCAAAAATACAAATTGCTCAGTATGGGATACTACCACAAATATTACCTCTAGGATTAGGTTATACTCTGTGGATGTTTGAATATAACATTCGTGCTGCTTCCGTATTAGGAGTAGTTGGTGCTGGAGGAATAGGTTTTCAATTAAAAAGCTACATAGATGGTTTTGAATATACCAAAGCCACAACCATGATGTTAGTGCTTTTAGTAGTAGTAACAGTTATTGATTGGTTTAGTAGTAAATTACGCCGTTATTTAGAATCAATGTAGTTTTCGGGTCGTTCCCTAGTACCGCAAGCCGGAAGTCAAAAGCCAAAAATTGTCGTTGCTGAATTAAGATATGAATTTACCTCACGCAGAGGCGCAGAGTCGCAGAGAAGAAGAGTTGAAGAGATGTATTTTTAGAATTTCATATTCAAATTCAGCAACGCCCAAAAATTTTATCCTCTAAGCTTTTCATTGATTTTGAATAATCTGTTTATTTACACCGACTTGTACTAGTTGGAGAGACGCTATAAATTGCCGTCTCTACAGAAAATATGGCAATTATTTTTTGACAAAATACTAATGCTTTCACCCAACCCAATAAATTTTGCAGAAAATCAATGTTTTGGTGCAAAAGTATCACTCAATTTGTCTTGTAACTCCGCCCACTTCACACCTGCTAAACTAGGCAAAACAACATGAGCCGTACCGACGCGTTCTGAGGGGCCTAAACCTACAGCCCACATCCCAGCCGCTAAAGCAGCTTCTACACCCGCCGCAGCATCTTCAAAAACCAGACATTGCTCTGGTGGAACTCCTAATTGCTCGGCTGCATACAGAAACAGGTCGGGGGCTGGCTTGGGTTGTTGTACACTATAACCATCTGCGATCGCATCAACTTTATCAGCAATTCCCAAACGTTCTACAACCACCTGGGCATTTTTACTGGCTGAACCAATGGCAATTTTAATGCCCTTTTCTCGCAATTCATCCAATAAAGCGATCGCACCTGGTAATACATCCTTGGGTGTAATATTTACAATTAGATCCACATAGTAGCGATTTTTACGCTCCAACATTTCCTGAATTTCTGCCTCTGAATATTTTTTATTCTTAATAATCCGCATCAGAGAAGCCCGACGGGATATACCCCGCAACGCCTCATTAGCTTGCCGATTAAACTCCATACCCTCCTCATCTGCTAATTTCTGCCAAGCTTGATAGTGATATTCTGCTGTATCTGTTAGCACACCATCTAAATCAAATATCACCCCCTGGATATTAGAAGTGTGGGAAGACGAAGGAGCAAATAAAATAAATCCGTTGTTGCTTTCCTTCTGAGTGATTTGGGGACGTAAATCAAACTCATGCCATTTACCGCGCCAGTGCAGTTTAAACTTCAAGCGTGTCCAACCCCTGGGTAAATGAGGGTTGGCTACAGGGCGACTATCCCTCAGTTTAATCCCACCAAAACCAAACACCACAGCTTGCCAAATTCCCCCCGCATTCGCCCCGTGAATCCCATCGGCGGCGTTACCTCGGACATCTTCAAGATCCACCATTGCTGCTTGCATAAACCGTTCGTAAGCCTCAGCCGACTTGCCTAAATCTGAAGCTAAAATCGCATGGATAGCAGGGCCAAGTGATGAACCATAAGTAATATCAGTGCGGGGCGCGTAATAGTCCCAATTTGCTTGTAATGATTTTTGATTGTAGGGAAAATCTCCTAATTCCCGCATTAAGTACAACAACATCAAGACATCTGGCTGCTTGAGTACCTGCAACTTATTGGTTTTTTCAATACCCAAAATTCCTTGCATCGACTGAGTGCGTGGTTCATAGTCATTCCAGTTAATATCTTCCAACTGAAAAAACCCCTCAAACTGCTCAATTAATCCCGTTTCAGCGTCGTAAGGAATCCAAATTTTAGCGACGATATCTGACCACTGAGTTTTAATCTCAGCCGTGAGTTGTAATTTCTGCTCTAATTCCTGAGCTTGTTCTGGGAAAGTTTGATGCAGCCAATCATCTACTACCAAAGCTTTTTCTAAATGCCATTGTACTATCCGATTAGTAAAGGTATTATTGTGGACAAACTCGTGATATTCATCTGCTCCAATCACCCCCCGAATTTCATAGCGGTCTTGTTCAGAATTAAACTCAACTCGACTATTCCAAAAAATAGCGGTATCTAAAATAATCTCAGCACCGCACTTTTGCATCCATTCATCATCGCCGGTGGCTTGCCAGTAATACCAAACAGCATAAGAAATATCGGAACTAATGTGTATTTCGTGGTCACGACACCAAATGCGAATATCTTCACCGTAAAAATCGCTAGGAAGTGACCAACGTGGTGTAACTTCATCCCCTGTAACCGCACTTTCCCAAGCATACATCGCCCCTTTATAACCATAATGGGATGCCTTGCGTCGCGCACCATTTAAAGTGTGACAGCGATAACTTAATAAATTCCGGGCTAAAGCAGGTTGGGTAAAAGTAAAAAATGGCAGAATAAAAATTTCTGTATCCCAAAAAATATGACCCCGATAGCCAAAACCCGACAAAGTTTTTGCAGGAATGCTGACTTTTTCATCATGTTTCGGCGCAGCAATTAGCAGTTGAAAAAGATTGTAACGCACAGCAAAAGCCGCTTTACTATCACCCTCAATCACGATATCGCTATAGTGCCAAATCTCATTCCATGCTTGGGCGTTGGCTTGCAGCAAAGTTATATAGTCTGGTAATTGCGCGAGTTTTTCTTGCGCTGCTGGGACTGGTTGGGAAACATCTCGTGAAGTAAAAACTGTCACAGTTTTCTCTACTGTCACCGTCTGCTGTGATGTAGCAAGGAAGGTTGCAGTTAAGGTAGGGTAGCCAGGGGCAGTATGCACTTCTAAAGCTGCTTCAGTTCCCGATATTACCATCCTGGCTGCCATGCCAATATCAATCCGGGAACCGCGAGTCCGACTGTGTAACCAAATTCCTGCTTCGGTTTTACCCTGGTCGATAGCTTCCCAGTGATTAAAACCTTGATTTTCTGGGTAGCCGTTAATACTCGCCTGAATTTCGATCATCCCATCAAAATCTACAGGCGTTACTTGGCAGCGTTGCCCTAATACGTGCTGGTCAGCTAAACTGGCAAAGCGTTCAAAGTGAATATCTATAGTTTCCCCACTGGGACTGCGCCAACGCAGAGAACGGGAAAAAATACCCTGACGTAAATCAAGTTGTCGATCATATCTTAATATCTCTCCCTGATCCAAACGGAAGCGATCGCCATTTATACTTATTACCAATGGTAGCCAGTCGGGACAATTGGCGAGTTCTGTATAAACTACAGGAACATCATCATAGACACCGTGGATGAAAGTAGCTGGTAATGCACGAATATAACCTTCCTCAAAACTTCCCCGTGTTCCCAGGTATCCGTTGCCAATTGTGAACACTGTTTCTCTTGAGTGCAACTGTTCCGGTTCAAATTGAGTCTCAATTAATATCCAATCCGTATAGATAAAATGGTTATTAGGACTGTTTTTATTCATCGCGAATCCCTTGGCTACATTCAAAATTATCCAGAAAAAGTTGTTAATTTTTCATGACGATAGAATGCTGTATATGTTCTGATAAAATTTTTTCGGATCTGGGTTTAAAAATGAGATGAAATAAGGTTTCCAAATAGCGATTTTGGGCTGCCTTGTTTTCTGGAGCAGCAAAGTTCCAAAATCTAAATATTTTCGCCAGTAATAGGATTTGACTCGTGTTTAAATTCCAATTATATTTATTAATAATTCGTTGGCTCATCATCTGGGAAACCTCAGTCCAACGTTCAGATTGAGTCTCACATTGATCTATGAAACTCAAAATTTGATGCGCTGTTGCTTTGAAGTCTGTAGGATTAATATGAAAAGTATCTTCTTGCTCTTCAATAATTTCTACAGCACCGCCAAATTTAGTGACGAAAGTTGGTAAGCCGGAAACCATCGCTTCTAAAATACTGCGACCAAAGGATTCAAACCGGGCAAAGTGGACATAAATTCCTTGAGAATCGGCAATTACTCGGTAGGCTTCTCCCAGTTCATGGCTAGGAAGACGCATCCCTATACAGCGTATATTTCCGTGGAGTTCGTACTCATTGATGATGTCGTGGAGTTTTTGAATTTCCTCTGCTTCTGCTGGGTTTATGGCTTCATTTGGATACAGTTTACTCGTGATAATAATTAGGTTACAACGCTCTTGTAATGCCCGATTTTTAGCAAAACATTCCGCCAAGCCCGTGATATTTTTAACTGAGCTAATGGGCGCGACAGTGAGGATGGGGCGCTTGTTAGGGTGTTCTAAGTGACCGAGGATTTGGGGATGTTCACGCTCAAAAACTAAATCATGTATTTGGTTGGTAAATTCGGGATTTCGCCTGTTTTTTTGACTAAAAGGGAAAAAGATATTTTCACTGACTCCCGGCGGAACCATGTTGAATTTAGGACTGAATAAATCAATCCCATTAATCACATGATATAGCTCAGGCATGGTAAAACACTTGTAAGACTCGTATTGACCGATTGTGTCTGGTGTGCCGACAATTTCTTGATAAGATGAAGTGATAATAAAGTCAGCAGCATTCATGCTAATTAAATCGGCGGTAAATTGTGCCGAGAAGTGATAATGATCTTCTAACTCTTGCCAATATAAGTTACTAAATAAGTGTTTAGGTTTTTCTAAAGAATGGGCTATATTGCATTGGGTAACTTTCAAGCTGCGGGAAATCAGGGAGGCGACTAAGTTACCATCGCTGTAGTTTCCTACAATTAGATTGGGACAACCTTTAAATTGAGTTAAGAGTTCTTTTTCGGCATTTTGAGCAAATGTTTCTAAATAAGGCCAAATTTCATATTTAGAAATCCAATTGTTGGTAATATCAGAATTGAATTCATCAAAGGGAACGCGTAATATCCAAGCATTTTCAGTATCATGGATTTTTTCTAACCGCAAATTACATTCTGTACCTTCACAGTTAGGAATGAGTCTGGTGAGGATAATTACATGGGGTTGAATTCCTAATAAGTCAAGACCAGCAAGTTTGATTTCTGCTTGGAGTTTATTTTCTAAGCTGCGGGCTTGTTCTAGAACATAAATCACTTGACCTAGTGTTTCATCTCTACCTAAAACATCTTGTTGACCAACCCAACCGTGAATGGAGACGAGAACGACGCGGAAAATTGCGGGGACACGGGCGACGAAGGCTTCTAAAATGGCTGGTTGGGGGTTATCAATGAGTTGTTCTAAAAGTTCTAGGGTTTCGGATATGCGCCCGGCCGTATTACCCCACCCTGGTTCAAAGCCGAGTTCCTGGAGGTGAGGGCGAAAATTGGCGTAAGGTTCTTCCGGGGGTTGCTGATTGAGAAATTTTAGGGCTTGCTTTATTTGTTTAACTAGGTGAAGACCGGAGGGAATGCGATCGCTGATTAGCAGAGGTTTTTGATCATAAGTCAGTTGATATAATGCTTGAAATATCACCTCTAGCCAATAATGAGTGTCATTAGACAGTTGATCGCACAGGTAACGATTGAGAAAGGCTAGACCTTGACCAATGTTTCTGGGGTCAGTAATTCTGGTGGATTCTTCCGAAAAGGGTTGAAAATCGATTTCGAGAATGTGTGGTTGATAGCGATTAACGAGGCGATCGCTTACATCTAACCACGCTTGCGGTGTCATTGATTCAAATCCAGAGAAATCGGCTTGCAGTCGCCACACTTGTTGACTACCAATCCTGGGTCGAACTACAAACCAAGTGCCTTCTGCTTCTAAAATCATTTCATGGGTATTATGAATTAGTCTGCCAATAGAAGAAGAATAATAAAAGTACGTAGGCTTTTGATATTGGTGACAGAAGTGGGCAAAATTATGTAAAATTTCGTTTCTTAAAAAATAACGTTTATCGGTAGCACTTAATGCCAAGATAAACTGACGTAGAGTAATTTTTTCGTCACGGTCTAATACAGTTTCAAATAATTCATGCATGACAAATATCACAACGATAGTAGGTTAAGACCTCATTTATCTCTCCTATTTCCGAGACGCTACACAAACAGCAACTATGATCTTAGAGGTACATTTCCCATTTTTATATTTCTATGCTAGATAGTAGGAAAGCTGTTCACTTCTGGCTTGGGGATGAAACCCCAGCAATAAAGTCTATACCTTGAGGTTTTAGATATGGTTGCTGACCCGGAAATCTACTTCACCTCCGAAGAATACTTAGAGATGGAAGAACAGAGTGACATCAAACACGACTATATTGATGGCTATATCTACGCAATGGCTGGGGCGCTAGATTCCTTAGTATTGTGAGTTAATCTTACTTTCTCAGATAGAGACGCAAAGGCTAGCCAACCGGATTTAAAAATGCGATCGCCTGAATGATATTTTAACTAGCACCAGCCAGTAAATCTTTACTGCTTTTAGTCGTAATTTTTACAGGCTATGTCTAATTGTGCTGTAATAAGCATATCTTATTACCTTCATCCACTATTTTTTGTCAAGTCACATTGACGAATCGTAACAATGTTGTTATATTAGTTTACATAAGGTAACAAATACAAGAAAAACATTATGTATACAACCATTAACGAAAGCGGCATTCTGAATAACTACGCCAACGAACCCCAAATGTACCGCTCTACCTACCCCAACAAACAGGAGCAACGTCAATATGCTGTGCAAGGTGCGTTTGCTACATTGCTTGTAACTACTTTAATTTTGGTTGCTTTGGGCGTTAGCTAAGACTTTTGGATTTCTGTATCGGTATCTCTCATCGTCATTTGGACTTCTCCTTCTCACCCCGGTTAGTTTCGCCGGGGTTTTTTGCTGCTCCAAACTAATTATGTAATTTTGCTGTAATTGAGTCGTAAAGTGATGCCTCTAGGATAAAATCTCTATCCTAGAGGCATCAAGGAGTTGGTGATGAGCGCTGAACAGCTAGAACAAGTGAGGCAATTGCAGACTACCCTCGCCAAGATGGAAGTAACATTAGGTGCGATCGCAGATGCTGTAGTCTGGGTGGGAGAAGACAGACGTGTTCAATGGTGCAATTCTAGCTTTAAGCATTTGGTAAACCAACCACACAGTAAGATTGATGGCGTAATTCTAAGTGACTTATTGCCCCTATTCCAAGCGGGAAAACTTGTTGATTCGTCAGCTTACCCCGATGTCCTCATACATAGTGGAGAGTATAAAACTACAAATTATCAATTTCAGTACAATCAACGTTCCCTAATGTTGCAAATTTCCGGCAATTATATAGAACTCACTGATGATCATTGTGCCGTATTGGTAATTCGGGATGTCACTCAGGCTCAAGAAGATATTAACCAACGCCAGCAAGCCCAGCAAGCTTTAGAAAATTCTTTATCACTGTTAAGCGCTACCTTTGAATCAATACAAGATGGCATTTTAGCTATCGATAGTTTGGGGAATATTCTCAATTACAACCAGAAGTTCCTAGAAATTTGGTCAATTCCCCCAGAGATCTTGATGGAAAATGATCATGAACAGCATATTGCTTATCTAGCCAACCAACTCAAAAATCCCCATCAATTTACGCAACGTATTCGGGAATTACACACACAGCCAGAAGTCGATAGTTACGATTTATTAGAACTGCAAGATGGCAGAATATTTGAGCGACATTCTCATCCGCAGTGCTTAGGAAAACAAATTATTGGTAGAGTGTGGAGTTTTAGCGATATCACACCACACAAACAAGCAGAAGAAGCACTACGTCAAAGTGAACTCCAATATCGGGCAATTTTTGCCGCCATCAATGATGGACTATTAATTACGGAAATAGAAACACAAAAAGTTGTCGAAGTAAATCCGGCTGCTTGCCAAATGCACGGCTACACTTACGCAGAGTTTATTAATTTAAATCCATTAGTTTACATACACCCAGATTCGCATCATATTTTTGAAGATTATGTCCAGAAAATTAAATCTCATCAAGGATTTTATGGGCAGGCCGTTGATGTCTGCAAAGATGGTACGTTAATTGATGTAGAAGTGAAAGCAACAATCTGCACCTACAATGGTAAGCCACATATTTTAGCAGTAGTGCGGGATATTAGCGAACGTAAACTGACGGAAAAAGCTCTACAACAAAGCGAAGCACAATATCGAGATTTGGTGCAAACTGCTAACTGTATCATTCTGCGTTGGGATAGCAATGGCAATGTGATCTTTTTAAATGACTATGGTCAAAGGTTTTTTGGTTTCGATTTAGATGAGATTGTTAAACGTAACGTTATTGGGACAATTGTGCCAGAAACAGAAACCTCTGGGCGCGACTTACAAGCGTTGATGGTGGATATTTGCCAAAACCCAGAAAATTATTTATTTAACGAAAATGAAAATTTATGTAAAAATGGCGATCGCGTTTGGGTCGTCTGGGCGAATAAACCCATTTTGGACAAACAAGGAAATTTACTGGAAATTCTTTCAATAGGTACTGACGCTACAGAACGTAAACGCGCCCAAGAAGCCCTACAGCAGAGTGAGTTACAGTTCCGTAACATCGTAGAAAATGCCAATGATTTGATCTATACCCTAACTGAAGACTGCATTTTTACTTACCATTCACCCAATATCACCGCAATTTTGGGATATGAATTGGAGGAAATAGTCGGTCATTCCATAACAGAGTTTACAGATCCTGAATCCTTAGCTAATAACTACTCAGCTTTATACAAAGCGGTAGCTGGAGTGCAACATTCTGGTGTAGAGGTGCAAATCCAGCACAAAAATGGTAGCTGGCGATGGTTTAGCTTTAATACTTCAACCGTCACCGCTCCCAGTGGCGAAGTGACTATTTCGGGTGTAGGGCGTGACATTACAGAACGCAAACAAGCTGAAATGAAATTGCAGCAACAAACCCAAAACCTCGAAAATACTTTATACGAATTGCAACGTACCCAGTCTCAACTTATTCACAGTGAAAAAATGTCCTCACTAGGTAATATGGTGGCGGGTATCGCTCATGAAATTAATAATCCAGTCAATTTTATTTATGGTAATCTCAATCCAGCGAACGAATACGCTCAAGGCTTGCTGCGACTAATAGGACTCTATCAATTACACTTTCCCAACCCCCCGGAGGAAATTCAAGCAGAAATTGCTGCTATCGACTTGGAATTTGTCAAAGAAGACCTGATTAAATTGCTTCATTCTATGAACGTCGGAACCCAGAGAATTCGAGAAATTGTGTTGTCTCTACGGAATTTTTCGCGTTTAGATGAAGCCGAATTTAAACAGGTGAATATCCACGATGGTCTTGATAGCACTTTAATGATTCTGCAAAATCGCCTAAAAGCACAACCTAATCATTCAGAAATATTAGTCATAAGAGAATATGGTCAATTGCCTAATATTCAATGCTATCCTGGGCAGCTAAATCAAGTATTTATGAATATTTTAAGTAATGCTATTGATGCGGTGGAAGAATATTTTGTAGGACAGCAAGGACAAATTCATATTATTACTGAACTTATTAATAAAAATAGGGTAGCAATTCGTATTGCAGATAATGGGCGAGGAATTTCGCAAAAAATTCTGGCAAAAATGTTTGACCCTTTCTTTACTACTAAAGACCTGGGTAAGGGTACAGGATTAGGGCTATCTATTAGTTATCAGATTATAGTTGAAAAACATAATGGAAATTTATCTTGTAATTCGATACCTGGAGAAGGTGCAGAATTTGTGATTGAAATTCCCATTCGTCAATGAATAATTTGTAGTAGTAAGGGCGTAAGGTCTTGCGCCCCTAACGTGTGGTCTATTTATCTAAAAATACCTGTAATGCAGCATAATTTAGGTTTTAGTGCTTTACGCACCCTACAATACTATATTTTTATATTGAATAAAGTTAATCCAGCGTTTGTCTAAGTTTCACAGAATTACTTCTTTTCCTTGCTCAGTGAAGCGAACTTCTTTAATATTCCATTCAGGATTACTCATTAAAGTTTTGCGGAGACTGCCAAATAAAGCAAATTGTTCACAGCTAGAAAGAGAAACTAACTGCCGTTTCGATGCCGGAGATAGCCGGAAATCAACGGTAGCAACGCCGTTTTGGACTTGAACACGATAACCAGACAAGTCAAAATCAGCTGTATTTTGTTCTTCTATAATTTTACCCACCGCGCCTGTTACAGGTTCTTTTGCTGGGACTGAAACTTCTTGGGGAATCAATTCTTGGCATTGAAGATCACTTGTATACAAGGTAACATTAGTAGTCTGGCTTGTGGGATCTGGAGAAGTTGTAGTAGGTGTTTTGGGAGTCTCTCGTGGCGTGATGGTAGGAGATGGGGTTTCACTATCAATATTGCTGGAAGTAGGACTAGGACTACAACTGCTGATGCTGGCGGCGATCGCTACTACTATCAGTGATAAAAGATACTTTTTGCTGTTCATATTAATAATGCTTAGATGAGTGTCTATTCATTTCTTCAGTTTCATTGTATGAATTCTGCATAAATTTACAAAAAATATTACCCTTAGTAAAATTTGTTGATCACCAATTGCAGTAATTAAACTGAGTTTCAGGAAAAAATCATTTTAATGGATACCAAGCTTAGAGATTTACCAGAAATAATGTTGCCAACTTCTATATTTAAAATGA
Source organism: Anabaena sp. CCY 0017 (assembly GCF_963920885.1). Lineage (NCBI taxonomy): Bacteria > Bacillati > Cyanobacteriota > Cyanophyceae > Nostocales > Nostocaceae > Anabaena > Anabaena sp. CCY 0017. The sequence goes on along the minus strand of NZ_CAWUDG010000001.1, from coordinate 11,185 downwards.
TGACTTTCTCTATTTTTCTTCCCCCCCTTGCTTCTGAAGGCTAAAAATGGCAAAATGCAGAGTTTAGAGACTGGTCAATTAGGATAATTTTTGAGTTGATTTTAGAATTTTAATTTTAAATTTGAGATTGGGAAACATAGATATTGAACTTCACTGCAAGCCCTTAACTGGAAAGAGACGAGACTATGACTGGTAATCTCATCACTCTCGATAAAAATACGTATGACTGTCTTCAACAAGAACTCATAGAACTGCGTCAGCAAGCAATTTGCAATAACCTGAAATATAGCCAAGATCAAATAGGTTTACTTTTAGAGTGTACACCTGCGGCGATCGCCATATTTGATCACCAAATGCGATACCTGTTAGTAAGTCGCCGTTGGCGTGAAGATTACGGCTTAGGTGATGAAAATCTGATTGGGCGATCGCATTACGAAATTTGCCCAGATATTTCCCAGGATTTGCGGGAAATTCATCAACGCTGCTTGGCTGGAGCCATTGAGAAATGTGAGGAAAATGCCTTATTGCGTGCAAACGGAAAAACTGATTGGGTGAAATGGGAGATCCAACCTTGGTATGAAAAATCTGGACAAATAGGTGGTTTGATCATGTTTACACAAGTGATTACTGCTCAAAAACAAGCAGAAATCGCTCTGGCAAATAGTGAAAGACGCTTCCGAGATATTGCCGCTAATTTACCTGGTGCGATTTTTCAGTTCACGAACCGTAACGATATTTGGAGAGTGGACTATATAAGCGACTTTATTTGGGAGCTTGCAGGTATCACCGCATCTGAAATGATCCAGGATTTAAATAGTTTTTTTACTCTGATCCATCCAGAGGATTTTGACAGTTGTATTGCTTCAGTAGCAGTCGCAGTCCAAAATTCTACTCCTTGGCATTATGAGGGACGATTGGTGAAGCCTAATGGCGAAATACGTTGGTGGCAGGGAGAGTCAACTCCTATGCGAAATGAGCAAGGAGAGGTAATTTTTTGTGGAGTGCTATTGGATATAACTGGGTTGAAGCGAAAGGAAGCAGAACTTCAACAACTGAATGAAGAGCTAGAATTTAGAGTTGAAGAGCGTACAGTTGCACTTAAAGCAGCTGAAGCCCGATGGCAAAGACTAGCAGACAATGTACCAGGGATGCTATATGAATTTTGTCTTGACCCGGATGGTACGATGTCTTTTCCCTTCGTTTCTTCAGGATGCCGAGAACTTTTGGGACTAGAACCGGAAGAAGTTCAAAAAAATGCCACATTAGGTTTTAACTATATTGAACCTGAAGATTGGCCAGGATTCAAGCTAGCGATCGCCCACTCAGCCCAAACAATGCAAAACTTTGAATATGAGTGGCAAACTACCTCTGTCTCTGGTCAAAAAAAATGGATCAAGGCAGTATCTCGCCCAGAACTTCAGCCAGGAGGTGAAATCATCTGGTATGGCTGTTTTGTTGATATTAGCGATATGCAAGCAGCGCTACGCGAACGCAAACAAGCAGAAAAAAAACTGCAAGAGCAGGCACAGTTTTTACAAAGCATTTGGGAAAATGTGGATTATGGCATTTATGTCTTGGACATTTTAGAAAATCAGGAAGAATTTCGTTACGTCAAATTTAATCCAGCTATTTTGAGAACTAGCCCCATATATTTGGAATCCTTTGTCGGAAAATTGATGGCTGAGGCACTACCAGATGAAATGGCGGATATTCATCATCATCATTACAGACAATGTATTCAGTCTGGCAAAAGCATATTCTTTGAAGAATATTTCTGTGCCGATGAAAAACATTCTTGGTGGCTCTTGAATATTACACCACTGTTTGATAATGCTTCACGCATTAATCAGCTTGTGGTGACAGTGACCGACATCACAGAACACAAAAAAGCCGAACAAGACCGAGAAATGTTTGTTTCACTAATTGAAAATAGTAGTGATCTGATTGGTTGCGCTTCTCTAGAAGGACAATCCCTATTCATTAATGAAGCTGGACTCAAGTTAGTGGGTGTTGATAGCTTAGAAGTTGCCAAAAATTTCAATATTCTTGAATATATGCTTCCTGAAGATATAGAAGATATGCAGCAGCGAATTATACCTACTGTCATGGAACATGGTCTGTGGCAAGGTGAATATCGTTTGCGGAATCTTCAGACGGAAGAAGCAATTCCCGTTGATTTTAACGTGTTCGTAGTTAAGAGTTCTGAAACTGGTGAGCCTTTGTGTTTAGCGACGATTACACGTGATATTCGCGATCGCAAACAAGCTGAAATCAAATTGCAGCAACAAACCCAAAATTTAGAAAATACCCTATACGAACTCCAACGCACCCAATCTCAACTTATTCACAGTGAAAAAATGTCCTCACTTGGGAATATGGTTGCGGGGATCGCTCATGAAATTAATAATCCAGTTAATTTTATTCATGGTAATCTCATCCCAGCCAGTGAATATACTGAAGATTTGCTGTGTCTCCTAGAACTTTATCAACTACACTTTCCCAATCCCCCGGAGGAAATTCAAGCAGAAATTGCCGCTATCGACTTGGAATTTCTGAAAGAAGACCTGATTAAATTGCTTAATTCTATGCAAATAGGAACCCAAAGGATTCGGGAAATTGTGTTATCTCTACGAAGTTTTTCTCGTTTAGATGAAGCCGAGTTTAAACAGGTAAATATTCACGATGGTATTAATAGTACTTTGATGATTCTGCAAAATCGCCTGAAATCCAAACCAAATCATCCAGAGATATTAGTTATCAAGGAGTATGGTAATTTGCCTACAATTGAATGCTATCCTGGACAACTCAATCAGGTCTTTATGAACATTTTAAGTAATGCTCTTGATGCTGTGGAAGAAGAGTTTGTTGGCGAAGGAGGACAAATTCGTATTACTACTGAAGTTGTGAATACAAACACAGTAGCAATCCGTATTGCAGATAATGGTCGAGGAATTCCCGAAAAAACATTAGAAAAAGTATTTGATCCTTTCTTTACTACTAAAGATGTGGGTAAAGGTACAGGATTAGGACTATCTATTAGTTATCAGATTATAGTAGATAAACATCATGGAAAGTTATCTTGTAATTCCATTCCTGGACAAGGTGCAGAATTTTTAATTGAAATTCCTATTAGTCAGTAATTATAGCAAAGTGCTGAGTGCTGAGTGCTGAGTAGAAACCAAGTAGGGGTGGGTTTATTCAAATAATATTGGTAATTGAACATATCTGTAAACCCGCCCCTACATCAAGGCTTTCAGTAATTAAAAAGCTCTGCTAAAACTTTCGCGAACCGGGTATGACTGCGCTTAGAGCCATAGTGTAGCGTAGGCTTAGATTTGTTGAATGTACTGTCTTGGTGTATAAACGGAAATGCTGCCATCACTACGCTGAATTGTTCGGGTTTGGCTGGAACCAATTAGAATAACTGTTCGCATATCGGCTGAATCTGCTGTTAATTGGTCAAGTTTGATTACCTTCACCATCTGCCCTGGTCTGCCAATGTTTCTGGCTAATACTACTGGGGTGTCTGGTGTTCTATATTTCAGCAAAATATTTTTCGCTGCTTCTAGTTGCCAAGTGCGCTCTGTGGACACGGGATTATAAAAGGCGATCGCAAAATCAGCTTCAGCAGCTCCAGCAATTCGTTGTTCAATAATTGACCAAGGTTTTAAAATATCAGACAGGGAAATCGCGCAGAAGTCATGTCCTAAAGGCGCACCAATAACCGCCGCCGCCGCTTGCATCGCTGATATCCCTGGTGCAACATGAATGTCTATACTATCCCATTCCGGTTTGGGGTTGCGATTCCTACGGAGCGCTGCGCTATCGCATACCTCAAATACAGCCGCAGCCATTGCATATATCCCAGGATCACCAGAAGATACTACGGCTACATACCGCCCTTGTGCTGCCAAATCCAGCGCCATTGTTGCCCGTGCAATTTCTTCACGGTTGTCGGACTCATGCAGTTGTTTACCATCAGCGAGAGAACCAATTAAATTTATGTATGTTTTGTAACCCACTAAATCAGTTGCAGATTTGAGTATTTCTTTCACCTCTGGAGACATCCACTGTGAACCACCTGGCCCAGTGCCAATAATGGCTAACCGCCCCTGTGCTTGACCTATGGTGCTGGGGTCTATGGGTTTGGGCGCAATGGCGATCGCTAGGTGGGAAGATGAGGAGGATAAGGGAGACGAACCAGTGGCGTTGATGGCTATGGCTTGGGCTGGGCTATAACCTTGTGCTGTCAAATTTTCTAGTTTATCTGAGGTAAAGAAGCGTGTAGGTACTTTAAAGGCGTTAGCAATGGCTTTTAAGCTGGGATTATTCGCCATGTTGATAGGTGCAAATATTCCAGCTACTGATGCGGGGGCAAGTTCGGCATCTGCTAACAATTGTTGTACTAAAGCTAGATCAACAGTATCACTGATGGCGTTCGCGGAGCGTGCGTTCAGCGCAATCGCTATAGTTGCTGGGTGATAAACCAGGCGGTCGGGTGCAGGAGTGACTAATTGTTCTGTAACCTGAATAGTTAAATCGCCGTTGGGGTCTATCGGTAGTTGACTATTACTCAACCAAGGTGCTGAACCTTCAAGCTTGACTTGCGCCCCAGCTAATAAATCTGAGATAAATTTCTTCGCGTCATCTGGATTGGCTAAATGATATCCAGGAGGAGGAGATAATAGCGCTGTGCGGAAACGGATATCACCTGTTGTAGTGATTGCAGGTTTAACATCAAGTTCCTCAGCAATGCGTCGCGCCAAATCATTCACGCCATTCAGTCCACCCAAAAGCGGAACCACAGCACTTCCATCTTCAGCTACAGCTAATACTGGCGGTTCCTGTTTTTTATCAGAAAGCATTGGTGCGATGGTTCTAATCAGAATGCCAGCAGCACAAATACCAATTAACGGTGTTCCCTCTGCGAATAACTCGCGCACTGTATCACCGAAGTTAGTGAAAGTGACATCAACACCAGATGTGCGTCCTGCCAAACCGTATAATGTCGCCCCTGGCAGGACATCGATGATTTTTCGGGCTACTGGTACACTGTTTTGACCCAGTACCACAACGGCAGGTACAATCTTTGTGATCATTTAATTAGATATTTTGTAAAATTTGATATCCTTTCAAATCAAACCACATATAGACACAGATAATCTTTCGTGTATGGCTAGGTAATTTAAGCCTGTGGTTTTTCAAATAAATACGAATCATAACTAGAAGTTGTTATTAAACCTATAGTCGATTTTTGGTTGGGATGATAATCATTGAGAAATAGGGTACTTGATCGGGATCAACTTCATCCAGGGGTACAATTCTCTGCTGTGTCATTGTTGCCCTCTCAATATACAATGCTCGTGATGCCAATCCTAATTGATGTAAAACATTTCGCACTTTGGTAAAATGGCGACCTAGTTTCATTATCGCCGCCGCATCGGTTGCTAGTAAGTGCGTAGTCAATTCTTCTGCCGGCATGGGGGCAGGTAAAACGGTCATAATATCGTTGTAATAAGTGAATGGTACACCCAAGGCTACAGGACAAGCCATAAGTGAAGAAACTCCTGGTACAACTTCGGTTTTGTAGTGTTCAGATAAACGGGTGAAAACATACATGAAAGAACCGTAAAAAAACGGATCACCCTCACACAACACCACTACATCCCTTCCTGCTGCTAGATGTTCGGCTATTGGTGCAACTTCTTTGTCATAAATCAAATTGGCCGTTTCTGGTTCTAAGGCGCGGGGGAGGTGAAACAGCACTTCGATTTGATTCCCGGTGAGATATTGGGAAACGATCGCTCGCGCTATACTTTCTTTATCTACTGCTGACTGATAAGCTACCACAGGGGCAGCCTGTAATAGTCGCAGTGCTTTCAATGTCAATAGTTCGGGATCACCTGGCCCTACGCCAATTCCATAGAGACGGCCTTTGATTTGCATGATTATTCTTCCTCTGTTGCTAGGGCATTAACTGCTGCGGCGGCGATCGCACTGCCACCACGCCGACCATGTAATGTTAAAAATGGTACACCTTTGCTATTTGCTGCCAATGCTGCTTTTGATTCTGCCGCACCCACAAATCCTACGGGGAAACCTAAAATTAGCGCTGGTTTCAGCACTCCTTCTTCCAGCATTTCTAATAACCGAAATAATGCTGTCGGTGCATTTCCAACTGCTACCACTGCCCCTTCTAAGTGCAATCGCCACAACTCCACCGCAGCAGCTGATCTCGTATTACCCAAACGTTTAGCTAACGCTGGTACTTCCACATCATAAAGAGTGCAAATAACTTGATTGTTTGCAGGTAGTCTCTTTCTCGTAATACCTTCGGCAACCATTCGGCAATCACACAAAATCGGCGCACCTGCTGCTAGTGCTGCGCGTCCAGTCTGTACTGCCGTTGATGAATATCCCAAGTCATTGACGATATCAGTCATTCCACAGGCATGAATCAGGCGTACAGCCACTTTTGCTACATCTGGCGGCAGCACATCTAGGTTGGCTTCTGCTCTGATAATGGCAAAGGATTTACTGTAAATTTCGTTAGCATCTCGGATGTAGTCAGACATGGGAAAATAGTGAATGGTGAATGGTGAATGGTAATGGCTATGCCACGCAAGTTAACAGAAATAACCCTAACTCACTGGGGAGAATAACGGCTGTAATTGGGCAATTCCATATCTATTAACAAATTCTCCAAAGGATTCATCAGGATTTCGGCATTGAATTTTATAAACTTGTAACATCTGCCCTAACAATACAGGTAGTTCGGCCACTGTGACATATTGATAGAGTTGACGACCAAATTTTTGGTTGCTGTCACCTATGGCTTCGCTACGCCAGCTATCACCAACATAAATATGATAAGCTTCCAAGGTTCCATGTTCTGATTCTAGACTGACACCGAGCAAGGTAATATCACTATGACTATGTTGGGCGCAAGATTTTTCGCAGCCGCTAAAGTGAATATTAACTGGGTGATTCAGACTAACATGAGTTTCGAGATATTTTGCTAATGCTAAAGCATCACCTTTAGTATCTGTGGCAGATGCTGCACAACCTTTATTACCAGAACAGGCAACTAATGCAGTATTGATATTACTTGCCGATATATCTAATTTTAGAGCAGCGATTTCACTCTTGACATCGGTAAGCGATCGCTGTGGAATATCAGTCAGGAGTAAATTTTGCCAAGGAGTTAGCCTCAGAGTCCCGCTACCGAATTTTTGGGCTAAATCAGCTAAACCCCGGATTTGCTGACTCTCTAGCCTACCTAACGGTAAAACCACGCCAATATAAAATAAGCCTGGCTGACGCTGGGGATGAATGCCGATATGTTGATAGTTAGATTTTGAATTTTTTTCGAGACTGGTTTTATTCAACTGTCGCTGAGGGGTGAGGTTAAAACCTAGACGTTGTTCAACTTCTTGCAGATAATTTTCACAACCTAAGTTATTTAACAGCTCTCGCAAACGCAGCTTGCGCCGACTGTTAGGGTCAGTATAATTGAGATAAATATCTGCTAAAGCTGCCAAAAGTGGCAAACATAACTCTGGTAATAAGACAATTCCCATATCAACGGGTGGTTTTCCCTTGACACCGACGCTGAGACATAGCCGAAAATAAACTTTCCCGTCAATTAAGACAGCAGCAAACATGATATCGTTGAGGCGATCGCACACCGAAACTTTACCACCACTATCAAAGCAAACGCTAAATTTTGCTGATAGTCCTGATAGCTGAGGATGTGCGGCGATATAATTTTCCCAGTCTTGCACAAAGGGACGAGTATCAATTAATTCTTGGGGATCAATACCAGCAGTGGGGCTGGTCATAATATTCCGAATGTGGTCAACAGCAAAATTGCGAGAACCGATACCGATATTTTGTAAATGCTTGAGAACTGCTGGATTTATTCCCGAACGCAGTTCCCTGATTTGGAGGTTGGCGCGATTGGTAACATCAACATAACCGCCCCCGTAATTCTCTGCTATATCTGCGATTGCATGACACTGTTGACTATCCAGAATTCCACCTGGTATTCTGATGCGAGATAATATCCCATCTTGGGCGGCTGTATCATAAAACAAACCAGGACATAAGGCAAAACCGGACAGCAAAACTGTAACTCCTTCCCTGTGCGACGCAGGCAGTAGATAGTGAGTGTGTCTTTAATACACTGCTATGGTTGGCATTCTGACTTGGCAAGTAAAAAACTCAATGCTCTGTTTTGGCCTTCCCATTACAGCTGCGGCACAGTCCCGGAATTTCACCGGAGTTTCCCAACTCTTAGCTTTATTAATTTAACATGATCAGGTATTCAGCTCGCTGGATGCTGCATATTTTTAATATTCAGTTAAATATATCACTTGATATATTTGGAGAATTTATTGACAAACCAGAGATTAAGCCTGTGACATTTTTTGGGCTAATTACGCAAAATTCTACTAATTTTATTGTACTAAATCAACTAAGGTGTCACACTGGAACCGGACTACACAGGAAACTAAGCATCCCCGATAATGCTCGGATGTGAATACAGATAGTGTGATGTTGCTAGAACCAGGTTCTAATATGCGTTTCACCTTGCAAACTTGCATTTTATTCTTGCAATAGGCAATAATGCGATCGCCTGCTTTGACATCCAACGCTTTAATTTTCAATTAATACCAACCTAATTGTGAAATTTCATTAACCCAAGTAAATATATATTTCTATATTTTACCTGTTCAACAGTTGTAATGCTTACTCATTATAACACACGAGTAAAAGTTATAAACATCAAACTTGGGAGTGTTGAGTTAAAACCTGATTAATAGATTAGAATAACTGCTCTTAATCGCAGTCAAAGCCGCAATATCTAGTTAAATTATTACAGCTTCTATGACACGGAAATGGCTATCGATTGTGGGGATTGGTGAAGATGGGTTACAGGGTTTAAGTGCGATCGCTCGTTCTCTAGTAGACCAAGCTGAAGTGATTGTCGGAGGCGATCGCCATTTAGCCATGTTCCCACCAGATGACCCACGTCAGAAAATAGCCTGGACATCTCCCATTAGCACCTCCATAGCCGACATTATCCGTCGTCGGGGTGAATCAATCTGTGTATTAGCCAGTGGCGACCCCTGCTGTTATGGTATCGGTGTCACCATTACCCGACAAATTCCCCTAGAGGAAATTACGATTATTCCTGCACCGTCTACCTTCAGCCTCGCCTGTGCCAAACTGGGATGGTCTTTCACTGATATAGAAACCTTGAGTTTGTGCGGTCGTCCAGCTTCTTTACTCCAGGCTTATATCTATCCCCAGGCTAAACTGTTGATTTTGAGTGAAGGAAAAGACACCCCCGCAATTGTTGCCGAAATCTTGACAAATCGTGGTTATGGTGGTAGCAAAATTACAGTTTTAGAACATCTGGGCGGTATTCATGAGAGAATTGTCGAAGGTACAGCCGCAGATTGGCATGAAACAGAAATTGCACCGTTGAATGCGATCGCACTGGAATGTATTGCTGATGCTGGGGTAATACCTTTACCCAGATTACCAGGATTGCCAGATCATGCCTATCATCATGATGGACAGTTAACTAAGAGTGAAGTGAGGGCGGTGACTTTAGCAAAATTAGCTCCCACTCCCGGACAGCTACTATGGGATGTCGGCGCGGGTTGTGGTTCAATTTCTATCGAATGGATGCGGACTCATTCTCGATGTCAGGCGATCGCTATTGAACAGAATTCCTCTAGACTGGGGTACATAGCCGATAACGCAGCAGCTTTAGGAACTCCCCACTTAAAAATTATTAGCGGTAAAGCACCATCAATTTTGAAAGATTTACCCACACCCGACGCTATATTTATTGGTGGTGGAGTTACAGCAGCAGGGCTTTTTGATATCTGTTGGAAAGTACTGCGTCCGGGTGGGCGGTTAGTGGCTAATGTTGTGACTGTGGAGGGTGAGCAAACTTTATTTAAATGGTATAACCAAGTTGGTGGTAGTTTAACTCGTATTGCTATGCAAAGAGCAGAACCTATTGGTAAGTTTTTAGGTTGGCGGGCTATGTCACCTGTTACTCAATGGATGGTGATTAAGGATTGAAACGCAAAGGCACGCGGAGGTCTTTAAATTTCTGTATCTTTGTAAAGTTCTGTTATGGTCGCCTCGAAATCTATGCTATACATATCTGTCGGCATGACCGATTGAGCCTGATTTGAGGTTTGTTGAATCTCAAAGACAAGTGTAAGTAAGTCGGCGTAAAAATTTCCATGTATGTCGTTGCGAACGTAACAAAGTGGAGTGAAGCAATCACAAGGGTCTTGGGTTTTTTACATTCTATTACATAAACCTTGTCCATCATGAAAAGTGGAGTTTTTGTCATTGCGACGTAACGAAGCAATCTCACCATCTTGACTAAAAACTACAGTTCTCAAAGTAGACAAGGTTTAGTTAGATTTATTTGTGCCGACTTACTTCTCTGGTTTAAAACAGTGAATGATGCCTGCGGGCATATAAACAATATCTCCTGTTTGAATCGAGTGGCGAGTCAAAACAGAATCATATTCACAGGCGGCAAAAGCTTCAAATAGTTGCGATCGCATAAATTATAACTTAAGTCCCGCCAATACTTCTGCCCCTGGTGCAGCCCAAAGAATATGCCAAGCTTCAGTTTTACCATTTGGTTCTTTGTGTAAACTTTGAGCCGTTTCATCATCAGCATGGAGATGTATCGACAGCATATAAGGTGATTTCCAGAATAAAAATTACCACACAACATCATTCCATCGTAGGGTTTTAAAGATTTTCTCGCCCACCTATTTACCAATCCATGAAAACTTTACCTGCACGCTATATATATGTTCAGTTTCTCAGTTTCTTATGCGTTAATAGGCGATCGCCTCTATCCACAGACTCATAAAGGCATGGCAGTGCTAGAGTTATCGACTATTCGATGAACGCCACTTGACTACAAAGCCATAGACGATTGGTATTGGGGCTACCCTTGTAAGACAGTCTATAGATTTGGGTTATTTGTGTTGTCATCTCAGCCGGCATAGTTTTAGAACGACTACAAAGCCCAATCCTAAAAGGCTGAAATCATCTGAAAACTAGGCTTTTGTCAGTTTGCTTGCCCCTTTTAAAAAAACTTTGGTTTACCCCTTGACGAAACCAGAGAGAGTAGATA